>CAYZIA010000001.1:0-60157 GCA_964478325.1 uncultured Weeksellaceae bacterium
TAATCCCAACCCCTAACTTTCATTATCTCAAAACCTTCTCCTTGTTCATCTCTCTTGATCCAAGCTATTATAAATGGACACAATGGATTTTTAAGCAATTATTTAACTCATATTATTGTAAAAACACTGATAAAGCAAGAGATATATCGGAACTTTATGATTATTTTTTACAAGAAGGAAATTTAAGATTAAATGTGGTTTGTGATGAAAATACTCCTCAATTTTCAGCAGAGGATTGGAAAGGATTTTCAGCAGAAAAGAAAGAAAATATTTTACTTAATTACAGATTAGCATTTTTGTCAGAAACTTGGGTAAATTGGTGTGAAGATTTGGGCACTGTACTTGCAAATGATGAGGTTAAAGAGGGCCTTTCTGAAAGAGGAGGTTTCCCTGTTGAACAAAAACTAATGAAACAGTGGTCGCTTAGGATTACTGCTTATGCAGATAGGTTAATTTCAGGATTAGATACTGTTGATTGGTCAGATTCTATTAAGGAGATTCAGAAAAATTGGATTGGGAAATCAAAAGGTGCTTCCGTTAGTTTCTCATTAGAAAATTTGGAAGATAAAATTGAGGTTTTTACAACAAGACCAGATACTATTTTTGGTGTTAATTTTATGGTTCTTGCTCCCGAACATGATTTAGTTCAAAAACTAACAAAATCTGAACAAAAAAGGGAGGTTGAGAAATATGTAAATGCCGCAAAACTAAAATCAGAAAGACACAGACAAGCGGAGAAAAATGTAAGTGGTGTGTTTACCGGATCTTATGCAGTTCATCCTTTTACGGGTAATAAAGTTGCTATTTGGATAAGTGAATATGTACTTGCAACATATGGGACAGGAGCGGTTATGGCTGTACCATGTGGCGATCAGAGAGATTGGAATTTTGCAACTCATTTTAATATAGATATTATCAATATTTTTAAGAGTGTTGATGTAAGTGAAAAGGCAAATGAAGATAAGAATGTAACAATAACAAACTCAGATTTTTTAAATGGGCTATCTGCTAAAAAAGCAATGGATTTAGCTATTTGTAAGATTGAGGAATTTGGCTTTGGAAAAGGGAAAATAAACTATCGATTAAGAGACGCAATCTTTAGCAGACAAAGGTACTGGGGGGAGCCATTTCCAGTTTATTACAAAGAGGAGACTCCTTATGTCTTGGATGATGATAAACACGTAATACTTCCTCCGGTTGATAAATATTTAGCAACTTCAAGCGGAGAACCACCACTGGCAAGAGTGCAGAAAGAAGATTGGAATGTGTTTGAAGGAGATAGAATGGAAACGAATATTATGCCGGGCTGGGCAGGAAGTTCTTGGTATTTCTTAAGATATATGGATCCAAAAAATGATGAAGAGTTTTGTTCAAAAGAAAAGTCTGATTATTGGGGACAGGTAGATCTATATATTGGAGGCGCAGAACATGCTGTTGGGCATTTGCTGTATTCTCGTTTTTGGACTAAATTTTTGTATGTTAGAGGATTTATTTCTTTTGAGGAACCTTTCAAAAAGATGATAAATCAAGGAATGATTTTGGGCAGATCATACTATGTGTATAGAATAAAGGATAGTAATACTTTCATAAGTTTTGATAAAAGAAAAGATTACAAAACCACAAGATTATATGTAGATATTAATTTTGTAAATAATAATGTTTTGGATGTCGAAGCGTTTAAAAATTGGAGAGATGAATATAAAGATGCAGAATTTATATTTAATGATGAAGATAAGTATTTGTGTGGGCATGAGGTAGAAAAAATGTCTAAATCAAAATATAATGTACAAACACCTGATGAACTTGTACAAAAATTTGGGGCAGATACTTTGCGTTTGTATGAAATGTTCTTAGGGCCTTTGGAACAGTTCAAACCTTGGGATACCAAAGGGATTAATGGGGTATATAATTTTCTAAGAAAGTTTTGGAGGCTTGTTCATAATGCAGAAAATAATTTTTCTGTTTCAGAAGAAACCCCAACAAAAGAGAATTATAAAACACTTCATAAAACAATCAAAAAGGTAGAGGTAGAAATTGAAAGATATTCCTTCAATACAGTTATAAGTACTTTTATGATTTGTGTGAATGAACTTACTGAGCAGAAATGTAAGAGTAGAGAGATTATTTCTGATTTTACAGTTTTACTTTCTTCATATGCCCCTCATATATCTGAAGAGATTTGGCATAAATTAGGGAACAAAACTTCTGTAACTATTGCATGTTTCCCTAAGTTTAACGAATCTTATTTGGGAGAAACAGAAATTAATTATCCGGTTTCTTTTAATGGGAAGATGCGATTTAAAATTAATTTGCCAGTTGATATGAAACAAGCTGAGGTGGAACAAGAAGTAATGAAACACGAAAAAACAGCTCATTATTTAGATGGAAAATCTCCTAAAAAAATAATTATAGTCCCAAAACGAATTATCAATATAGTGTATTAAAAATGAGAAAAAGAAACGCTATTTTTTTTATTGCATTTCTTCCATTGATATTATTAGCACAAAATAATTATCCTTTTATAGTTGGAGAGCATTGTTCTTATCGCATACATTATGGCCCAATTACGGCTGGCTATGGGCATTTAAGTGTTAAAGGATTAGAAAATCATTTAGGAGAAAAATGTTATTTTTTTGATGGATTTGGAGAAACAACTACATTTTTCGATTATATCTTTGAGGTAAACGATTCCTATATTTCGTACTGCAATCCCAAGACATTAACCCCTATTCATTTTATAAGAGATGTCAATGAAGGCGGCTACAAAATAAAGCAAGATTATCGTTTTAATTCTAAGGAAAGCGGAGTTTTAGTAGAAGATTCTGTCTATCGAGTCCCTGAAGATTCACAGGATATGATTTCCGCATTTTATTATGCAAGGGCACTTCTTAATAGACAAAAAATCAAACAAGATTCTATATTGAAAATTAATATTTTTATGGATGAAGAAAATTATCCTATGCGAATAAAATACCTGAAGAATGAGATTATAAAAACCAAGTGGGGAAAAATAAATTGTATGGTATTTGTGCCTCAACTACAAATAGGAAGAATTTTTCGAAAGGAAGAAGAAATGAGAATCTGGATTTCCGATGATGATAATAAATTGATGATAAAAGTGGAAACTAAAATTATTGTTGGGGTGATAAAAGCAGAGCTTTATTCTTTTGAAGGTTTGAAAAGTCCATTGTCAATAACTGATTAAAAAGCAATGAAAATCTTTACTCCTTTTATGTAAATTGCGTCTATGAGATCTAAAATTCTTGGCTGCCTTTTTTTTGCTCTATTATTACTACTCATAGTAATGAACTTCTCGAAATGCAATCATGCAAATGGAGATAGTACAAAAGCTCCTAAAATACAAGAGCCCACTATAGAGTATGGTATTGTTACTGATTCTTTTCAACTTTTAAAAGGAGTAATAAAACCAGGCCAAGTGCTTGGAGAGATTCTATATAGAAATCATATAGATCATGGGAAAATCGATGAAATTGTAAAGGCATCTAAGGGAGTTTTTGATGTGAAAAGGGCAAAAGCAGGACAGCCCTACACTGTTTTTTGCACAAAAGATTCTAATGCCATTGCTCAGTGTCTTATCTATGAAGAATCATCAATCCACTTTGTGGTATTTGATTTAAGAGATGGAATAAAAGTATATAGAGGAGAAAAGGAAGTAAAAATAAAGATGAGAACAGCATCAGGAGAAATTACATCTTCCTTGTGGAATGCAATAATGGATAATAATTTAAGCCCAGCTTTGGTGATAGAGCTATCTAATATTTATGCTTGGACAATTGATTTTTTTAGAATTCAAGAAGGGGATAAATTTAGGGTTTATTATGAAGAAAGATATGTGGAAGATGAATTTGTAGGTATTGGAAGAATTTGGGCAGCAAATTTTACTCATCAATCAGAGGATTTTTATGCTTTCTATTTCAGAGAAGAAGGCAAAAATTTTGGCGATTATTTTGATGAAGAAAGTAAAACACTAAGAAAAGCATTTTTACGTGCTCCTTTAAATTTCAGTAGGATAAGCTCAAAATATAGTAAGCGAAGGAGGCATCCAGTAACTGGAAGAGTAAAACCACATTTAGGGACAGATTATGCTGCACCTCCTGGGACTCCCATTTTAAGTACTGCAAACGGAACCGTTACGGAAGCAAGGTATAAAAGAAGTAATGGAAACTATGTAAAAATCCGACACAATAATACTTATACCACACAATATCTCCATATGTCCAAAATAAAAACTGGGATAAGAAAAGGAGTTCATGTAAAACAAGGAGATGTAATTGGCTATGTAGGAAGTACAGGGTTAGCAACAGGGCCTCATGTTTGCTATAGGTTTTGGAAGAATGGGGTGCAAGTAGATCCTTACAAACAAATATTGCCCCCCTCAGAGCCAATGAAAGAGATGAGCAAAGGACCTTTTCAATTAGTAAAAGACAGTTTAATTCAGTATCTTGCAGAACCAATAATATAATGCAAAATGCTGCACTCAAGAAGCATAATTAAAAAGCTAATAGGGCTTTTATTCCTATTCTCATCTCATCTCCTTTCTGCTAGTGATTTTTCCTATCCTTTTATTGAAAACAAAGGGCAATTCAAAAAAAGTATTGGAGCAAAAGTAAATCTTCCTGGAGGAGCATTATTTATAGAAAAAGGAACATTTACATATAATTTTTATGATCAAAAAAAGCTTGTCGATTTTCATAATTTGAGAACAAACGATAGAAGTATGAGGGCACACGCTTTTAAAGTTATTTTCAAGAATTCTAATAAAAATGCAAAACATTTTTTAGAAGAGGAAAGTGTTTTTTTCGAAAACTACTTTTTAGGGAATGATAAAATTAAATGGACTGAAAATGTGCATCATTTTAAAACACTTGTACAAAAAAATATCTATGATGGAATTGATTTAAAGATATATTCCCATGATGGTAATTTAAAGTATGACATCTTTGTAAAAGCAAATTCTAATCCTGAAAACATAAAATTAAGCTATAAAGGAGTAGATGATATATTTCTAAAAAAAGGGGATTTGTATATACAAACTTCTGTAAATACAATCATAGAAGAAAAGCCATTTGCTTATCAAATTATTGATGGAGAAAAAAAAGAAATTGTTTGCAATTACAAACAAAAGGGAAAAATCTTAAGCTTTGAATTTCCAAATGGTTACAACAAAAATCAAGATTTAATTATTGATCCCACCCTTGTTTTCTCTACTTACTCTGGAAGTACAGCAAATAATTTTGGTTATACAGCAACTTATGATGATTATGGGTTTTTGTATTCTGGAAGCACAGTTTTTGGAGCCGGTTATCCAACAACTTTAGGGGCATATCAAATTAACTTTGCTGGAGGTACTGGGTCTTTAGGGACTGATATCGCTATTACAAAATACGATACAACAGGAACAGTTGCTATTTATTCTACCTATTTAGGAGGAAGTAAAGATGAATTACCGCACTCTATGATTGTAAATTCTGCCAATGAACTTTTTCTTTTTGGTACAAGTGGGTCTCATGATTACCCTACAACCACTAACGCATACCAAAATAATTTTAATGGAGGACCTTCTTTTCTTCCCTCAGGGATTGGCATTTCTTATCCAGACGGCTCAGATTTAATAATTTCTTGTCTAAGTGGAAATGGAGGGAATTTGTTAGCATCTACTTATATTGGTGGCAGCGAAAATGATGGCTTAAATATCGGTAATAAATTAAAATTTAATTATGCTGATGATGTAAGAGGAGAAATAGATATTGACAAAAACAACAATATTTATATTGCAACCTCTTCTCGTTCTACCGATTTTCCTATTGTTGGGAATGTATTCCAAACCACTTTAGATTCTTTGCAAGAGGGCGTAATTATTAAAATGGATAATCAACTTAGTAATATGATTTGGAGTTCTTTTTTAGGAGGGAGAGGATTGGATGCGATTTATTCTTTAGCATTGGATGTAGATGATAATATTTATGTAACTGGTGGTACTACTTCTAATAATTTCCCAACTACCACAAATGGATTGTATCCCAATTATTTAGATTCTTTGCTGGCTGATGCTTTTGTTTCCTATATTTCTAAAGATGGAACACAAATTATTAGCTCTACTTATTTTGGTTCCAATAGCTATGATCAAGCCTTTTTTGTAGAATTGGATGGAGCTCAAAATGTTTATTTGTTCGGACAAACAAAAGCAAGTGGGAATACACTTGTTTATCAAACAAATTATAATGTGCCAGGCGGAGGAGAATTTATTAGCAAACTTTCCAAGAATTTAGATGTACTATTGCAATCTACAGTGGTAGGCGCTAATACTGGAAAGCCAAATATTTCGCCAACTGCTTTTCTAGTTGATGTCTGCAATAAAATTTATATTTCTGGTTGGGGTTCTAGTATAGGGATCGGTAATGCCGGCACAACTTTTAATTTACCAATTACTTCAAATGCCTTTCAAAGCAATACGGATGGAAATGATTTTTATCTCATGGTACTAGATGGCAATATGAACAATTTAATATATGCTACTTATTTTGGAGGAAATCAAGCTACAGAACATGTAGATGGAGGTACTAGTCGGTTTGATAAGAAAGGAGTTGTATATCAATGCGTTTGTGCTGGCTGTGGTGGCTATTCTGATTTTCCTACAACTATTGCAGCAATCTCAAGCACGAATAATGCGACTTCAGGATCTCAATGTAATAGTGCGGTTTTTAAATTTAATTTTGATTTCCCTACTACTATTTCCAATTTTTCTGCTCCTTGGGTTGGTTGTGACACTACAATTTCTTTTCAAAATTTGAGTATTGGAGCAGGAAGCATAACTTATCAGTGGTTTTTTGGTGATGGGAATTTTTCGACTCAAGAGAATCCAACATATTCCTACAATCAAAATGGAATATATGATGTAACGCTAATTACAAATGATCCTACTTCATGTAATGTTAGTGATACTATCATGAAGCAAATTTATATTCTCTCTAATTCATCAAATATAATTCAGAAAGTGGAAATTTGTAAAAATGAGCAAATTCAAATTGGATTACTGCCAGTTAATGATCCTACAATTTCTTATTCTTGGAGTCCATCTCATGGTTTGAGCAGCACCATAGTTTCCAATCCATTTGTGACTACTGATTCCACAATTTTGTATCAATTACTTATTTCAAATGGAAGTTGTATTGATACAGTTTTTCAATTAGTGGAGGTAAATGCTATAAATGTTGATGCTGGAAATGACACCTCTTTTTGTAATAAACCTATTTTATTGAGCTCAAATTTGGAAGGTTTAGTCACTTCATTCTTATGGTCGAGCAATGATTTATTTACCGATACACTTAGTTTAGATAGCTTTTTGCTTACAACAAATCCCATGCAGTATTTTGTAAAAGTTACGGATGGAATTTGTCAGGCAATCGATAGTGTAGAAATTAAAATTCAAGATATTGATATTTCTCTTACTGGAAATTTTGAAATTTGTAATGGTGATTCTGCTTTTGTAAAAGTTAATAATTTACTCCCTACAGTGCCATTAATTGCTTATACTTGGACTGGAACAGATACTTTAAATTTTAGCTCAGATTCTTCGTTTGTTTGGTTTTTCCCCGACTCTTCTATTTGGCTTTTTATACAGGTGCAAAACCAAAATGGTTGTGAGCTCAAAGATTCTATTTTTATAGCAGTAAATTCATTTGCAATCTCCGATAGTATTTGGGCTAGTAAAAATCCAATTTATAAGGGAGAAAGTACTTTATTAAATATTCAAACTATTGCTAATGTACTTTGGGAAACAGGTGACACAACAAAGCAAATTGAAGTTTGGCCAACATACGATTCTCTTTTTAGGGTAGATATTTATTCTAATTTTGAATGTCAAACTTCTGATAGTATATATATTACAATTTTGGATGTTTTTTGTGATGATTCTAAAATTAAAATACCTACAGCTTTTTCGCCAAATAATGATGATGAATTAATAAATGAGATTTATAGGATAAAAGATGATGATGGAATTATCACCTTCTTTAAGTTAGAAATATTTAATCGTTTTGGTCAAAAAGTATATACTTCCAACAATAAAGATGGCGAGTGGGATGGCACTTTTCAGAATGAATTATTACTTCCGCAAGTGTTTGATTTTTATTTAGAGTTAGAATGTTTTGGTGGTAAAAAATTATTCAAAAAAGGAAATATTACATTGATAAGATGAAAGTTTTGTTATTAATATTAGCACTTCTTTTTACCTTTAACTTAAAAGCTCAAGACATCCATTTTTCTCAATTTACAGTTTCAAATATTTCACTAAATCCTGCTATTGTTGGCAATCAATCGGCTGACTTTAAAACATCTTTTCAAAAAAGAATACAATGGCAAAGTGTTGCTGATCCTTTCAATACAATTACAACCAACTTTGAAGCAAAAGATATTTTGAAAAAAACTTCTGTTGGATTGCAATTTATAAATGATGTAGCTGGAGATGCTAATTTTACTACTTCTCAATTTAATACAGCAATAAATAAATCTTTCTCCATTGATAGAGATAAGGCGATTTCAGCAGGGATATTACTTGGATTTACACAAAGAAAAGTAGATTTTTCCAATCTTATTTTTGAAGAACATGAAAATCTACAGAACCCATCTTTTACCTATTTTGATGTAGGAATTGGAGCAAATTATTCCGCAATGATAAATGATAATTTTTCTTTTATTTCTGGGCTTTCTGCTTTTCATATTAATAAGCCAAAACAAACATTAATAGATGATGAAAGTGTGGAATTAGATGAAAAATATAATTTGTATTTTCAATCCTTTTATCGCATAAATAATACAATTATTCTAAATCCAGCATTACTTTATAGTAGACAAGGAAAAGTTAGAGAACTTCTTTTTGGAACCATAATAAGGTATGAAATCCCTGATTTTAATATGGGACTTATTTCTCAAATTTTTTATAGATGGGATGATGCTATTATTCCAGCCTTTGGACTAAATTATAATAACATTAGGGCAGTTATAAGTTATGATATTAATATTTCTGATTTGGTAGCTGCTAGCAACAAAAAAGGGGGTTTTGAGGTATCCATTATGTATATTTGGAATAAGAAGAAAAGAAAGGCAAAAAAAGAAATTAAGAAATATTGTCCAAGATATTTATGAGATTTTTTAAATTCATATTATTATTTATTTCTAGTGTAATTTTTGCACAAGAAAATATTGAGATAAAACATTTATCTACTGCAATCAATTCTATTGGAGCTGAGCTTAATTTTTTTCAGGATGAAGAAAGCCATGCCTTTTTTACAGCAATCAGAGAGGATAACAATAATTATGTTTCCTCTATTTATCATAGTAATTATCAATTAGATCAGTGGAGTAAGGGTAGTTATTTCTCTCCTTTCAATTCTGATTATTTGCAAAGCGGAAATCTTTTTATCACAAGAGATAAAATTGCTTATTTCACTTTTTGCAAAGGGGAAAATTGTGCAATCTATAGTTCAAAATTCCAAAAAAAGAGATGGACAACCCCCAAAAAATTAGACGATAGAATTAACAAAATGGGGAGTACTTCTACTCAACCAAACATTGCAATAATTGATAGTAAAGAATATTTGTATTTTGTTTCGGACAGAGAGGGAGGTTATGGAGGGCTGGATATTTGGATTTCTACTATTGATGAAGATGGGAATTTTGGTAGTCCTATAAATTTGGGAAATAAAATAAATAGTAAATACCATGAAATTACACCATTTTTTAATCACAGTTATGGTGAATTATATTTTAGCTCTGACAGAAAAGATGGTATGGGTGGATTTGACATTTACAAAGTAAAGGGTAATTTGACTTTGTGGGATACTCCTAATTTGTTAGCCGAGCCCTTTAATACTCCTTTTGATGAAATGTATTTAAATTTTTTTACAGAAAATAAAGGCAGCTTTTCATCTAATCGTTTACCTTCAATTTATTTAGATAAGGGAAATTGTTGCAATGACATTTTTTCTTTTGAAATAAAACGCCAAGAGACGACACCTCCTTCTGAAATTTCAAAGATAAATAATTATCTACCTCTTTCTTTATATTTTCATAATGACGAACCTGATTGTTGCACTATGGAAACCACAACAAAGATTGGCTATAAGGAATCGTATATTTCTTATTTTTTATTAAAGCAGGAGTACATAGAAAAAAGTCATTCGACACAGATAGAGGATTTTTTTATAAATAAATTACAAGCCAATTTTAATAAATTGAATAATGTTTTGCTGAAAATAAAATTTGCTTTAGAAACAGAACAACAGATAGAATTACAGATAAAAGGTTTTGCTAGCCCTCTTTTTACTTCTGATTATAATATCAATTTATCTAAAAGAAGAATTTCTTCTTTGTTAAATTATATGCATGAATTCCAAAATGGAAGTATTACCCAATATTTAAAAAATGAACAATTAGTTATTACAGAATTACCTTTTGGCGAATCGGTTTCTAATAAAAAAGTGAGCGATAATCCTAGAAATAAAAAGCTGTCGGTCTATAGTGTGGAAGCAGCAATGGAAAGAAAAATTGAAATTGTGAGAGTTAAAGTTAAATAGTAATTACGCTTTAGAAATCGTAAATTCAAAAAACTCCATAATTTGATTACAAAGCATTTTTTTACATGCTTCATCTACTTTTGAAGTTGCATCTTGCTCATTGTTTGCTTCAATTTCTAAAGTAATGTGTTTGCCAATCCTTACATTCTTAATTTCTGCTAATCCAACATTTCCCATGCTCGCACTCACTGCTTTCCCTTGGGGATCTAATAGTGATTTAAGTGGCATTACATCTATTTCGGCTCGGAACTTCATATTATAATGTTATTTAATAGTGATAAACTCAGGTACAAAACTACAATAAATGGTATAGCAGCAAACCAAAAAAAGAAGAATAATATTAGTGAACTAATTATTAAAATAATTTTAAAGGTATTTACTCTAGATCTAAAGAATTCTTTTTTATTAAATTTAAGTGAGAAGAATTGAATATTTGAGATTAAAAGTACAGGTAATAAAATAGAAGTGATGAGCAAGAATTGATCATTAGAGAACATAGGTATTCGTTCATATTCTATAGCTAACGCTGCTATAAATATGCCTAAAGCAGGTGTTGGAAGCCCAATAAAATAAGTGTTATGTTTATTGATATTGAATTTTGCTAAACGAATTGCTGAACATATAGGCGTAAGGAGGCATAGTATAACAGGTGATAATAAGAGAGTCTCTGTTGAAGTTTCAAAAAGAGGGTTTGTTTTTTCTAAAGTAAATAATTTAAATAGAATCATGCTTGGCGCTACACCAAAAGTTATGATATCTGCGAATGAGTCCAATTGTTTCCCAAATTCGCTATACGCATTTAAAATACGAGCACTAAGTCCATCAAGAAAATCTAAGAACGCACCTATGAGAATAAATCCTCCACTTAGGATAAGGTTTTCGCCAAACGCAAATATGATAGCACATAATCCGCAAAATAAATTAGTAAGTGTAATAATATTTGGGATATTTCTTTTTATAGCATTCATATCCGCAAAAATATGATAATATTTGTAATCGATATGAAGAATTTATTTTTAGCCATACTTAGTGGATTGTTACTTTCATTTTCTTGGCCTGAAATTGGCGTTTTCCCTATTTTATTTTTTGCGTTTGTTCCACTTTTAATATTGGAGGACGAATTACAAAATTCAAATGAAAACAAAAAAGGAAGAAAAATTTTTTGGCTCTCTTTTTTCGCATTTTTTATTTTTAATGTAATTACAACTTACTGGGTATATCACGCTACACCTCTTGGTGCAATTGCTGCTTTTTTTGTGAATGCAGTCTTAATGGCGACAGCTTTTTATTTTTTTCATAAAGTTAAAACTGCAAGCAAAAATAGATTGGGATACTTTTCTTTTATTGTTCTTTGGATTTCAATGGAATATCTGAACCTAAATTGGGAATTGTCATGGCCTTGGCTGATATTAGGAAATGGATTTTCGAATATACCTGATATAGTGCAGTGGTATGAGTTTACTGGATTTTTAGGAGGTTCATTCTGGGTGTTATTGATGAATGTTTTAATATTCAAATTAGTACAAAATAAAAATGCAAAAGCACTAGTTTTACCTTGTTTATTGCTGATTTTACCATTACTATTTTCGTTCTTTCTTATCCCAAATACGACAAATGAAGAGCAATTAGAAGTGTTGATTTTGCAGCCAAATGTGGATCCTTATACGGATAAGTTTAATGTAGGATACGAAAAGCAATTAGATGAATTTATTACTCTTGCAAAAACTAAACTTAGTGAGGAAACTCAACTTTTAGTAGGTCCCGAAACTGCTCTTTTGGAAGAGATTTGGGAAAATAAATTTGAGGCAACCTATAGTGTTAGAAAATTTAGAGAATTACAAAAGCAATTTCCGAAATTGAACATAATTGTTGGGGCTTCTACTTATAAGATGTTTGGACATGGAGAGCAAAAAACAACAACTGCTCGTCAAATTAGAAATGAGAATATCTTTTATGATGCTTATAACTCAGCTATTTTTATTCCTAATGGGGATTCTGTTAAAGTCTATCATAAAACAAAATTAGTTCCAGGAGTTGAAAAAATGCCTTTTCCAAATGTATTGGATAAATTAGCAGAATTAGTTGTTGATTTAGGAGGAATGAGTGGTTCCTTAGGAAAAGAAAATACAATTCAAAATTTCTTAATTAATGATCAAAATATCCGTCCTCTTATTTGTTATGAAAGTATTTATGGAGAGATGAATTATAAAGGTTCTGATTTGATTGCTATAATTACTAATGATGGTTGGTGGAAAAATTCAGCAGGTTATAGGCAGCATTTTTCTTATGCAAGTTTAAGGGCTATAGAACAGAGAAAAACAATTGTTCGTTCTGCAAATACAGGGATTTCAGGAGTCATTGATGCAAAAGGAAAGATTTTGCAAAAAACAAAATGGGATGAAAAAATTTGTATTACAGCAAATATTAACTTCAATCCTCAAACTACTTTTTATAGTCAGTTTGGCAACTATATTGGAAGGATAAGTATTTTTATCTCTATTTTACTTTTAACAATAACATTTGTCAAGAATAAGTTATGAAAATGAAAAACCCACTCTAAAAGAATGGGTTTTTAAATTTTTAACAGAGAATTTTCTAATTATTCTTTAGAATTATCATCAGATACGTCATCTACAGTTGTTTCTGCCTCTTCTGGCACTTCCTCTTCGGCTGCTTCTACTTCTTCTGTAATAGTTTCTGCCACATCAACTTTCAAAGCATCTCCATTAATACTAGAGGTACTGATATTAAATGTCTTATTAATAGGACAAGTTGTCCCATCACTACATTCACAATTTAGAATAAATAAGCCAAGGACAAATAAAATGCCCAATCCCCAAGTTAACGGTTTTTCCAAGTTTCCCATAATTAATTATTTTTGGTTTGTATGTGGCTAAATTATAAAAAATAATTTAATAATCCATTTCAGTTTTTGTAAAGCAAAAAATATTTCAGAATAAATTCCTAAAAACCATTACTTTTGCTTTGTGCGAAATAGACATACGTATTATATTAAAAACAAAAAAGAGTTTACAGAGAAGTTGGTTTTTTGGGCTAAAAAGTATAAACATTCTTGCCTTTTAGATTCCAATAAACAAAACTTTAAAATGCCAAAAAACTATTTCGAATATGAGTTTCTTTTCGGAGTCGGAGCACATAAAATTTGTTGTTCAGAAAACAATTCTTTTGAAAGGTTAAAACACTTTTATAAGCAAAACAAAGACTGGATGTTTGGTTATTTTTCTTATGACTTAAAGAATGAAACAGAAAGTTTACGTTCTAACAATTTAGACAATATAGAATTGCCTAATCTCTATTTTTTTATTCCAAAAATTATTTTTACAACGAAGGAAGAAGTACTATATATAGATACTTTTATGGACAAAAAAGAAACAAATTCTATTGTTGAGGAAATTGAGAATCAATATTGTGATGAGGGATTCTTTGGAGGATTAAAAATACAGAAAAGAGAATCAGAGTTAGAATATTTAGAAAAAATAAAACAAATAAAAGCTCATATTAAAAGGGGAGATATTTATGAATTGAATTATTGTCAAGAGTTTTTTTCTGAGAATGTGGAGATAAATTCAGAAGCATTATTTTGCAGATTAAACAAAAAATCAAAAGCTCCATTTTCTGCTTTTTTATCTTTGGAAGATAAATACTTAATTTGCTCAAGTCCGGAACGTTTCTTAAGAAAAGATAATCAAAAACTATTATCACAACCAATAAAAGGGACAAGGAAAAGAAGTTCTAAGAAAGAAATAGATTTTCAACTACAAACGGAGTTATTAAATAGCGCAAAAGACAAATCTGAGAATGTAATGATTGCTGATTTGGTAAGAAATGATTTATCAAAATGTGCGGAAAAAGCAAGTGTAAAAGTAGAGGAACTTTTTGGGGTTTACCCCTTTGAGCAAGTACATCAAATGATTAGTACAATAACAGCAGAATTATCAACTAAGTATCATTTTGTAGACGCTATAAAAGGAGCCTTTCCTATGGGCTCAATGACAGGCGCTCCCAAAAAGAAAGCAATGGAATTAATTGAGAAATTTGAAACTACAAAAAGAGGGCTTTTTTCTGGGAGTATCGGTTATATTAAACCAAATTCTGATTTTGATTTTAATGTGGTAATCAGAAGTATTCTTTATAACTCAACAAAAAGGTATCTTTCTGTAATGGCTGGAGGTGCCATCACAAATAAATCAATCCCAAAGGACGAATATGAAGAATGCCTTGTAAAAATAAAAACAATTTTGGAAATTGCATCAGGAGAAAAAGAAAGAGCAATATGAAAGAGCAATTAGAGGAATATATTAAGAATAATCGTCTTTTTAAGTTAGGAGACAAGCTTTTGCTTAGCATTAGTGGTGGAGCAGATAGTGTTGCTTTGGCCTATCTTTTAAAAGAATTAAATTATAATTTCAGCTTGGCTCATTGTAATTTTGGCTTAAGAAATAAGGAGTCAGATAAGGATGAGGATTTTATAAAATCATTAGCAAAAGAAATGAATGTAGTTTGTTTTGTAAAAAACTTTAAAACAAAAGATTTTGCAGATCAAAATAAAATATCTATTCAGATGGCTGCAAGGGATTTACGATACAATTGGTTTGAACAAGTTAGAAAACAAAATGATTTTGATTTTATCTTAACAGCACATCATAGAGATGATGATATAGAAACTTTTCTCATCAATCTTTTAAGGGGAACTTCGATAAAAGGCATGTTAGGAATTCATTCAAAAAAAAGAAAATTAGTAAGACCATTTTTATTTGCTAAAAAGCAAGAAATTTACGATTTTTTAGAAAGAAATAAGATAGAATTTCGTAAGGACAGCAGTAATAAAGATATAAAATATTTAAGAAATAAGATTCGGGAAAAACTGATTCCTTTACTTAAAGAAATAAATCCTTCTTTTAATGAAACACTCGTAAAAGAAAAAAACTATTTAAGAGCTGTATCATCAATTTATTTTACGGAAATTGAAAAGCAAAGAAAGAAAATTCTAAAACAAAAAGAGAATTATTTTACCATTAGTAAAACAGAATTAAAAAAATTAAATCCGTTAGAAACATATCTTTATGAATTTTTAAAACCATTCGGATTTTCGAATATAGAGGGCATTGCTCGTACAATCTCTAACCAATCTGGCAAGCTCTTTTTCTCTTCTACTCATCGTATTACAATGGACAGAAAAGATTTGATAATTGAAGTTATTGGGCAAAATGAGAAGGCTCAAATTCTGATTGAAGAAGTTGATAACAAATGTTTATATCCATTACATTTAGAGTTTAGGATTTCAGATAATTTGGGAATAAAAAAAGATAAAGAGATTGCTGTTCTTGATTTTAATAAACTGAGATTTCCACTAATGCTAAGAAAATGGCAAGAAGGAGATTTTTTCACTCCTTCCGGTATGAAAGGCAAGAAGAAATTAAGTGACTTTTTTATCGACAATAAAATTTCAATCCCTGAAAAGGAACAAATTTGGTTACTTTGTTCAGCTAACGAGATTGTTTGGATAGTTGGGCATCGGATTTCCGAGAAATTTAAAATAACTGAAACCAGTAAAAAGGCGTATATTGTGCAACTTTTAAAAAAATAAAATGTCAGAAATTAAATTTGTAGAGAAACAATATTTAGGGCTAAACAAAATGTCACTTTCTAGAAGAATAACTTTAGCTCTTTTTTGTTTTGTAGGCTATTATTGGAAACAAAATAATGACAAAGAGGGTGAACTTTTTTTCTTCTTAGGAATTGCCATTTTAGTAATATCGATTTTGCTAGTTTTCATTCTTCATTTTGAAACGAAGGTGCAAAATAAAAGTATCATATTAGATGGCCTTTGGACTTCCAGAAAGGTCAAGATTGATTTAAATAGTATTCAATCGGCGAAAAAAGTAATGTATAGCAAATATATTTTGAATCGGTCTGTTTATAATTTGCATTTAAAAGGTACTATTCGTTTTTATACTAGAGGTCCCAATGCGGTCGAACTTATTGATAAAGATGGCTTAATTTACCTTATTGGGAGTCAAAATTCAGTAGAATTAGAAAGGATTATAAATCAAGAATTAAGCTAAAAAAGAATGAAAAAGCTATTAGTTATAATATTCTTTCTATTTGTTGGGGGTTTTACAAATGCTCAAATTATAGATCCTGTAATTTGGGAATTTTCACAAAGCACTATTTCAGATTCAGAAGTTGAACTACACTTTAAAGCGAGTATTGAAAAGCATTGGCATTTATATTCTCAATTTACTGGGCAATATTATAATGATGAGGGCCCCATTCCTACATCCTTTGTTTTCAAGGAATCAGATTTTTTTATCAAAAAGGATAGTGTTATAGAAGAACTCCCTATAGAAGATTATGATCCTATTTGGGAAGAAACATTAAAATACTATGAAGAAGAAGTTACTTTTCGACAGAGAATAAAATTACTAACTAAAGATCCATTTAATATAACAGGAGAGATTAATTTTATGGTATGCGATGAGGCTCAATGTGTTTTTCCAATGCCACTCCCTTTTTCATTTAATATCAATTCAGAGGGCAGTATTCAAGAGACAGAAAAACAGAAGATAGTTACGAATCAAGATATTCTAAATACAAAAAAATATAATGACAAATTAGTAAACTTAGGCAAGCCTTCTACTGATTGTGGCGAAAAGAAATCTAAAGAGAACTCTTTATGGGCTATTTTTATCTTAGGACTTTTAGGCGGACTTATTGCCCTTATAACACCTTGTGTTTTCCCCATGATTCCTCTTACTGTTAGCTTTTTTACTAAAGGGGAAAAAGGCAAGGGCATGTTCAATGCGGCTATGTATGGCTTTTTCATTATGCTGATTTATTTTCTGTTAAGCATCCCATTTCATCTAATGCCAAATATTGACCCTGAAATATTAAATCAGATTTCCACAAATAGTTGGTTGAACCTATTTTTCTTTGCTATCTTCATAGCTTTTGCACTTTCCTTTTTTGGGTATTATGAGCTAACTCTTCCAAGTAAATGGGGTAATAAGGCTGATGCAGGGTCTAATATTGGCGGATTAATTGGCATCTTTTTTATGGCGCTAACTTTAGCAATTGTTTCATTCTCTTGCACAGGGCCAATTTTAGGATCACTTTTAGCAGGAACTTTGGGTGGAGATGTGAGTACAGTCAATCTTTTAGGAATGGAATTTAAAATGGTTGCGACTAAATTAACGGCTGGCATGACAGGATTTGGTTTAGCCCTAGGGTTGCCATTTGCCTTATTTGCGCTATTTCCAAAACTATTAGATACCCTTCCTCAATCAGGAGGGTGGCTAAATTCAGTAAAGGTAGTATTAGGGTTTTTAGAAGTAGCATTGGCTATTAAGTTTCTTTCTAATGCCGATATGGTAGAGCAATGGGGACTGATAAAAAGAGAAACATTTTTTGTGCTTTGGTTTATTGTTGGTGTGCTGACGGTACTATATTTAGTTGGCAAAATTCAATTCCCTCATGATTCTAAATTATTAAGGATATCCAAAATGCGGTATGCTTTTATTTTATCTTTTTTGCTATTTACTATTTATTTAATTCCTGGGATGTTTGGTGCGCATCTAAATTGGTGGGAGCATGAGGCTTTAAGTGGATTCCCGCCACCACTAAGCTATAGCTATACATATGAGCAAGAAGAAAAAGAAATCTTTTTTGATTATTGGGAGGCGATAGAATTTGCAGAAAAAGAGAGTAAAGCCGGATTTATTGAGTTTACAGGTTGGGCTTGCGTCAATTGTAGAAAAATGGAAGAAAATGTATTCCCAGAGGTAGAAAATTTATTAGATGAATTCGTACTTTGTCAACTTTATGTGGATGAGGATGTTTTATTAAATAATCCTGAAACGGTAGTTGTCCCTACATCTGATGGAAAAACAAAGAAGAAAACGTTAAAAACAATTGGAAATAAATGGAGTACTTTGCAAGCGGTAACTTATGCAAGTTCATCACAGCCATACTATGTACTTTATAGTCCAAAAATAGGACTTTTAACGAACCCTATTGGCTATACACCTAATATTAGTGAATTTGAAAAATGGCTAAAATGTGGGTTAGCCGAATTCAATAAATAAAAAGGCATTATAAATTCCTTATATTCGCATCTTTAAAATCAACAGTTATTATGGCAAAAAAGAAAATCATTACTAAAAATTCTGAAAAGTTTTTAGAAAAATATTTGAATAATTGTTCTCCAACAGGATTTGAAAGTGAGGGACAAAAATTATGGCTAGAATATATCAAACCCTATATTGACGAGCATTTTGTAGATACTTATGGTTCTGTTGTTGGGGTAATCAATCCGAAAGCAAAATATAAAGTGGTTATAGAAGCGCATGCGGATGAAATTTCATGGTTTGTACATTATATAACTAAAGAGGGCTTTATTTATTTGATTCGTAACGGAGGTTCTGACCATCAGATTGCACCATCAAAAAGGGTAAATATTCACACCCAAAAAGGCATGGTGAAAGCAGTTTTTGGTTGGCCTGCAATTCATACGCGTAAGGCAGGAACGGAGAAAACACCAAAAGTAGAAAATATCTTTTTAGATTGTGGTTGTGATAGTAAAAAGGCAGTGGAAAAATTGGGTATTCATGTGGGTTGTGTGGTTACTTATGAAGATACATTTATGCTTCTCAATAAGAATTTTTATGTAGGAAGAGCTTTGGATAATAGAATGGGTGGATTTGTGATTGCTGAAGTTGCAAGGTTACTCAAAGAAAACAAAGTTAAATTACCTTTTGGACTGTATATTACCAATTCTGTTCAGGAAGAAGTAGGACTCAGGGGAGCGCAAATGATTACAGAAAGCATAAAACCAGATGTTGCTATTATTACGGATGTTTGTCATGACACCAACACCCCAATGATTGATAAAATTAAAGAGGGGGATACAAAGTGTGGAGATGGTCCAGTCCTTACTTATGGTCCAGCAGTTCAAAATAATTTACTGAAACTAATTATTAATTCTGCTGAAAAGAATAAAATTCCTTTCCAAAGAAATGCTGCTTCTCGTTCAACTGGAACGGACACAGATGCTTTCGCCTATTCTACAGGTGGAGTAGCTTCTGCTCTTATTTCTTTGCCGTTAAGGTATATGCACACTACTGTGGAAAGTGCGCATAAAAATGATGTAGAAAATGTAATTCGATTGATGTTTGAATCTTTGAAAACGATTAAAAATAATCAGGATTTTAGGTATTTGAAGTAGAGATTAAACTTCATTATAGCGAAAACAATTTGTTAAATGGTCATTTACCATTCCTATGGCTTGCATGTGTGCGTAAACAATTGTGGAACCCACAAATTTGAATCCTCTCTTTTTTAAATCAGTACTTATTTTATTAGATAATGGAGTATTTGTTGGCAATTCTTTCATGCTTTTGAATTTATTTTGAATTGGGCTCCCATTTACAAAACCCCAAAGGTATTTAGAGAATGTACTAAATTCTTTTTGTACTTTCATAAAGGCAATAGCATTTGTTTTGGCAGCTTTTATTTTTAATTGGTTTCTAATTATTCTTTCATCCTTACCTAATATCTCTAATTTTTTATCAGAATATTTAGCAATTTTTTCATAGTTAAACTCATCAAAAGCGATTTTAAAATTTTCTCTTTTTTTGAGGATTGTAATCCAACTAAGCCCTGCTTGAAAAGTTTCTAAAAGTAAAAGTTCAAATATTTTTTTATCATTATAAATAGGGACACCCCATTCTTTGTCATGATATGCAATATAAAGGGAGCCTTTCTCAGCCCAATTACACCTTTTTATCTCCCGTGACATTTTTTATATTTCTTCCCAGATCCGCATGGACATGGTTCATTTCTTCCTACTTTTTGTTCTACTCTTACTGGTTGTGTTTTTTGTGGAGGTTGTGGGGCTTGGTTCGGATTTTGAGGATTATTTGATGGAGTAGCCATTTCTGGGCGGCTTGTTTGTAAATTTGTTTCTGCTTGTCTTCTTTCCTCTTGCACTGCTGATTGTGTTGGTAAGCCAGCTTTCAATAGGAAAGAAACAATTTCTTTATTTACTTTATCAATAAAGATTTTGAATAAATTGAAAGATTCAAATTTGTAAATCAAGAGTGGATCCTTCTGCTCATAAACAGCGTTCTGCACCGATTGTTTAAGCTCATCCATCTCTCTTAAATGCTCTTTCCATGTGTCGTCAATTATAGCGAGCGTCACACTTTTTTCAATCGCTAGACCAATATTCTTCCCTTCTTGTTCTACCGATTTTTTCAGGTTAGTAACTACTTGTAGGGTTTTCATCCCATCTGTAAAAGGCATCACAATATTTTCATAAGTAGCAGACTGATTTTCAAAAACATCTTTAATAATTGGGAAAGCTTTTTGAGCAATAGTTTCTGATTTTAACTGATAATTTTTATAACAAGATTTGTAAGTCTTGTCTACAATTTCATGCATATCCAAATCTTGAAATTCTTGTTCAGAAACTGAACTGTCACTTGCCAGAAAGCGAATTAAATCTAGTTTGAAATTTTCAAAATCTTTTACTTCATGGGTTTGCTCTACAATACTTTCGCAAGTATCATAAATCATATTGGAAATATCTAAAGAAAGTCTATCACCATGAAGCGCATGCCTTCTTTTTTTATAAATCACTTCTCTTTGCTGATTCATTACATCATCATATTCCAACAATCTTTTTCGAATCCCAAAATTATTTTCTTCTACTTTTTTCTGTGCCCTTTCTATGGATTTACTCACCATGGAATGCTGAATAACTTCCCCTTCTTCCAAGCCCATTCGATCCATTAGTTTTGCAATTCTTTCCGAGCCGAAAAGCCGCATCAAATTATCTTCTAAGGAAACAAAAAATTGAGAAGAACCAGGATCTCCTTGTCTCCCTGATCGGCCTCTTAGCTGCCTATCTACTCTTCTTGAATCATGTCTTTCTGTACCCAGAATTGCCAAACCGCCAGCCTGTTTCACCTCATCTGAAAGCTTAATATCCGTTCCTCTACCAGCCATATTGGTAGCAATAGTTACAACAGATGCCTTTCCGGCTTCTGCTACAATATCTGCTTCTCTTTGGTGTAGTTTTGCATTCAGCACATTGTGTTTAATATTTCTCATCTTAAGCGTTCGGCTGAGTAGTTCTGAAATTTCAACAGAGGTAGTCCCAACTAATATTGGTCTTCCTGCTTTTGTTAAAGCATCAATTTCTTCAATTACAGCATTGTATTTTTCACGATTTGTTTTGTAAACCAAATCATTTTTGTCATCTCGAACAATTGGGCGATTGGTAGGAATTACGACAACATCCAATTTGTAAATTTCCCAAAATTCCCCAGCTTCTGTTTCAGCAGTACCGGTCATTCCAGATAGCTTATTGTACATTCTGAAATAATTTTGAAGTGTAATAGTGGCATAAGTTTGGGTGGCTTCTTCAATTTTCACATTTTCTTTAGCTTCAATTGCTTGGTGCAACCCATCAGAATATCTTCTGCCTTCCATGATACGGCCTGTCTGTTCATCTACAATTTTTACTTTGTTATCCATTACCACATACTCCACATCTTTTTCAAACAAAGTATACGCTTTCAAAAGCTGATTTACCGTATGAATCCTCTCGCTTTTTATAGCGAAATCTCTGAGCAGTTCTTCTTTTTTAGTATCTCTTTTTTTATCTGATAGTCCTGCTTTTTCTAGTTCTGCAATTTCCATGCCAACATCAGGCATTACAAAGAAATTTTTATCTTCAATTTCTTTTGTCATCAAGTCAATCCCCTTCTCAGTTAACTCAATAGTATTTTGTTTTTCATCAATTACAAAGAAAAGCTCCTCATCTACTTTATGCATTTCCTTACTTTGCTCCTGCATATAAAAATTCTCTGTTTTTTGTAGTTGCATTTTCACCCCTTCTTCACTTAAAAACTTAATAAGTGCTTTATTTTTAGGGAGCCCTCTATAAGCCATCAGCAGGTTAAAACCAGCATCATCCATTTTCTTTTCTGCAAACATCTTTTTAGCATCAGAAATAACGGTAGTAACAAACTTTTTTTGCACAGAAAAAAGACGTTCTAAATTATGTTTTAGTTCATTATATTCGTGCACATCACCTTTTGGAATTGGGCCGGAAATAATAAGTGGCGTACGGGCATCATCAACAAGCACAGAATCTACCTCATCTACAATAGTATAATGGTGTTTTCTTTGCACCAAATCATTTGATCTTCTTGCCATATTATCACGTAAATAGTCAAAACCAAATTCGTTATTTGTGCCATATGTAATATCGGCTAAATAGGCCTTTTTTCTTTCATCAGAATTTGGTTGATGATTATCAATACAATCGATACTTAGGCCATGAAATTGAAAAATTGGTCCCATCCATTCAGAATCCCTTTTCGCTAAATAGTTATTCACAGTTACTAGATGGACGCCCAAGCCAGTTAGCGCATTCAAATAAACAGGCAAAGTAGCCACCAAAGTTTTCCCTTCCCCTGTTGCCATTTCGGCAATTTTTCCTTGATGCAATACAACCCCACCAACCAATTGCACATCATAATGAATCATATCCCAACTGATTTCATTTCCTGCAGCTACCCAAGAATTTTTATAAATAGCTTTTTCACCATTAATACTAACAAAATCTTTATTTGCCGCTAAATTTCTATCAAAATCATTAGCAGAAACGGTGATAGTAGTATTATTTGAGAATCGTGTTGCGGTTTCTTTTACAACAGCAAATGCAGTAGGAAGAATTTTGTTTAGGGTTATTTCTATTTTCTCAATAACACTTTTCTCGATTTCATCTATTTTATTATAGATTTTCTCTTTTTCATCAATATCAATTCCTTTTTCATCTGATTTAGTTTTTAATGATTTGATTTCTTCTTTTTCAGAAAAGACACTTTCTTCTATTTTTGCTTTTAACTCAATTGTTTTTGAACGCAATTCATCATTGCTAATAGTAGTTATTTTTTCATGCTCAGCATGAATTTGCTTAATAATTGGCTCAATACTTTTTATATCCTTATCATATTTTTTGCCAAATAATTTGGTAACCAAGTTAAAAATGCCCGCCATATTAATTTTTTAAATAGAAGGAGCAAAGGTAGTTAAAAGAAGATGTTTTTAGAAAAAAGCAACGAAGCTTTTTTTAGTATTCATCTTCATTAAAAAAGAAATCTTCTTTGGTAGGATAGTCAGGCCAAATTTCTTCAATAGATTCGTATATTTCACCCTCAACACTTAGCTCTTGTAGATTTTCTACCACTTCCAAAGGCGCACCCGAACGGATGGCAAAATCTATTAGCTCATCTTTTGTTGCTGGCCAAGGGGCATCTTCTAATTTTGATGCTAATTCTAATGTCCAATACATAATCTCTCTTATTTGGTTTTGCAAAAGTAATTTTTTTGTCGAATTATTAAAACTTAATCCAACAAATTTCAGATCCTTCTTTTTCTTTCAAAATTAATCTAGCAAGTACAAATAAATAGTCAGATAAACGATTGAGATACTTCAAACAATTTGCACTTATTTTCTGTTCAGATTGTAGCGTAACAATTCTTCTTTCAGCTCTTCTGCAAATTGTTCTAGTAATTTGACAAAGGGAGAAAATAGGATGTCCGCAAGGCAAAATAAATTCAGTTAATGGTGGTAATTTTTCCTCCATTTTATCAATCTCATTCTCTAAATCTAAAATATTCTCTTTTGTTATTACAGGTAGTTTTATCTGTGATTTTCTCCCGTCAAAAGCTAAAAGACAACCTAGATTAAAAAGTTGATTTTGAACTTTTAGTAAGATAGCTTTATGATTTTCACTTATTTCTTGATCGTGAATATACCCAATGTAAGCATTAAGCTCATCAATAGTACCATAAGCTTCAAGGCGAATATTATTCTTTCGAACCTTTGTTCCTCCAAGTAAACTACTCTCTCCCTTATCTCCTTTTTTGGTATAAATTTTCATATTTTAATTATTTAAGGTATCGGATTCAATTATGCCATCTTTTAGGCGAATGACTCTTCCAGCATATTTAGCTATATCTTCTTCATGAGTTACTACAATAATAGTATTTCCCTTTTGGTGAATTTTCTGAAATAGATTCATAATTTCAATAGAAGTTTCAGAATCCAAGTTTCCTGTTGGTTCATCTGCTAAAATAATAGAAGGGTTATTTACAATGGCTCTTGCAATGGCGACTCTTTGTCTTTGGCCACCAGAGAGTTCATTTGGTTTATGGGTCATTCTATCAGATAATCCAACATTTTCTAATGCTTTTTTTGCCATTATCTCCCTCTCTTCTTTTTTAATCCCTGCATAAATAAGTGGCAGTATAACATTTTCCAATGCCGTATATCTAGGCAAAAGATTAAAAGTTTGAAAAATAAATCCTATCTCTTTGTTTCTTATATTAGCAAGTGAATTGTCATCCATTTTTTTTACATTGGCTCCATTCAAATTATAAGAACCAGAAGTTGGACTATCTAAGCAACCAATCAAATTCATAAGAGTAGATTTTCCTGAGCCAGAAGCTCCCATTAAGGCAACAAACTCATTCTTTTTTATTGAAAAACTTACATCATTCAGCGCATTAATAGCCACTGTTCCTACTTTAAAATGTCGGCTCAAATTTTCTGATGAAATAATTGTATTTTCCACAATACAAATGTAAGATTAAAAGCGGATTATAAAATTTTCTTTACTTAATTCTGACTTAATAAAAACAATACCTAAAAAGAATAAATCAATTGTGAGGGTAGTCTTTTCATGTGCTTTCACGTACTCCCAAGCACTCTCCATGCCGGAAGACCAATGAATATCATCAAAAATAAAGACAGAATCATTATTAGCGTATCTCAAAATTTCTTCAAAATAATAGGTAGTTGGTTTTTCTTGATGGTTGCCATCAATAAAAGCTAAATCAACATTTTTTATTCTTTCTAATTTTTGTGTTAATGTATGCTTAAAATCACCAATTGTAATATCGATATTTTCTAAATTCATTTTATCAAAATTTTCCTTAGCCAATTGGGCAGTTTCTGGGCACCCTTCAAATGTAAAAACATTTATACCAGTTCTTCTATATGCTAAATAAGCAGTACTAATTCCTAAGGAAGTGCCAAGTTCTATTATATTTTTTGGCCCAAAAAAATGACAGATTCGATAAAGTAATTGTCCAAATTTTACATCTTTAGAAGAATTTTTTGCTACATCTTTTACCATTCTTTTCTTATTATCATTTATACTACTTCCTGCCCCAAAATCAGTAATTTGAATAATTTTTTCTGATCTGCAAAGTTCTTTTCTTAAAAGCTCAATAGTGTTGCAATGCTCGTTTCCCGTTTTTTCATTTAGTATTTTTGTAATAAAGGTATATAGAAATGGAGCATGAGCTGAGTGCTTTCCTTTAGCAGAAAATAAATATCTTAAATACCGAATGATAAGTTGTAGTTTTTTCATGAGTGGCGAAAATACAACTTAAATTATAAAATTTACTTGACAAAAATCTTCTCACAAATCTTTTTATTAATGCATACAAAGTAAAAATTAGGAGGTAAGTTTTTTATTTGAATTTTGTTTTTGCCTTGATTTACAGCAATAGTTTTAATATTTTTACCAAGCAAGTCGGTAATTTGCAATATAGAATTTTCTGAAAAATCAGACTCAATATACAAGACTCCATCAGAAGGATTAGGATAAACTAGAACTTTGGAAAATATTTCATCTACATTAGAAGTAGAAGCATAAGTGATGCCTTTATAAGGCTGCATAATAGCTTGTTGGCTTCCGTTTGTATTGGTAAATCGTACTCTTGCTTTTCCGGTATCAGGCCCAACCATTACTGGGTCAGTAAAAAAATGGAATGAAAAATCAATGGTATCATTAGCGGCTATTATTACTGAGGTTGTGTCTTGGCTTGCTGGGAGACAAAAAGTAACGCACATAGAACTCTCCCAACTATTAGATGGCAGATTGTTTATTACTCTTTGTATATTTACTTGCACTCCATCATTACTCGTATTGATAAGTTCTCCAAAAATATCAATAACATCTCCTGGATTCCCATAAGATGTTACAGTAGACGTGCTTTTTAATTGAAAATTAAAAGTACCATTTAGACCTGTAATTTGCGAACAACCACCAGAGTTTACTCCTAATAAACTATCTATATCACACCAAATATTGGTTGCCTGCCCATTTGGAGGATTAGAATTAGAAAACCAGCTATGATAGGCAAACAACATCCCACTTGTATCTATTAAATAAGCATTGTTTGGACCATTATAATAATTCCACCATTCATTACAGGGGCCATCAATATAAATAGGTACAGAAATTGGAACTGGCACATATGATCCTGTTCCTACTCCATTTATCATATCTTGCAAATTCGCCTTTCTTTCAGCATAAGTATTTGGTTGATAATAAGGAGGATTAGTTGGATTTATATTTCCACTATAGGGCATTACACTGCCTGTTGGATGTGCTTCCACTGTATAGACTACAAAGCAAGCAATATCGTTTCCAAATTGTGTATTTACGGCATTTAGTACAGTCATGTGGTCACGAAAAATAGGACAAGTATAACTTCCAGCAACCATTAATACTCTTTTCCCTGTATTTAAAACAGAAGAAAGTGTTATGCTATTTCCGTTAATATCATATAAAGTAAAATCTGCCATTGTATCGCCAGCATTGATTGCTATCCATGAGTTCCCTTGATTTCTAGGGATTATTGTACAAACAGAGTCTGTATCATTGGGCAAACTACCAATACCAATTGATGGTAAAAGTTGCACTTGTGCTTTAACAAAAAGCGGCAATAAAAAAAGTATTAAAATACTTTTTTTCATTTTAAGATGAGTTTTTTCTTTATAGTGCCATCATCATAAATGTACAATAGCATTTGTTTTTTAACGTTAGTTTTTTTTCCGCTTAGGTCTAATACGGAAATAAGTTTTTTTGATGAGTAAGAAAGTTTGTTATCTCCCAAAGCAATAGCTAATAAATAATTAGAAGTATCAGTGCAGCCATTAACATCTGTAACTACTACATACCAAGGAGGACCTACTTGGCTAGTTGGATTTATGTTTTGGGTTATTTCTCCTGTAGTCCACAAGAATGAATAAGGCGAGACTCCAAAATTTACAGTAGACTCAAAAGTCATTCCGTTTTGAGCAATAGTTACTTCCATTGCGTGCTTACTTATTTGTCCGTTATAAGCAGTGAGTGTGTTATTGTCTGCACTATAATTTTGCGTTCCACTTAAGAGGAAAGTATTTGTTTGCATTGGATTGATATAAACTGTACCAATCAAACCATCTATAAAGTTAAGGTTAAAAGCACCTCCACTACAAATATTATTTCTTTTGAAAGCTACATACATAAGCGTGCCCCAACAATTATTATAAATTCCTTGTGTAAAAACAGATTGTCCTTGAAATGAAATACTCAGCATTTTGTTGGTATTGCTCATCCCTAAATCAAAAGTATCGGCATGAATAGTCCCGCCATCCACCATGGCAAATTCGGCTCCTCCTAAATAATTCATAAGTAAAATAAATCCTGGATGATTAATTGCTGTCAGATCCATTATAGGCGTAAGTAAAGCAGCATCATAGGTAATATTAAATGCAAATGAATCAACTCCAGAAACAAAGGAATCCATTTTAATAGGGACTACAAAAAAAGTATCACTTTGATTATGCCAATTGTTGTAAAGCCCATAATTATCTAAACTAAATGAAAGTGCACTTACTGAAGGTATTTGTGCAAATGTAATTGTAGAAAATAAAATTAATATAGCTAGAAATAATCTTCTCATTTTACAATCAGTTTTTTTGTGATGTTGTAATCAGCAGCATTTACTTTTATGAAATAAATACCTTTTTCAAGTAACTTTATTTCTAAAGAAAATGATTTTTTAGTGGCAGTATGCGTCCCTACTTTTTTACCCATTATATCATAAATTTTTACTTCAACTGGTAAAGTTGTTGAAGATGGCAAAAGTATATTAATTTTATTAGTTGAAGGGTTAGGATAAATATCTAATTCAAATTGAGTATCTTGATTTTTTATAGTTGAAACGACTCCAATTAGTCCTGGATAATCTAATTCGTAAATTGTGGTTTTTGCCATATTATTGCCACCTCCTCCTCCAGATACATGGTTGTATTCATATAAAATATTTCCTTGATTATCCACTTCTCGCCAATAAGTGGACGTCCCTAAAGTAGCTACTGTAGTGCCTTTTTTTGTTCTAAACGATCCTGATAAATGATTTGCATAAAAATTTCCAGGATCCGAATAAATCCAATAAGGCGTTTGATTCCAAGGCAGATTATAATTGTACCCACTTATAGGAGATTGTAATTCTACTACTCTTGAGTTTCCGCTACCTCCGTTACTAGTTGCATCATTATCAAAACACATCAAATTGCCTTCCCCAGGCAATCCCTCATCAATAAAGTTAGCGCCATGAACCGTATACAGCTCCCTAGTTCCATTAGCTCCATAATTATTTGGATTTCCCCATCGATATAATAAATCACCACCTTTTCCTCCATTTCCACCAGTATGAGTTGCAGCTTCAGCAGTTGTTGTACTATGGTCAATAATATAAATCTCGTGTAAGAAATGTGAGCTAAAAATAATTTGATCTAACTGAGGACTATAATCCATTCCATTCGCATGAATCCAATCGCCTCCTCCCTGAGGACCCCCTCCAGCATTTCCTATATTGATATTAAAAAGCTCAGGATGTTGAGAGCAATCAGTTTTATAATTATTTTTTGAAGGGTCTACATCTTGACATAAATGATCCCATGCATGCCATTCCCAAACAACATTTCCTCCATTAATTCCTACTGGTTCAATTTCTATAATTTCTGTTGGCCACATTTCTCCATTAGTATTTTGTCTGCCTGCTTGTACTACTTCAATATTATTTTTTCTCTCCCAAGCAATTAGTAATGCATGATAAGTACCATCATTTTGTTCAATAGGAATGCATTCATGGTGTTGCTGATGATTGGTATTTGACCACAAATAATCCCATATTACATTATTGTTCCAATCAATTATTTGAAGTCCTCCACCAACTGCTCCTCCGCTCATACTTGGATTCTGTATTCTATAAGGACGCATTATACTTCCGTCCTTTAAAAGGTAAGCAGTACTTGCAGCATTTGCTGAGCATTGCCAAGAATTATAGGTGTTTCCAATGGTGTCAATAAGATAAGTAGTAGTACTTATAGATGCTAATTGAAAAACGGAAGCCGTACCAGTTGCTTGAGAAAAGCTCAACAAGCTACTTAATGTAAAAGTTATGATAAATAAGATTTTCTTCATTGTTTTATAAATTTAATAGTTTGATTATTGTTAATTTTTACAAGATACATTCCACTTTTAAGATATGAGATATCAATTTTGTTTGCATGAGCTTCATGTATTATTTTTTCTCCAAAAATAGAATAAACAGTTATAGTTCTTAATTCTTCCTTACTAGTTTTTACGAAGATTGTGTTTGTAGCTGGATTAGGGAAAAGTATAAAATCATTTTTTGACAAATCTTCAACCAAAGCAGTAGAAGATTCATTATTCATATTAAATGTAGGATCTTGTATAACAAAAGGCCCTATTCCGTTAGGGATCCTAGCATAGCCCATATCTGCAGGGACGGCACCAAAAACTACTTCATCTACTACTATTGCATTAGTAGAATCATAAAGCGCCAATTGTTCCCCAGAGCTACTTAATTTGAAGTTAGCATGCAAGCCCGTTTCCGAGCCATTTTCATCTGCCCAGATAATTAAATAGCTATTCGCCACTATAAAAGTATCAGGGAAAGCCCATTTCAGATTGTTATTATTATCTGATAAATAATAGCCCAATAGTGGTATATCAGAATTTGTATTATTATGTAGTTCAATCCAATCATCATATTCGCCATCTTGGTCAGCAATAGTTGAGGTATTCAAGGGCATCAATTCGTTTATCACCAAATCACCTGTTACAGAAATGATGTAAAATTCATGTTCAGCTCTTGCAGGAGAAAATTTTGCAGCATTTGTATTCTCAGCATAAATATAATACTCAACATTAGAAGCATTCAAACTAATTTGAGAACCAAAAGTACCATCATTTGCCCCTCCATCTCCATGATTGCCATCATCAAACATTTGTATTTTTGTAAATATTTGAGCAGGACTATTTCTATATCCTAATTTCACATCTATATTGTTTCCATTTGCTATTATATCTGCAGTTATATATAATGAAGAATAGGATGTAGGGTTTGTATTGGAAACACCTACATTTGAAATGTCAGGAGCAGTATGCTGAAATTCTGTTTGTGATAAAATATAAGCGGTACGTACATTCATGAGTTCTGTAATCCCTACTTTAGTGCCACCTCCAGGTCCTCCGCTTGTTGTTATAGAAGTAGTAATATTTTGAGTGGCCTGACTCCAAGTATAAAAAGTATTCTGGTCGGATTGGAAAACTGTTGAAATAGTGCTGTGTAAACTATCAGCTTTTTGATGGTAATAATTATTATTAAAGAATTCTGCTATAATAGTTTTCATATGAGCAACATACATCTTTTTATAAGTTGGGTCTGCAAATAAGATATTGCAAAGCGGTCTTGTAGCATCTCCATTTCTAAGGAATGGGTCCATTTCTTGCAAATCCTGAGTTGTGGCTGGCGGGTTTCCGGGTCCAGGAGTATTAATCATAGAAAAATGACCAAAAGACTCATTAAAATCCCAGAGAATAGGAAGAAAACGACTATTATCATCCTGAAATAAATAATAATTTTGACAGAATGGACCGATATAAGAATCCATGTTTACTAAGAGATTATTTAAAGCCAGGAACCAAATACCTCTATCCACATCAAAATACTGCTCTATATTGTTAGGATTTTGATCTAGTTCATAAGTTAAATTTTTCATATCCTCCCATCCAAAATCGGATTGCATTTCATAATAATCTTCGTAACAAGTACTATCAGGGCCTAAATATTCAAGGGACGATCCTATTCCAGAAGGACATCCTGTAGTTCCGCTACCTCCCCCTAAATTTATAGGGTTACACTTAAATAGAATGTTATCATCATCTGAGTAAAAATGTTCTTCTACAAATTTTTTGTTTATGGATTCAATATTTCCGTAAAGTCCAATATAATTTCCATTAATATAAACCTCAGTATAATTTGCTTTCGGGGCTTGCATATAATGCCTGGAAATAAAATAGCTTAAAATCTCACGTACAAAAGTAGGATCCTTATCTCCATTGGAGAGTTTAAGCGTGTAGTATCCTTGATAATCTTGATTCTTTATGTGATTGAGTTTTATGTTGAGCGGATTTTTTACATTATTCGCATTATAAGAGCTGTTTCCTTTATATTTTACCCCAACACTATCAAAAACTATCCCATTTACAATTACACTATCTGCAATGAGACGATCTCCATTTCCTGCAGCATAATAGTTGTCCATCAATTGATCCCAATTGGATTGGGGAAAGAAGATTTCTATTTGATTTATGTAATTTTCATCATATAGATTGTTTTGAGCATTTGTAAAAAATACCCAAAAAACAGGGATAATTAATACACAAAGTTTTTTTGTCATCTCAAATTTTAATATTTAAATTAAGTGCTGCAAATTTAATATAACTACACTTCTTATAATAAAGAAAAAAAGAAAATGTAATAGTAATATCCTATACGTTCAATTATTCTTTTGATACTATTTTTATGTTCAAAATTTGTAAAAACTAAAATTTAATTTTTTATGCCTATTGTTTTTAAGATTGTTACTTTTATGACTTTAAAAAATAATCAAAGTTTAATGTTATGAAAAAGTTTATAAATTACTTTTTACAAGGGTTGTTATATATTGTTCCTATCATTGTTACGTTCTATGTTGTTTATTGGACCTTCCAAAAGATTGATGGGATTTTACACTTTCAATTTCCAGGATTGGGGCTTATTATAATTATAGTACTTATCACATTTATTGGTTTTGTTGGTTCGGCAATTATTACAAGTCCAATAAATGCTTTCTTTCAAAGGTTACTTAAAAAAGCACCACTCTTAGAAACTATTTATTCTTCTGTTAAGGATTTGATGGGTACTTTTGTAGGGAAAAAGAAAGGGTTTTCTCAACCAGTACTTATCAAATTGTATGAAAATTCAACTATTGAGCGAATTGGATTTATTACTAATGAAGATTTATCTACACTAGAAATAAAAGAAGGAAAAGTACTGGTTTACTTGCCTCATTCTTACGCTTTTTCAGGGCAACTTTTTGTAGTTGACAGGAATTATATTACTCCTATTGACTCCTCTTCATCCGAAATAATGAAACTTATCATTTCTGGTGGAGTTACTGAAATTGAAAATTAAAGTAATTTTGTAGCAGAATTTTTAAAAACGTTGTTAATGAAGAATACACTTTTTATTTTCATTGGATTTTTTATACTAACTAATAGTTTTGCACAAAACCCTGGAGATACTATTGTTGTACAAACCTTTATTCACGATGCGTGGACTGATGGATCTGGCAATTCAACAGGCAGTGGAGCTAGAGATACCATAGCTTATTTCCCAAATGACACAAATATAACTTTTGAAAAAATAATTATGTCTTATAATATGAGATGTAAAGACAACAATAATAGTAACCCTGGAGGGAACTCAAGAATTGGCTGTGGCGCATGGGACTATAGTTGCCAAACATATATACATGACTCGTCTAGAGTAGACTCTATTTTAAATTTTACTCCAGATTATATAATCTCAAATTTTTCAAGTACAACATATAATTATTCAAATAGTCCAATTTTTAATTATCGCCATTTTATACTCTACAATACTATTCTTGATTCAACTATAAGTGAAGACACAACGGTTATTGGAAATGGCAACACTCCATTAGATTTTATTATAGAAGCAGATCAGGTTTCAGGAAAGGCACAATTTTTGTATAAAGCAGATGAATTATTAACACTTGATAGTATTGGGAACTATATATATGGATTAATAAATGATACTATAGATGCTATTTCAATTAATGTAACTAATAACCCCCAGACGATAAGCTTTTTAAACATTAAATTGAAGCTAACTTCTGACAGTATACTTAACCCTGCTAATCCTCACTTATCTGGATTTACACAAGTATATTATGCTAATACTATGTTAAATTTAGGAGTAAATAGATTACAATTCTTTTCTCCTTTTATATGGGATTCTCTTTCTAACATTATTGTAGAGTTTTCATTTACAGACTCTTCCAATTCTTCTGCTCCTCTAATTCTATCAGAAAATATAGTAGATAGTATAGGGGTTTATTCAACGGATGCTAAGTATATAAAAGTAAGTGGCCAGGAACACATAGATATAGCTGACTCGGCTTTAAATATAATTAATGATTTTATTACGATATCTTTCTGGGCCAATGGAGATGAAAATGTTTTACCCATTAATACTACATTTCTTGAAGCGTTAGACACTAGTGGGAATAGAACTATAAATGTACACTTCCCTTGGAGTAATGGAAGGATATATTGGGATTGTGGGAATGATGGTACATCCTCATACGACAGGATAGACAAACTAGCTAATTTAAATGAATATGCAGGAGAATGGAGTCATTGGGCATTTACAAAGAATGCAATCACAGGAAGTATGAAGATTTACAGAAATGGACAATTGTGGCATTCTGGAATGGGCAAAACAAAATCAATGAATATACAATCTTTTAAACTTGCTTCAAGAGCAAGTGGAGTAGGCTATTTTTGGCATGGAAAAATAAAAGAACTCAGAATCTTTAATCAGGAGTTAGGTGATACTACTATTCAAAGATGGATGCATCAAAGGTTAGATTCTACCCATACAAGTTATGCTAATTTGGTGGGATATTATCCATTTAATGAAGGTAGCGGGGATACAGCTAATGATAATTCTATTTATAGTCAATAAGCAATATTTAATGGTAATGTCGACTGGGGAATTAGTCAAGGAGAAAATATTCCTACCTTCTTTTCTTCTACGACATTTCGTCCAAATATTTCGTTCTTTCAAGGAGAATATATAATTTCTGTAATTAATGATACTATTATTGACTCTTTGTTAGCCATGCCAAATATTGTAACACAAAGAAATGTTTTTCCAAATTATAGTACTATGCAAAATGATAGCATTGGAATTGTTTTAATTGATACACTTTGGGAATCATTAAGTTATGTTTATACTTTTGATACAAGTGGATTGGCAACTACGATAGACACTACTCATATTGATGGAACGATAAATATTAATGAATTGAATTATTATAATCGTTATCCTATGGTTTTCCAGATTATGTCTTTTGTTACACCTTATGGTATGGGGGTTAATTTTGGGGAATCTGGTGAGAGCTGGTATTTTGATGTTACAGATTTTACACCGGTATTGCAAGGACCAAAACATATGACTATTAGCGGAGGGGGGCAATGGCAAGAAGATTTAGATATTAAATTTCTTTTTATTGTAGGGACACCTCCAAGAGATGTGTTGGAGATGCAACAAATATGGAGACCCCAATCTAAGGGTTATTCAACCATTATGTCTGATAGAGCTTTTGAACCAAGATCAAATTTAATGCTTGCAAACGCATCATCATATAAAATAAGAAGTCTAATTACAGGGCACGGACAAGATGGCGAATTTGTTCCTCGTACACATTATTTGAATGTTGATGGAGCAAATCCACCTACTGAAAGTTGGCAAGTATGGACTGAATGTGCAGACAATCCTGTTTACCCGCAAGGAGGTACTTGGATTTACGATAGGGCAGGCTGGTGTCCAGGGAAGCCAACTGACTTAAAGGAAATTAATATCACATCATTAATTACACCTGGTCAGGTTCATGTTTTTGATTATGGAGTTAATTCAGGTGGTAGTTCAAATTATTGGGTAAGTAATCAATTAGTAAGTTATGGAAATCCTAATTTTTTATTAGACGCGGCAATTACAGACATATTATCTCCTACTAATAAAATAGTTAATTCCAGAACTAATCCTATTTGTTCTAACCCAAAAGTAGTAATACAAAATACAGGGAGTATAACTTTAACTTCTTTAACCATTGAATATTGGATTAATAATGCTCTAACTCCAGAAACCTTTTCCTGGAATGGTAGTTTGGAATTTTTAGAAAAAGAGGAAGTTGAATTACCTGCGTTATCAACCCTTTGGCAAAATTTGGATACTACTAATAATATTTTTTATGCTCAAACAAAAAGCCCTAATGGGAGTATCGATCAATATATTTATAATGATTTGATGGAATCTAATTTTGAACCAACTCCTATTTATCCTAGTTTTTTTGGACTTTGTATTCAAACTAATTCAGGGACATCATTGCCTTTTATTTCTGAAACTACGTGGGATATTTATGATGATAGTGGTAATACTATTTATACAAGTGGCCCACTTAGTTGGGGGACACAATACAGAGATTCTATTTTGTTAACCTCAGGATGCTATCGTTTTGAAGTACATGATACGGATGATGATGGATTGGATTTTTGGGCAAATAATGATGGTTCAGGAGTGGTACGTTTTATTACTACTCCAGTTAGCTGTAATGCTCCAGCAGTAAATTATTTTGAACCAGATTTTGGTAAATATATTTTTCATGAGTTTAGAGTAGAAAATACAACCTCATTAGAAGAGCAAGGGAAATATCCTTGGAGAATTTTCCCAAATCCAACAAATAACATTATTACTATTCAGGGTTATTTGGATACACAAACAAACATTAGCTTCCATAATAATTTAGGAGAATTAGTAATACAAACATCTGTTGATTTTCAAGGGGTAATTTCAAAACAGTTTAATTTAACTCATCTTCCGACAGGTGTTTATTTTATAACGATCCAAAATATGAAAGAAAAAATTATCAAAAAAGTAGTGAAATTATAATGCAATATTGCAAAAGTTTAAGCAATTATCTCAGGTTTAAAACTAGAGTTGTAAAGGTTGGTAATTTAGAAATAGGTGGAGATAATCCTATTGCTATTCAATCTATGACAATTACAGATACTATGGATACCATTGCTACTGTTGAAGAATCAATACGTATGATTGAGGCAGGTTGTGAATTAGTGCGTATCACTGCACCAAGTAAAAAGGAAGCCGAAAATTTACAAAACATCAAAGATGAATTGAGAAAAAGAAGATATAATACTCCAATTGTTGCTGATATTCATTTCACGCCTAATGCGGCTGAAGTTGCAGCTCGTATTGTAGAAAAGGTAAGAATAAATCCTGGGAATTATGCTGACAAAAAGAAATTTGAAGAATTAGAATATACTGATGAAGGTTATATTTCGGAACTGGAAAGAATAAAAGAAAAATTCACTCCTCTTATAAGAATTTGTAAAGAGTATGGGACTGCTATGCGAATAGGAACAAATCATGGTTCTTTATCAGATAGAATTCTGAGTAGATATGGTGATACGCCAAAAGGCATGGTAGAATCTGCAATGGAGTTTCTACGTATTTGCCAGAGTGAAGATTATCATGACATTATTCTATCAATGAAAGCATCTAACACCAGAGTTATGGTACAAGCATATCGTTTATTAGTCGCGGAGATGATAAAAGAAGGAATGAATTACCCTCTTCATTTAGGAGTAACGGAAGCGGGAGAAGGAGAAGATGGAAGAATAAAATCTGCAGTGGGAATTGGAACACTATTAGCAGACGGGATAGGGGATACAATTCGCGTTTCACTTACGGAAGCACCAGAATATGAAGTGCCAGTAGCACAAAATTTGTTAAAGCATTTTGAAGGGATTGCGGAGCATGATTCTATTGAGGAAATAACAAAAAACCCACTCCATTCTTTTGATTATAAAAGGAGAGAAACAAATGAAGTTCTAAATATTGGAGGAGGAAATGTCCCAATTGTTATGGCTGATTTCTGCTTAAAAGATAATATTTCTCCTGCATCATTTTTTGCTTTAGGAGCAAACTATTCTGTTCCATTAGATAAATGGCATATTACCGATACAGCAGTCGATTATGTTTTCGTAGGCGATAATGATGTTGATTTTGAGGTTCCAGGAACTTTGGGGATTATTTATAACTATAATAAGTGGCAAGAACACAAAAAAGGGTATCCATTTTTAACTGTATCAAAATATTTGGAGGGATTAGATTTTTCAGATAAACTAAATTTAGTTTATGTCTGTCTTTCAGATTTAAATGAGGAACTCTTTGCTCGACTAAGAATGGATGAAACAGCTGTTTTGTTAATTGACACCTATAACAGAAATGGAGTTTCTGAACAAAGAAGGATATTTGCCAAACTAATGAATTCAGGATTAAAAACTCCGATTGTTATTGGGAGGGCTTATAAAAATTTACCAGAAGAGCAACTACAACTTTCTGCTGCTTCTGATTTTGGCGCGCTACTTTTAGACGGATTAGGAGATGGCATGTTTATTGCAGCAGAAAATTGCGGTTCCGACCAATCTGTTAATTCTTTAGCTTTTGGAATACTTCAGGCCAGTAGATGCAGAATTTCCAAAACAGAATATATTTCTTGTCCAAGCTGTGGGAGGACTCTTTTTGATCTTCAAGAAACTACAGCCAAAATCAGGAAAGTTACTGATCACTTAAAGGGAGTAAAAATTGGAATTATGGGCTGTATAGTAAATGGACCAGGAGAAATGGCAGATGCCGATTATGGTTATGTGGGAACAGGCCCTGGGAAAGTCACTTTATATAAAGAACAAACAGTTGTGGAGAAAAATATTCCAGAAATAGAAGCTGTAACAGCCCTAATAAACCTTATTAAAAAACATGGAGATTGGGTAGAGAAGAATTAGCCTATCTATAATTTTTTTAATAGAGGGATATTTAAAGTATTTAATAGATTTTTATTTTAGAGGCAACTTGTTTAGCTTTTTCTACTAATTGGGTGGTGTTTTCTTTTCCATAAGCTAAAGTCACTCCCATTCTTCTGTATTTTCTAGTTGTCGGTTTCCCAAACACTTTAAAGTCTGTATTTTCAAAGTTTGCGGCATTTTCTAATCCTGTAATTTTAGGGAAATTACTATTTTCTTTATCTGCTAAGATAACTGCTGAGGCTCCATTTCTTACAAGTGGGATATCTAAAATAGGAATCCCTAAAATGGCACGAGCATGCAACTCAAATTGTGTAAAATTTTGTGTTCCAGCAAGCGTTACCATGCCGGTATCATGTGGTCTTGGGGAGAGCTCCGAGAAATACACGCCATCTTTTCCAATAAAAAATTCTACTCCCCAGATTCCGTTACCACCAAGGGCTTGCGTTACTTTATCAGCCATTTCTTGAGCAGTTTTCAAATGAGCATATTCCATTTTCATTGGCTGCCAACTTTCTTGGTAATCTCCTCTTTCTTGCCTATGCCCGATTGGAGCACAAAAAAGTGTATTACCATTATTTTGGCTAAGAGTTAGAAGTGTAATTTCGTAATCAAAATCTACAAAGGATTCTACAATTACTTCCATCAAATCTCCTCTAGATCCTTCTATTGCGTAATCCCAAGCTTTTTCAATATCTGCTTCTGTTTTAATAACTGATTGCCCCTTCCCAGATGATGACATCAATGGTTTTACCACAGAAGGAATTCCTGTAAATTCTAGACCTTTTTTTAGTTCCTCATAGGAAGTAGCATATTTGTATTTTGCAGTTTTAATTCCTAAATCTATAGCTGCTAAATCACGAATTGCTTTTCTATTCATGGTAAAGTTAGCCGCTTTTGCAGATGGAATTACTGTAAATCCTTTCTTTTCATAATCGTAAAAACGTTCTGTCCTGATACTTTCAACTTCAGGCACAATAAAATCAGGATTGTGTTTTGTGACAATTCTGTCTAGCTCATCACCATCAAGCATATTAATTACTTCAAATTCATGAGCTACTTGCATAGCAGGAGCATTTTGATAATTGTCTACTGCTATTACATATTGTCCTAATCTTTGCATTGCAATTACCACCTCTTTCCCTAGCTCTCCTGATCCTAAAAGCAATATCTTTTTTCTCATTTTATAAATCTTTCATAAACATTTTAGCAATATATTTTCCTAAAGTATCAAACTCAATATTTACGGCATCACCAATTGTTATATTTTGAAAATTAGTATGTTCAAAAGTATAAGGAATAATTGCTACTGAAAAAGAAGTGTCCTTCGAATTAACAACTGTTAAGCTCACGCCATTTACACATACAGAGCCTTTTTCAACTGTTATATTATCTGATTGTTTGTGTTCAAAAGTAAAAAGATGTGAGCCATTTTCTTCTTTTATTTCTGTGCATATTGCCATTTGATCCACATGGCCTTGTACTATATGCCCATCAAACCTACTTCCCATTTGCAAGCATCTTTCCAAATTTACTTTACTACCAACTTGGAACAAACCCAAATTAGATTTTTCCAAAGTTTCTTTAATAGCAGTTACAGTATAATTATCTCCATCAATACTAACTATTGTAAGACATACTCCATTATGAGCCATTGATTGGTCAATCTTTAATTCTGAGGCAATAGTCGATTTTAACGAAATATGCAAATTACTTCCCTCTTTTTTCAATGCAACCACCTCAGCCAATTGTTCTATAATTCCTGTAAACATTTAATTTACTTTTTTTGTATTGCTTCTTATTAAACTCACATTTCCTTTCAAACTACGAGAAAAAATTCCATTTAATTTTAGTTCATTTACTATGCAAACATAAAAATAAACTCCTTCACTGCAATTACTCTTTTTGCCTCTTTTCTTCCCATTCCAATTAATCTCTGACTCAGTAGTTTCAAAAACTATTTGCCCCCAACGATTAAATATTTTGATATCCACACTTTCAATGTGTTTGTTTTTAATGGGAATAAAAAAGTCATTCACATTATCTCCATTGGGCGAAAACACATTTGGCAACTCATATTCTGGGCAATTTTCCACACAAATTTCGTTGCTAATAATACTTTCATTTCCAAAAGAATCAGTAGCAGTAACTACATAACAGCCAGCAATAGAATTTAAATTCTCATAAAAATAATAACTACTATCTGTTGTAGAAATCTGCTCTTTTCCATTAATATTTTGCAGATAAATAGTGTAAAACTCTGTATCCTCCAAGCAAATACTATCACTTTCAAAATAGAAATGGAGACTACTACTTTTACAATCTTCAGTCATAGAAACTTCAGGTGAGCAAGGAGGAGTGCTGTCAGAAGGGGAGGAACATAAATTATTACTTAAGTTAATAATGGGACTTATAGTTTTGGTTCCAGAATATTGTCCAATGCCTTTTACAAAGTAGCAATATACCTCCCCATTTTTTAGTCCTTCATCTAAAAAATAATTAGCTGTTGTTGTGGCAATCAAATTGTAATTTGTAGCATTAGGATTTTTTCGAAAAATAACAAAAGCGGTATCTTTCCAAGGAACGCTACTTTCTAATATTAACCCAATAGAATTGTCCTGTGGACTCAGTGTTAGCCACTGAGAACTTGCAGAACTTTCGCCAATTAAATTTCCATCAAAAAGCTGAATTTTATAAAAATATTGTCTATCATTTGCATATATTCCAGCATCAAAATAAGTAGTATCATTTATATCGATTGAGGTATAAACAGGATTAAAACTTTGTCCATCATCTGATCGAGAAAGCTCATAATAAGCGTTATTAGTAAAAGTTGCATCTTTGGGTTTACTCCAGGCTACATACATTCTGTTTATAGAATCTGGATGATTTACACTTACATTGGTAATTAGGGGGCTAAAATTTAAAAGCTCAGCACACACCTCATCTGAGATGATGCTTTCAGCTCCATCTGGGAATTTTACCACAATTCGATAGCAATAACTAACACCTTCATTAAGCCCATTATGATTGTTATCATCTATAAATATAGTATTATTAAAACCAAAAATTTCTGCAATTTGCTGAAATCCAGTTTCACTCGGCACTCCAGTTGTGCAACTATCTAACCCTAAATTACTGACTCCATCTTTTCGGAAAACAAGGTAAGAAGTCGCATTGCTGCAAATACTTGCATCCCAAGAAATAGCTATGGCCTTTTGCATTTGCATCACACTATCTATTTTTAAATTTTCTACTTTTGGTGCAATTACTTTTATTTGTACTGATTGCATAGAAGAAAGTGTCACTGCTGAATGTGATTGTTCTTTTACTTTTAGAACCAACTGATAAGGGCTTTTGCGCACATCAGAACAAAATACAGGAATAGTCAAGTTTGCAGAGATGCTTTGTGTATCTATAATTTCGGCAAAAGCAAACAGCCCAGAAGTACCACTCAATTTTATTTTTTGAAAGGCAGTATCTATTAGCGTACTTCCGAAAGGGATATTATTACTCCCCCAATAAATATTTCCGAAATTATCAGTAAAAATACTATCTTCATCCCAAGCTAAAATAGGGAAAGATAAACTATCACCAGCAACTACACAAAAAGTATTTTCAACCTGAATTTTTGGAGGTGTATTGTTTATAGTGTTTGGGGCAACCGTAATTTGCATATCTCTTATGATACTTCCAACTTTTATCCCATTTCGCCACTCTTCTATTAGAATTGCAATATTATATTCACCTATTATTGTTGGACTATCCCAAAGAAGATTTCCATTTAAATCAATACTTAAACTATTGGATGCATCCGGCAATTGAAACCCTACAATATCATTTCCATTTTCACCTTTACAACTTATTAGGGAATAACCTAAACTATCACCATCCATATCAAATGCAGAAGGATTATGAATAAAAGGAATGCCAACCATCGCCTTATCAATTGGCGAGTTGAGTAATATGGGAGAACTATTATTTCCAATAAGTGGGTTTATCATCAGTATACTTTCCAAATAGAAAGATACATCTACTGAATTTGGGATATTCACTACCCCAGAATTTCTATTTGGATCTTCCATTGCTATAATATAAGTACCCACAGAGGGAAATGTATGTACACCTACATATTCGTTTCTTGAGATATTATTACCAACCAATGTTTCTGAAATTCTAGGGAAAGTATCTTGTGTATTATCTGAAAACGAAAAGTATAATTCCGTTCTTTGTTGGTGAGCAAGGGTACTAGGGTCAGTAAAAGTAACTAAAGTAATTTCAAAAGTTAGTGGGTCAATTTGTTTGTAAGTTATTTCGCCAGCCCTATTATGGGTTGCCTTTAACTGTAGAGCAGAAAAACAAACTAAAAATAATATGAGTAACCTTCTCTTCATTAATAGTCAATCTCTTGAATTTCCATTTGTTTTGGTTTACACCTGTTTTCATATATTTGATTCCTAAGTTGAGGAGTAAAACCTGCTTCTAATATACAATTTTCAATACTTTCGGAAGTAAACCTATGAGGAGCGCCTGCTGCTGAAACTACATTTTCTTCAATCATAATTGACCCCATATCATTTGCTCCACCATGTAAGGAAAGTTGAGCTGTTTTTGCTCCAACCGTTAGCCAAGAAGTTTGAATATTCTTGATATTAGGTAGCATAATTCTACAGATGGCAAGCATACGTAAATACTCATCAGGGGTGACATTATTATTAATCCCCTTTACTCTTTTAAGCAGGGTGCCATCATCCATAAATGTCCAGGGAATAAAAGCCAGAAAGCCATTTTCCCCTTCTGGTTTTTGTGTTTGAACTTCTCTTATTCTTACTAAATGATCAAATCGTTCTTCAATAGTTTCAATATGCCCAAACATCATAGTTGCAGAAGTTGTAAAACCAATTCTATGTGCTACTTTCATAATATCTAACCACTCTTGCCCTGTACATTTTCCTTTGGAGATCAGTCGTCTGACCCTATCGCATAAGATTTCAGCTCCGGCTCCTGGCATACTATCCATACCAGCTTCTTGAAGTGCAGTAAGTGTTTCAAGGTGAGTATACCCTCCTATTTTACAGATATGTGCAACTTCTGGCGGGCCAAGTGCATGCAAGCGAATATTTGGATATAGCGATTTTAACTGTTTAAATAAATTACAGTAATAATCCAAGCCTAAATCAGGGTGATGTCCACCTTGTAATAATAGCTGATCGCCACCATATTTAATGGTTTCTTCAATTTTTGTTTTATATGTTTCAAGATCTGTTACATAAACTTCTTCATGCTTAGGATGCCGGAAAAAATTGCAAAACTTACAATTTGCTGTGCAAGCATTTGTTGTGTTGATATTCCTATCAATTTGCCAAGTCACTACATTTCCTGGCACATGTATTTGGCGTAATTCATTTGCTACCCACATCAAGTCAGCAGTAGGAAGATGCTCAAATAGAAATTGCCCTTCTTCCTTACTTAAAAAATCTTTTTTTAATACCTTTTTTATCAAATGGGTACTCTCCATAAAAATTATTAATTTTGCTGGCTCAAAATTACACAATTTATATGAAGATGCTAATCAAAAAGAAGACAACAATTTCGGATAAAGATAACCTGATACTTTTATGTGATATAAAAAGTAAATTATCAGGATTCAATCTATCTAAAAAAGAGTTAGAATACATTAAAAAGGAGCAAAAAGACGAGAAAGAAATTGTAGTAATAAATCATTACGGAAAATACATCATTGTCATACTCCCTAAAAAAGAGAAAGATAAGAACCAACATGCAGAAAATTGCAGATTAATTGGCGATACTCTTGCTGGTAAATTAAAAGATGAAAAGTCCGCAATTATTGTTGATGTAAAAGGAAATCAGATTGAAGCAATGCAAATTGCAGAAGGGATAGCGCTTTCAAATTACACATTTACAAAACACAAAACAGGAGGGAAAGCAAACAAATTAGAAACAATTTATTTATGTAAAGGTTCTAGCAAAAAGAATATTAAGGAATTACAAAATATTATTGATTCTGTTTATTTAACTAGAGATTTGGTAAATGAACCTTTTTCCCACCTAACAGCAAAAGATTTGTCAGAATCAGCAAAAAAGGTTGGGAAAGAATATGGCTTTAAAACCACCATATTTAATAAAAAGAAGATTGAATCATTAAAAATGGGGGGACTATTGGCAGTAAATAAAGGGAGTATTGATGAGCCTACTTTCACCATAATGGAATGGAACCCTAAAAATGCAAAAAACAAGAATCCTATCATCTTGATAGGGAAAGGCATTGTTTATGATACAGGAGGATTAAGTTTGAAACCGACTGCTAACTCTATGGATCTGATGAAAATTGATATGGGTGGAGCTGGCACTATAATTGGTGCAATGCAAGCAATCACATCTAACAATTTACCATATTATGTTATAGGTTTAGTTCCTGCTACAGATAATAGGCCTTCGGGCAATGCTTATGCTCCAGGAGACGTGATCACAATGCATGATGGCACGACTGTTGAAGTGTTAAACACTGATGCTGAAGGGAGGTTAGTTCTTGCTGATGCGCTTAGTTTTGCAAAAAAATATAAGCCGGAATTAGTTATTGATTTAGCAACCTTAACAGGCGCTGCAGTTGCTGCAATTGGGCATTATGGTTTAGTAAGCATGCATGATGGAGCAATAAAAGACCATGAAAGACTTAAAGAAATAGGAGATATTGTGCATGAAAGACTTGCAGAGCTTCCCTTTTGGTCAGATTATGATGAGCTCATAAAATCAGACATTGCTGATATTAAAAATTTAGGAGGTCCCTATGGTGGAGCAATTACTGCAGGTAAATTTTTAGCTCATTTTGCTGACTTTCCATTTATTCATATTGATTTGTCAGGAGTTTACTCAAAATCAAAATATGGCTACAGAGGTAAAGGAGCTACAGGAATGGGAGTGAGATTATTATACCAATTTATTAAAGACAGAGTGTGATGGTAAAAATTAAGGTAGGTATTTCTATTGGCGATTTAAACGGAATTGGGATGGAAGTTATTATCAAAACTTTTTTAAATAGCAGAATGATGGATTTTTGTACACCCATTGTTTTCGGAGGTGTGAAAACGACTTCTTTCCACCGAAAATCTTTAGAAATAAAAGATTTTAGTTTTAATATCATAAATAAAATAAAAGATATAAATAGCAAAAGAGCAAACCTGTTAAATTGTTGGAATGAAGAGGTAGAAATCAAATTTGGCAAACCAACTGAAATTGCTGGAAAATATGCGTTTAAATCTTTAACAGAAGTTACAGATTCTTTAAAAAATGCAGAAATAGATGTTTTGGTTACTGCTCCAATTAATAAAGCAAATATTCAAAAAAATCAACCTGAATTTATTGGGCATACCGAGTTTTTAGGAGCACAATTTGAAGGAGATCAGCTAATGATAATGCTCTCTGATTCTATGAGAATAGCTTTTGTGACAGGGCATATTCCACTTTCCGAAGTGGCGGCTTCACTCTCTGAAAACAAAATATTTTCGAAAATTAAGCAATTATCACAATCTTTAATTCAGGATTTTGGGATTTCAAAACCAAAGATTGCAGTTATTGGGTTAAATCCTCATGCTGGAGAAGATGGTATGTTAGGAAAAGAGGAGAAAGAAATTATTTCTCCTGCTATCCAAAAAGCAAAACAGCAAAATATTTTAGTATTTGGCCCTTATTCTGCTGACAGCTTTTTCACTAAAGAGAATTTAAAAAATTTTGATGGTATTTTAGCTATGTATCATGATCAAGGTCTGACACCTTTTAAAACTCTTTCTTTTTCAGAGGGGATTAATTATACTGCAGGGCTTTCGGTTATAAGGACTTCTCCTGTTCACGGAACTGCTTATGATATTGCGGGAAAGAATTGTGCAGATGAAAAATCATTTAGAAATGCAGTATATATGGCATGCGAGATTTATAAAAAAAGACAGGAATATAAAACTTTAACCAAAAATCCTTTACAAGCTAAAAATCTTAAGAAAAAAACCGCTTTTCAGATCCGTAACTAAAAAAGAAAAGTACTATCTTTGCACTCCTTTTGAAGAAATAAAAAGATGCCTACAAATTATATAAGAATAGCAGGGCTAAATGATGGTGAACATAGGCAAGTATTTGAAATAAAGGATAAGTTCTTTAAAGCGTACGAGGGTTCAGAGGTTAAAACAGGAGAGTTTATTGTAAATACACTAGTAGTTTTAAGAGGATTAGACAGAAAAGTTACAATAAATATTGAAGGAACAATTACAAATTTGTTGTGCGATTATTGCGCTAAAAGATTAGAATGTGCAATTTCAACTATGTTAAATTTTGTAATTAAAGAAAGTGAAAAGGGAATGGAAAGTCCAGATGAAATAATTTATGTACTTCCAAATCAGCATCAAATAGATATAGATCATCTAATTTTTGAAATGATAAATCTTTCTATTCCAAATAAAAGAACACACAACAAGAGTGAACAGAAACATGGAAGATGTGATAAAGAAATGTTGCAATTGATGGAAGAATATGCTACAAAAACGAATGATAAAATAGACCCAAGATGGGAAGTATTAAATAAATTAAAGTAAAAAGACGAAATGGCACATCCAAAGCGAAAAATATCAAAGCAAAGACGAGATAAAAGGAGAACACACTACAAAGCTTCTACCTCCACAATATATTCTTGCCCAAATTGTGCAACACCTGTATTATATCACAGAGTTTGTGAAGAATGTGGTTATTATAGAGGAAAACAGGCTATTGTTACAGAAGCTAAGGCCTAGATTCTATTTATTTTGTAGTTTTATCCCCCTGATGAGAAAACTACAATTTTTCTAATAATGCGGATTGGAATCGATATAATGGGAGGAGATTATGCTCCAAAAAAAACTATTCATGGGGCAATTCTTGCTCTTAAAGAAATTCCAGAGACTACTAAAATTACACTTTTTGGGAGAGAATTTGAAATTCTTTCTCACCTAAAGAAGCATAAAATAGAAGCTGATAAGTTTACCATTATTGATTGTACGGATATTATTAAAATGGGAGAACACCCTACAAAAACATTTAAACAAAAACAAAATTCATCAATCTCAAAAGGATTTTCATATTTAGCAAAAGGAGAGATTGATGGTTTTGCCTCTGCTGGAAATACAGGTGCCATGTTTGTGGGTGGTTTTTATTCTGTAAAAGCAATCCCCGGAATCTTACGTCCAGCTATTTCAACTCTTATCCCTAGAGAAGATGGAGGAGTAACCGTGCTACTTGATGTAGGAGCGAATGCGGATTGTAAGTCAGATGTTTTGTATCAATTTGGCATTTTGGGATCTTTGTTTTCCAAATATGTTTGTGGTATTAAAAACCCAAAAGTTTGCTTACTTAATTTGGGGGAAGAAAAAACAAAAGGGAATTTGCTTACACAAGCCACTTACCAAATGATGGATGGCAATACGGATTTCAATTTTGCTGGGAACATAGAAGGTAGAGATATTTTTGATTCCAATACGGATGTAATTGTTTGTGATGGATTTACAGGAAATATTGTGCTAAAACAGGCAGAAGGCATTTATTCTGTAATGGAGCGAAGAGGATTGCTTGATGACTATTTCAATCGTTTTAATTATGAAAATTATGGTGGGACTCCTATTTTAGGATTAAATAAAACAGTTATTATTGGACATGGAATTTCCAATGAAATTGCTATAAAAAATATGATAATTTTAACCAAAGACCTGCTGGAAGCAAATCTAAATGATAGAATAAAAGAAAAATTAAGCCAATGATAAAACAAAGAGCAGAAATTACAGGAATTCAAGGATATGTCCCCGACTATATCTTGACGAATAAGGAGTTAGAAACCTATGTAGATACTAATGATGAGTGGATTATATCAAGAACAGGAATTAAAGAAAGAAGAATCTTAAAAGGAGAAGGGAAAGGTTCATCTGATTTAGGAGCAGCAGCTGTAAAAGGGCTTTTGAAAAAAACAAATATTTCTGCTGAAGAGATAGATTTAATTATTTGTGCTACCGCAACTCCTGATATGATTTTTCCTTCTACTGCTTGTATTATTGCTGACAAAGTGAAGGCTACAAATGCTTTTGCATACGATTTAATGGCGGCTTGCTCTGGTTTTTTATATGCACTTTCTACTGCATCAAAATTTATTGAGGCAGGAACATACAGAAAGATAGTTGTTGTTGGTGCAGATAAAATGTCTTCTATTATTGATTATAAAGATAGAGCTACTTGTATCATTTTTGGAGATGGGGCTGGGGCTGTAATGTTGGAGCCTTCAAAAGATGGGTTAGGAGTTCAAGATGCTATTTTAAAAAGTGATGGTTCCGGAAGAGAGTTTTTGCACATTAAAGCAGGAGGATCTGTAAAGCCAGCAAGTCATAAAACAATTGATTCTAAGGAGCATTTTGTATTCCAAGATGGGCAACCTGTTTTTAAAGCAGCTGTAAAATCTATGGCTGATGTCTCAGCAGAGATAATGCAAAAAAATAATTTAAGTTCTGACGATGTTGCTTGGCTTGTCCCTCACCAGGCTAATAAAAGAATAATTGATGCTACTGCCAGAAGAATGGGCGTGGGAGATGAGAAAGTGATGTTAAATATAGAAAAATATGGAAACACCACAAATGGAACTATTCCACTTTGCCTTTGGGAATGGGAAAATCAGCTAAATAAAGGAGATAACATTATACTTGCTGCTTTTGGTGGCGGATTTACTTGGGGAGCGATATATTTGAAATGGGCATACGATTCAAATAAATAATTACTTTTGTACTTTAAATAGATACTAAAATGAGTAAAAAAATGACTTTAGAAGAAATTCAGGAATTGATAAAGTTTGTTGCAAAATCTGGCGCAACAGAAGTAGATTTGGAGTTTGAGGGCGTTAAAATCTCTATTAAATCTCCTCCTAAAAAGAGAAGAGGACAGCTAAGTGAAAAAATAGCAATTGCTCAACAAGAAACCCCTATTCAAACAGTTTCGAATCCTATTATTACTGAAAAAATTCAGGAAGTAATACCAACTGAAATAGTTCCTCAAGGCATAGATGAAACCGATTCCAAATACGTAACTATAAAAGCGTCTATGATTGGAACTTTCTATAGAAGTTCTGGACCGGAAAAAGATGCCTTTGTAAATGTAGGAAATGATATAAAAGAAGGAGATGTCATTTGTATTATTGAAGCTATGAAACTATTCAATGAAATTGAATCAGACATATCTGGAAAAATTATAAAAGTATTGGTAGACGATAATACACCTGTTGAGTTCGATCAGCCACTTTTCTTGGTTGAGCCTTCTTAATTTCTTATAAAAAATCAAAAATCAAAATGTTTAAAAAGATTTTAATTGCCAACAGAGGTGAAATTGCCTTAAGGGTTATCCGAACTTGTAAGGAAATGGGTATAAAAACGGTTGCAGTTTATTCTAAAGCAGATGCTGATAGTTTGCATGTACGTTTTGCGGATGAGGCGGTTTGTGTTGGTCCGGCCCAAAGTTTAGAATCCTATTTGAAAATTCCAAATATAATTGCAGCTGCCGAAATTACTAATGCAGACGCTATACATCCTGGCTATGGTTTTTTAGCTGAAAACGCCAATTTTTCAAAAATATGTGCTGAAAATGGGATTAAATTTATTGGGGCTTCTCCTAGGATGATAAAAAACATGGGAGATAAAGCTTCTGCAAAAGAAACAATGGAAAAGGCAGGAGTACCTACTATTCCTGGCTCAAAAGGAATAATTAAAAATTTCCAGACTTGTAAAAAATTGGCCAAAGAAATTACTTATCCAGTAATGCTAAAAGCAACTGCTGGTGGAGGCGGAAAAGGCATGCGTTTAGTTTGGGCAGAAAAAGATTTACAAGATGCTTGGGATAGTGCAAGGCAAGAATCCAAAGCAGCTTTTGGAAATGATGGCATGTATATCGAAAAATTTATTGAAGATCCAAGACATATTGAAATTCAAATAATTGGTGATATGACGGGAAAAGCATGTCATTTCTCGGAAAGAGATTGTTCTATTCAAAGAAGACATCAAAAATTAATAGAAGAAACGCCTTCTCCTTTTATTACAAAGAAGCTGAGAAAAGAAATGGGAGATGCAGCCATACAAGCTGCAGAAGCAGTAAAATATGAAGGAGTAGGAACGGTAGAATTTTTGGTTGATAAACACAAAAATTTCTACTTTATGGAAATGAATACGCGTATTCAAGTGGAGCACCCAATTACGGAAGAAGTTATTAATTATGATTTAGTAAGGGAACAAATAAAAGTAGCAGCTGGGATTACCATATCAGGGAAAAATTATGAACCAAAACTACACGCCATTGAGTGTAGAATAAATGCGGAAGACCCTTATAATGATTTTCGTCCAAGTCCTGGCAAAATAACAAATTTCCATACTTCTGGTGGTCATGGTATACGAATAGATACGCATGTATATGCTAATTATATTATTCCTCCTTTTTATGATTCCATGATTGTGAAACTAATTACAGTTGCACAAACTCGGGAAGAAGCCATATCTAAAATGGAAAGGGCTTTGGACGAGTTTATAATTGAAGGAATAAAAACAACCATACCATTTCACCAGGCATTAATGAAAAATGAGGATTTTCGATCTGGAAATTACACAACTAAATTTATGGAAGATTTTGAGCTGTAGTTAAATCGTTTGCGGCACTTTTTTACTAGTTGATAGTTTTTCTATTGCCGATAGAATAGCTGCTTTATCAAAACCACATTCACTCCTTAGCTCCTCTTGCGTCCCATGGTTAATAAATTTATCAGGGATGCCTAATCGAACTACTTCTGCTTTGTGGTTGTTATCGGCCATAAATTCCAAAATTGCTGAACCAAATCCCCCTTGTATGCAGCCATCTTCCACAGTGATTACCTTATTAAAATTTTGGAAAATAGTATGTAGTAAATCTTTATCTAGTGGTTTTGCAAATCGCATATCATAATGTGCAATACTAAGGCCCATTTGATTAAAATCATCCCCTGAGTCTTTTACAAAATTTCCAGCATGTCCTAAACTGAGTATTGCCACCTCACTTCCTTCTTTTATCATTTGCCCCTTCCCAATTTTTATTTCTTCAAAAGGAGTTTGCCAATTTTTCATCACACCATTTCCTCTGGGATATCGAATAGAGAAAGGACCTTTCTTTGGCAATTGTGCAGTGTACATCATGTTACGTAATTCTTGTTCATTCATTGGGGCAGCCACCACCATATTTGGGATACACCTAAGATAGGCAATATCGTAAGCACCATGATGGGTAGCACCATCAGCACCAACCAACCCTCCTCTATCCAGGCAGAAAATCACATGCAAATTTTGCAATGCTACATCATGGATTACCTGATCATAAGCTCTTTGCATAAAGGAAGAATAAATATTACAAAAAGGAATCATGCCTTGTGTAGCCATACCTGCCGAAAAAGTAACTGCATGTTGTTCAGCAATACCGACATCAAATGTTCTTTCGGGCATTTGCTCCATTATTAAGTTCAAAGAGCTTCCACTTAGCATAGCTGGGCTAACACCTATAATTTTGTCATTTTCTTTTGCTAGCTCAATAATACTTTCTCCAAATACTTGCTGATATTTTATTGGGCTGTTTTTTTTATTTCTTTGCGGTATTATTTTCCCTGTTTCTTTTTCAAATAAACCTGGCGCATGCCATTTGGTTGCACAACCTTCTTCTGCCGGATTGTACCCCTTACCTTTTTTAGTTAAGCAATGTAAAATTTTAGGTCCAGGAATATTTTTCAAATCTTTCAAAACAGTAGACAAATGTTTTACATCATGACCATCAATTGGCCCAAAATATCTAAAGTTTAGGGATTCGAAATAGTTACTTTCTCCTAAAAGTGTTGATTTTACAGCTCCCTCCACTTTTTGTGCTACCTTTTGGGCATTTGCTCCAAATCGACTGATTTTTCCTAAAATTCTCCAAATCTTATTTTTTGCTTTATTATAAGTTCTAGATGTAGAAATATCAGTTAAATATTCTTTCAATGCTCCAACTGCAGGGTCAATAGACATGCAGTTGTCATTCAAAATAACCAACAAATTAGAGTTTTCAATCCCAGCATGATTAAGCGCCTCAAAAGCCATTCCTGCCGTCATGGATCCATCCCCAATTACTGCAATATGTTGCTTTTCATTCTCGCCTTTATACTTGGAAGCAACAGCCATACCTAGTGCTGCTGAAATAGAAGTAGAAGAATGCCCTGTCCCAAAAGTATCATACTCACTTTCATTTCTTTTTGGAAAACCGCTAATTCCTTTATAGGTTCTGTTTGTGTGAAAATTATCTTTGCGTCCAGTAAGTATCTTGTGCCCATAGGCCTGATGTCCAACATCCCAAACCAATTGATCTTTAGGAGTATCAAATACATAATGAATAGCAATCGTAAGTTCTACTACTCCTAGACTCGCTCCTAGATGTCCACCCTTATCAGAAACAATGTCAATGATGTATTCTCTTAATTCCTTGCTTAATTCAGGCAACTGATCTTTTTTCAATTTTCTTAAATCGCTTGGGGAATTAATGTTTTGTAATAAATCTCCTTGTTGATATTTACGCATAATTCAGAAAAAATTAATTTTCAACTACTTGCAAAGATAGGCAATTAAGCAAAAACATTATTCTTTTTCATCTCGCTATTTAAAAGCCCAAATTATTACCTTTGTACAAATAAAAACCAATTTTAAAGAATGAAGATTAAAGAAATTCTAACAATAGAAGGTAAAAGCCAAGAAGTAAAAATAAAAGGGTGGGTGCGTACTAGAAGAGGAAGTAAACATGTAAGTTTTATTGCATTGAATGATGGCTCCACTATTAATAATATGCAGGTAATTGCAGAAGGAGATAGTTTCCCAGAAGAAGTAATTAGGCAAATAACTACCGGTTCTTGTATTTCTGTTGAAGGCAATTTGGTAGAATCAAAAGGTAGCGGACAAGCAGTTGAGGTTTTGGCTAATAAAATAGAAATTCTTGGGCGGGCAGATGCAGAAGAGTATCCTTTACAGCCAAAAAAACATTCCTTAGAATTTTTAAGAGAAAAGGCACATTTACGTTTCAGAACGAATACTTTCTCGTCAGTTTTCAGGTTAAGACATACTCTTACCTTTGCAATTCACAAATTTTTTCACGACAAAGGGTTTTTTAATTTACATAGTCCAATTATAACTGGTGCTGATGCAGAAGGTGCTGGAGAAATGTTTGGGGTTACCAATTTTGATTTAAATGATATTCCAAAAAATGAGAATGGAGAAATTGATTATAGCAAAGATTTTTTTGGAAAGAAAACTAACCTTACAGTTTCTGGCCAATTAGAGGCAGAATTGGCGGCATTAGGATTAGGACAAGTATACACTTTTGGACCAACTTTTCGGGCAGAAAATTCCAATACATCAAGACATTTATCCGAATTTTGGATGATAGAGCCAGAGGTTGCATTTGCTGATTTGAATGATAATATGGATTTAGCAGAGGAATTTTTGAAATTCTGCATTCAGTTTTGTATTGACAATAATCCAAATGATTTATACTTTCTAGATAACAGATTAGTAGAGGAGGAAAAGAATATGAAAAAAGAAGAACGATCAGAGATGAAGCTTTTAGAACGACTACAATTTGTACTTGAAAATGATTTTGAACGATTAACTTACCGGGAGACAATTGATATCTTAAGAAATTCAAAACCAAATAAAAAGAAGAAATTTAATTATATTATTGAAGGATTTGGGTCTGATTTACAATCCGAACACGAAAGATATTTGGTAGAAAAGAAATTCAAAAGACCAGTAATTATTACTGATTACCCTAAAGACATAAAAGCCTTTTACATGAAACAAAATGATGATGGAGAAACCGTAAGAGCTATGGATATTTTGTTCCCGCAAATAGGGGAAATTGTTGGAGGATCTCAAAGAGAAGAAGATTTGGAAAAGTTAGAGAAGCGAATGGAAGAAATGGAAGTAGATAAAGAAGAACTATGGTGGTATTTGGAAACCAGAAAGTTCGGAACTTGTGTGCATTCTGGTTTTGGTTTGGGTTTTGAAAGGTTGATTATGTTTGTAACAGGGATGAAAAATATTCGTGATGTGATTCCTTTTCCAAGAACGCCACAGAATGCGGAATTTTAATAAATGAACAAACAAAAATTACAGCAAAATCAAAAATTAAAATTATCCCCAAAACAAATTCAGTTTTTGGGAATTTTGCAGATTCCACTATCTTCATTAGAAAGTAGAATTGAAGAAGAACTAGAAAAAAACCCTGCTTTGGAAGAGGAAATTGCAGAAGAGGAAGATACAACCAATCTTCAAACAGAACAATCCTACTTTAAAAGAAATAATCCCGATTATAGTCCTCTACCAATTCCTGACAAAGAAGAAACACTTTATGACGCTTTACTAAAACAGTTACTTCTTTTAAATTTAGATGAAAAAGAGTATAATTTAGCGGAGTATCTTATTGGTTGCTTAGACGATAATGGGTTTCTTACAAGAGACTTGAATATTATAGAAAATGACCTTTTGTTAAATCAGGATTTGGAAGTTTCTGAGAAAGACTTAGAGAAAGTTTTGCAAAAAATCCAACGCCTAGAGCCATTTGGAGTTGGCGCCAAGAATCTAAAGGAGTGCTTGATTTTGCAATTACTTTCTAAAGAACAGACAGATATTGTAAAAAATGCAATTGATGTATTGAAAAACTTTTATGACCCTTTCAGCAAAAAGAATTTTGAAGCTATTTTGAAAAATTGCGAAATAAGCGAATCTCAATTAAAAGCAGTTTATCATGAAGTTGGCAAACTAAATCCAAATCCTGGAGGTTCTTTCTCTAATTCTACTGAGATAACAAATTATATTTTGCCAGACTTTTCTGTTTCTTACTACGATGGGAAACTTATTTTGAAGTTAAATAAAAGTAACAATCGGCAAGTTTTTGTAAATAAAGCATACAAAAAAATCCTAGAAGAAACTAAAGATAAAGAGACAAAATCGTTTATCATACAAAGAATTGAATTGGCCCAATGGTTTGTAGATGCTATAAAGCAAAGAGAGAATACTTTGCAAAATGTGATGTCGGCCATTTTAGAATTTCAACATGACTATTTTGTAAGTGGAGATGAAATAGATTTAAAACCAATGATTCTGATGGATATTGCAGAAATTGTACAAATGGATATTTCCACTATCTCCAGGGTTAGTAATAGCAAATACGTGGAAACATTTTTTGGAACATTTCTTTTGAAGGAACTTTTTTCTGAAGCATACAAAAAAGAGGACGGAACAGAAATATCAACCAAAAAAATAAAATCAAAATTGCAAGAAATAATTGAGACTGAAGACAAAAGAAAACCACTTACAGATGAAAAATTATCTGAATTGTTAGGCGATAATGAATATCATATTGCCAGAAGAACAGTAGCAAAATATAGAGAGCAACTCAACATTCCTGTTGCCAGATTAAGAAGAATTTTATAATGAAACTTTCAAAAGTCATTTCCTTTTTTTTTCACCCTATTTTTATGCCCACTTATGCCATATTTCTCTTATTTTCATTTTCTCCTTTATTTTCTGATTTTATGAGTATGTCTCAAAAAACACAAATAGTACAGCTAGTTATAATCTTTACTCTTCTTCTTCCGATTTTTAGCGTATTAATACTCAAAAAGTTCAACGTCGTAACCTCCATTTATATGGAAAATAGAGAGGAAAGAAGGTGGCCTTTGCTTTTTACAATAATATGGTATTATTTGCTTTTTCGCCTTCTTGATTCGATTCATATTCAATATATAGTAATTCAGCTTTTGTTTGGTGCGATGCTTATTTTGCTTCTTGCCATTATTGTTTCTAACTTCTGGAAAATTTCTTTACATATGTTAGGAATTGGGGGTATATTAGGGGCTTTTTTTGCAATTCAAACTCTTTTTGGAGGTAATATATTTTTAATAATTACACTTTTATTTTGTGCTGGATTAGTTGGTTTTGCAAGAGTTAATGAAGGTGCGCATACTCTAAGTCAAGTATATTTAGGATTTTTAGTTGGTTTCTGTACAGAATTTCTAATCTTTTACTTTTAATATCGTTTAATGTAAAATTTATATATTCGTATTGTTAAAAATGGAAAAACCAAATATATCTAGAAAAAGGCATATTGCTAAAGCAATTACTTGGAGAATTGTTGGCTCAATTGATACGTGGATAATTGGATATGTTCTTATGCGGTTTTTTGGTTCAGAGGAAATAAATGGAGAAGTAAGTAATATTAGTGATAAGGCGGCTGTAGCCGCTACCTATATTGCTTTTCTAGAATTAATCACAAAAACTATTTTCTATTATTTTCATGAAAGGATATGGTCTAGTATAATGTGGATTGAAAAACAAGAAATAAGACATGTTGTCAAAACTTTCAGCTGGAGGCTTGTTGGAGCAATTGATACAATTTTGCTGGTATATATAGTTTATTATTTTTATATCGGGTCTATAGAAGGAGCGGCAAAGTTAGCTCTTTCTATGTTTTCAATTGAAATAATAACTAAAATAGTTTTATATTATTTGCATGAGAGAATATGGTTTACCTCAAATTATGGGGTTAAAAAATCAGAAGATTAATTCTGTTTGTAAAAATAATGGATAGTTTTTTTATTATTTTCTGACCTTTCCGTTTCTAATTCCTCATCAATTTCCCATTGGTATTTTTTGGGTTTTGGACCTTCATTTCTATAAACGATGGCGATTAAAAGGCCAGCCAATAAGCCTGCTAAATGCCCTTCCCACGATACTCCTTCATAAATAGGTAATACGCCCCAAATCATCGAACCATAAAGAAAAATAACCAAAAGTGATGCGGCAGACAATTTAGTCTGTTTTTTAAAAAGACCACTAAAAAAAATAAAACTTGCCAAAGCATAAACTACTCCACTTGCGCCAATATGATAATTAGGACGTCCAATAGCCCATAACCAAAATCCTGTGATAAAGAAAAGCCATAAAAATATTTCTACCCCCAACTTTTTATAAAAATAAAAAAGCATTCCTCCAAGGATAACAAGTGGATAAGTATTATTTAAAAGGTGTGAGAAGTCCTGATGAATAAAAGCAGAAAAGATAATTCCTTTCAGCCCAGAAATAGTTCTTGGAAACATGCCAAAAGTATAAAATGACATTTCAAAATAATGTTCAATAAACTTTACAATCCACATTATTAACACAAAAATAAGCGGGATTTTTAATACATCAAAAAGTACTTTATATTTCACAATCTAATTTCTAATGAAAAGATAAAAATACACAATCTTTCATAAAAAATTGTACTTTTACCTATTATGCAAGATAATAAAAAGTTATTTCTTTTAGATGCTTTTGCCTTAATTTACAGAGCATATTTCGCATTTATAAAAAATCCAAGAATTAATTCAAAAGGGCTAAACACATCTGCAATTCTTGGCTTTACCAATTCATTAATTGAGGTAATTAATAAAGAAAATCCTTCTCATTTAGCAGTGATATTTGACACTAAAAAACCAACGCAAAGACACATAGATTTTCCAGAATATAAAGCTCATCGAGAAGCTATGCCAGAAGGAATAAGTGAGGCATTACCATATATTGATAAATTATTGGAGGCTATGAGAATTCCAAAATTGTATAAAGATGGATTTGAGGCAGATGATGTAATTGGGACTTTAGCAAAAAAAGCAGAAAAAGAAGGATTTCAAACTTTTATGATGACTTCCGATAAGGATTTTGCACAATTAGTAAGTGAGAATATTTTTATGTATCGCCCTGGAAATAAATGGCAGCCAACAACAGTGTGGGGTATTGATGAGGTTTTGGAGAAGTTTGAAATTCAAAAGGTAGATCAAGTAATTGATTTTTTAGGAATGATGGGCGATACTGCTGATAATATTCCAGGAATTCCAGGAGTTGGGGAAAAGACCGCTCAGAAATTTATAGCAGAATTCGGAAGTATGGAAGGATTATTTGAGAACACTCATAAACTAAAAGGAAAGATGAAAGAAAAAGTAGAGTCAGCCAAAGAGATTGGGCTACAGTCCAAACAATTAGTTACCATAATTACGGATGTTCCTATTAATTTTTATGAGAAAGATTTAAGAGTAGAGAAAAAAGATGAAGATGCTATAAAGTCTCTTTTTGAGGAGTTGGAATTTCGCACGTTATTACCAAGAGTTTTGGCTTCCAAATCGAATAATCAAGAAAAAAAAGTAGTATTAAAAGAAGAAGAGAAAGTTGAAACAACAACAAGTAGACAAATTGATCTTTTTGAAACTATTGAAAATCAAATAAAAAATTCAAGATCAATCCCCAATAATTATAAAAAGATTACAAATTTTGAAAAAGCAAAACAACTTATTACTTCTTTGCAGAATAATAAAAAACTTGCTATTCAACTTTGTTGTAGTTCTACTAATTTTCTAGATGCAAAAGTTTTAGGGATATCTCTCTGTTGTGAAAAAGAAAATGCACATTTTATCTTTATAGCTGAAAACGAATTAATCTCTCTACTTCAGATTTTATTTGAAAAGGAACAAATAATGCTCATTGGAAATGATTTTAAGTCTCAAATAAAAGTATTAGCTCAAAAAAATATTGAAGTCAAAGCTGAGCTATTTGATATTGGTATTTCCCATTACCTTTTGCATCCTGACATGCGCCATGATTTAAGTATCTTAACAGAAAATTATTTGCAATACAGTATTCGTACTTTGGAGGAACTAACCGGGAAAGGCAAATTGAGAAAAGAAATTACTAGTTTAGAGAAAGAAGATTTATCCAACTTTTATAATCAGCAAGCGGATGCTATTTGGCAGATCCATTCTGTTTTTAGCAATGAAATGGAGAAGGTAAAAGTCAGTAAACTTTTTTCTGAAATTGAAATGCCACTTACAAAAGTATTGGCTAAAATGGAAATAGAAGGAATTCAGCTTAATACGAAAATGTTAGATGATTACGCATTAATTCTATCTAAAGAAATGGAGCAAATTACTAAGAAAATACTTGTCCTCTCAGGAGAAGATTTTAATATAGCCTCTCCAAAGCAATTAGGGGAAGTTTTGTTTGAAAAGATGGAGCTTGTAAAAAAAGCTAAAAAAACAAAATCAGGTCAGTATTCTACATCTGAAGAAACGCTTATAAAATTAAAAGACAAGCATCCAATTATTGATCAAATATTAGAATATAGAGAAATTAAAAAATTACTTTCTACTTATATTCTTGCATTACCAGAATTAACCAGTGAAAAAACGAAAAGAATTCATACCACTTTTAATCAATCGGTTGCAGCTACTGGCCGGCTAAGTTCGATTAACCCTAACTTGCAAAATATTCCAATAAGAACAGAAAGAGGCAGAAAAACTAGAGAAGCATTTATTCCAAGAAATGAGAATTTTACTTTATTAGCTGCAGATTATTCGCAAATTGAATTAAGAGTTATGGCATCATTAAGTAAAGATGAGGGGATGTTGCGGGCTTTTAATGATAAAATAGATATTCATACAGCAACTGCTTCAAAGGTGTATAAGCTGCCTATTTCAGAGATAGACAGAACTATGCGATCAAATGCAAAGTCGGT
>CAYZIA010000001.1:60167-60837 GCA_964478325.1 uncultured Weeksellaceae bacterium
AATTTCTGCTTTTGGATTATCCCAAAATATTGGCATAAGCAGAACAGAGGCCAAAGGAATAATTAATGAATATTTTCAGGAGTTTCCCAAAGTGAAAGAGTATATGGATTTTTCCATCCAGAAAGCAAGAGAGAATGAATTTGCAGAAACAATACTAGGAAGAAGAAGATATTTGAAAGACATTAATTCAAGAAATGGTATGTTAAGGGCAATGGCTGAACGAAATGCAATAAATGCACCTATTCAAGGGTCAGCAGCTGATATTATCAAAAAAGCAATGATTGATGTTCAATCAGCAATGGAAAAACAAAACTTAAAATCGAAAATGCTACTACAAGTGCATGATGAACTAGTTTTTGACATGCATAAAGAGGAAGAGGATGTGCTTAAAAATTTGGTAAAAATACATATGCAAACAGCAGTAGAATTAGGTGTTCCTATTATTGTTGATTTAGGAATTGGTGATAATTGGCTAGAAGCACACTAAAAAAAGAAATCTATTTCTTATTCTGAATAAATAGAGAATACATTGCTACTAGTGCAATAACACCAATAAACGAGCCTCCTGCATCTTGGATATTTCCAACAGGATCCCATCCTAAAATTTTATCATCAATTAGATGGTGTATAATAATACATAAACCAAGAAATTAAAGCGCTATTGTAATTG
>CAYZIA010000002.1:0-41055 GCA_964478325.1 uncultured Weeksellaceae bacterium
GGCGATATTTTTGGAGGAGCACATCCTTTTGAAAGCTTTTTTGGAGGTGGTGGAAGAGGTAATCAAAGGATAGTAAAAGGGAGTAATTTGAGAATCCGTCTTTCCTTAAATTTGAAAGAAGTGTCAGAGGGAGTAGATAAAAAAATAAAAGTTAGTCGACTTACAAATGCAGATGGAGTAACTTATAAGACATGTGACACTTGCCATGGAAGTGGGCAGGTTACTAGATTGAGTAATACCATCTTAGGACAAATGCAAACCTCAAGTCCTTGCCCACATTGTAACGGAAATGGTAAGAGCATTGATAAACGTCCATCAGGAACAAATACAAATGGCATGCTCAAAAAGGAAGAAACAGTAAAAATTACAATCCCAGCAGGAGTAGAAGATGGTATGCAATTAAAAGTAGGAGGTAAAGGGAATGCCGCTCCTTTTGATGGTGTAAATGGCGATCTGATTGTATTGATTTCTATTGAAAAGGATGAAAATCTTATTCGTGATGGACAAAATCTACATTACGAACATTATATTAGTTTCTCAGATGCAGCACTTGGGACTTCCGCAGAAATTCCGACCATAAATGGTAAAGCTAAGGTAAAGCTAGAAAGTGGAATACAATCTGGTAGAATATTACGCCTTAAGGGGAAAGGATTACCATCAGTAAATACTTATGGAAAAGGAGATTTGCTAGTACACATAAATGTATGGACACCACAGAATTTGAGTAAAGAAGAAAAAAAATTCTTTGAGAAATGTTGTGATACCAAAAATTTCAAACCCAAGCCAACAAAAAATGACAAATCCTTTTTTGATAGGGTAAGAGAAATGTTTGGCTAGCATGCAAGAAAACATTCTAATAGCAAAAGATGTCGTAAAAAAATTCAGCAATTACACTGTCTTAAATCATATAAATATTGAAGTCCCAAAAGAAAGTATTTTCGGGCTTTTAGGTCCAAATGGTGCAGGGAAAACAACCCTCATGCGCATCATAAACCAAATAATTGCACCAGATTCTGGTTCCCTCATTTTTGATGGCAACAAGCTAAAAAGAGAAGATATTGCAAAAATCGGTTATTTACCAGAAGAAAGAGGACTTTACAAAAAGATGAAAGTAGGCGAACAAGCTCTTTATTTGGCAAAATTAAAAGGAATGTTACATAAAGAAGCGATTGAAAAACTCAAGTATTGGTTCGAAAAATTGGAGATTTTACATTGGTGGAACAAAAAGGTGGAAGAACTCAGCAAGGGAATGGCTCAAAAAGTTCAGTTTGTAGTAACGGTAATTCATGAGCCAAAATTGTTGATTTTTGATGAGCCATTTTCAGGTTTTGATCCTATAAATGCAGCAATTATTCGAAAAGAAATTTTGGAATTAAGCAAAAATGGGACAAGCATTATTTTCTCTACTCACAGAATGGAATCAGTAGAAGAAATTTGCAGTCATATTGCCTTAATCGATAAAGGGGTATGTATTTTACAAGGAGAAATTGAAAAAATAAAAAAGGATTTTAGAAATAGTACTTTTTTGGTGGAGCTAAAAACAGAGAGTCTTTCTTTACCAAAAAATTTTGAAATAATTAATAAAGATAATAAAGAATATCAGATTCAAATAAAAGATAATGCTTCTGCAAACGATTTACTAAAAGTACTTTTACAAAATGAAGAGATCATTTCCTTTAAGGAGAAAATACCAACAATGGAGGATATTTTTATAAAAGCGATAAATAATGAATAAAATTTGGCTTATTATAAAAAGAGAATACCTGATAAGGGTTCGTAAGAGATCTTTTATTATCATGACAATTCTAGGTCCCTTACTTATGGCTGGAATTATAATTCTACCAACTTATCTGGCGATGCAAGGAAATAATGAAAGAACTATCGCATTATATGAAGAAAACACTTCTTTCTCTTCCAAATTAGAGGATACTGATAATTTACATTTTGTAAAAATTCCTGCTCAGGAAGTCAGTATTCTTAAAGAAGATTTTGCTGAAAGCCCCTATTATGCTTTACTTGTTATAAAAGATCCTCAAACTTTCTCCCTTTATTCCAATCAGCAAGTAAGTTTGAGTATTAAAGAAGAGATTGAGGATAAGATAGCGGTTATTATTCAAGAAAAGAAGCTAGAACTAGCTGGTATTGATTTGCAAATTTTAGAAGAAGTAACTACAGCAATAGAGGTAAAAACTATCATAATTAGGGAAGAAGGAGAAACAAGTGGTAATGCAGAAGTAAGTTTCGGTATTGCTTTCATGTGTGGTATTCTTATTTATATGTTTATTTTCATGTATGGAACTATGGTTATGCGTGGGGTAATTGAGGAAAAAACAAGCAGAATTGTTGAAGTAATTATTTCCTCTGTAAAACCATTTCAACTGATGATGGGTAAAATTTTAGGAGTTGCCCTCGTTGGTCTTACTCAATTTATGCTTTGGATTTTTCTTACTATAATAATATCCTCTTTTGCAGAAATTCTATTTTTTGATGCAACAACTATTACCTCCGAAAGTGTAGAAATAGGAAAAGAACAATCTATTATACTTTCTGAACTTTTAAAAGCATTAGCTGGAATAAATATCCCCCAACTCTTAAGTGCATTTGTATTTTACTTTTTAGGAGGTTATTTACTGTATAGTGCTCTTTTTGCAGCAGTTGGCTCTGCAGTAGATGCTGAGGCAGATACCCAGCAATTTATCTTACCTATTACCATGCCGCTTATTATCTCTTTTATCTTAATGCAGCCAGTAATGGATAACCCAGATGGTGTATTGGCTTATTGGACTTCACTTATTCCATTTACTTCACCAATTATTATGATGGTACGTTTGCCTTTTGGGGTAAGTAATCCGGAATTAATGATTTCCATAGTTTTATTAATTGTAGGATTTCTAGCAACTACCTCTTTCGCAGCTAAAATTTACCAAACAGGAATATTAATGTATGGTAAAAAAGCATCATATAAAGAATTATGGAAATGGCTAACTTATAAGGGATAACAATAAGACAATGATAAAAAGCTCATTTTTTACCTTTTTTTCCTCTTTTTATCCTAAAAAATAGCCCAAAATACATTAAAAATACACAACATATCTATTTGATTTACAGTATTTTAACGCTTATTTAAACAATTAAATGTTAAAAAAGGGGCTTACTTTTGTTGGTCATACTATTTGATAAGCTTATCTTTGCCCCGTATTAACCAAATAAATAATTAATTATGAAAAAGAATTTACGAAACATCTTGACGCTTGCGTTAGGATTTGTAACAGTTATCGCTACTGCCCAAAGTTGGGATGCTGACTCTAGAACTAGGGTTGACATGGGTGGTGATAACGATCAGTTTACAACTGATCAAAGAACTTCTCTTGGCGTAAGCTGGGGAGGAAATGGCTGGGGTATTAATGTTAGTGCTACTCATAACTATGACCTTGGTACTGCTGGATCTTCAATGAGTTGGAATGAAGCTTATGCTACTACTGACCTTATGGGTTATGCTAGTGTAGCTGTTGGTCGTCAAGCTCTTGATTATGGTAGTGGAGCTGTAATGGGAAGCAATGATTGGGGTTCAAACCCAAACACTCATGATGGTGGTGTGTTTTCTATTGCTAACGACATGCTAGGACTTGATCTTGGTGTTTACAAGAACAATGCTGGTGATGGTGTTGATGAAGGAACTACAAATTATTTTGTAAACGCTTCTAAATCTGATGGAGACTGGAGTATGAATCTTCTTTATTTAAGTAATGAAGATGAGTCTAGTGCTATGGGATTAGATATCGGTTACGCTATGATGGGTGGTGATCTTGACTTAGATATAAGTTATAACACTGCTTCTGGTTGGGCTGATGAAGATGATGAAGACATGATGTCAATTGGTGCTACTTACAATGTAAATGATGATATGTCTGTATCTGCTACTAGAACTACTTATGGTGAAGGTGGATTTGATATGGATGGATCTAATGTAGGTGGTTGGGCTTCTCATGGAAACATGGGTTACCTAGGAGCTAATGATGAAGATATGGCTTTTGGTGTTTCTTATGCAATGGGTGACTTTACATTAGGTCTAACAATGCATAACATCACTAACACAGAAGATGAAGATGCAGAAAGAAATGTAACTGAAGCAAACTTTGATTACAATATGAGCGATAACGCTAATGTTGGTATCAAATATGCTACAGATGATGCTTCTGGAGAAGATGTAAAATATATGTGGTTAACTTTATCTGTTACTCCGTAATTTTATACTGATACAAAGATTAAAAAGAGCTCCTTCTGGAGCTCTTTTTTTATGCTTTTTATATAGTATTTATACTTTATTTCTGATTGTATGACTAACAAATTATTGTTAACAACTGAAAACGGTATTTAAAGAATATAGAGCAAACATTTATATCTTGCAACCAGTATTAACCAAAATTATAGAAAAATGAAAAAAGTATTTTTAACTGCAGTTCTTGCATTTGCAACAATCTTTGCTTCTGCTCAAATCATGGTAGTTACTACTTATGATGGAGATCAAGAAGAGAGCATGGACAAATTAACTGCCAACATGGGAATTGGATACTCAATCAGTGATAATATTGTAATTGGTGGAGTGAAAAATGGAGATGATTATGATTTATTTGCTCGTTATAATTGTAAAGATGATCTCTATATCTCATTACAGATGGCTGGAGGAGATAATGAAGGTACCACTATTGGAGTAGGGTATTCTTTAAATGTATGGAACAGTTTATATCTTGAACCAAACTATAGTATGGCAACAGAAAAGGATGAAAATGGTGATAGAGAGAGTGAATTTAACCTAGGAATAGGTTACAGGTTCTAAGAAATAACTCTTTAAAAAAAATCAAAGCCAGCTTTTAGCTGGCTTTTTTTATATACATTTGTCCTATACTAAATAAACTAAATATAGAAAAATGAAAAAGTTAATTTTAACAACAGTATTAGCAATAATAACATTATTTGTTTCTGCACAAAGTTTCATAGTTGTGACTAATGTAACTAAAACAGCTGATGGAGAGGAAATTGGAATAGAAAATATTACGAATAGAATAGGTGTTGGTTACCAAGTAAACAATAACTTAATTATTGGTTTACAATCTGCTGCAAGAGATGATGGACATGATATGTTCTTACGTTACCTATGGCAAGAAAACATCTATGTATCATTAAGCATGCCGACTGAGGAGGCTACTGATAATATGAAAATTGGTATTGGTTTTTCTTTAAATATTTCAGGAAATTTGTATGTTGAACCAAATTATAATATACCACTTAGTAATGATGCTAGTGGAAACAGAGATGGTGACTTTGACTTAGGGCTATCTTACAGATTCTAAGAAATAACTCTTTAAAATAATTAAAATGAAAAAATATATACGTAATATATTATTGATAAGCTTAGTGATTAGTTCAAGTATCTGTTTTTCTCAAGACTGGAGCGGAGATTCAAGGATTAGAGTAGAAAATTATCAGACAGAAAATGAAGAAGATAGTCAATTAAACTCTACTAATCGTAGTCGTTTGGGTATAAAATGGAGTGGTGATAAATGGAGTATGAATATGATTGGTAATCATTATTATAAATTCCAAGATGGAGAAAAAGATGAGAGTAGTTCTGGAAACGCTTCAGTGTATGAAGCAAGTATCTCAACAGAATTACCATTTGGCGTAACACTTAGTGCAGGTAGAATGGCTTTAAATTATGGAGATGGACGTATAATTGGAAATGATAATTGGGGAAATAATGGACGAACTCATGACGGATTTGTAATAAGATATGAATCTGAAGATCTTTTAAAGATAGATATTGGCACAGATGCTGTAGAAAGAGATCGTAATAAAGATTGGGCATATATATACCTTTCTAGGGAAGTAGATAATTTAAATATTGATGGAGCTTACCTTATTGCAAATGCTAAAAATACTATGGGAATTGCATTGGATTTTAATACAATGGATAGCAAACTTAATCTTGGATTTGATTATTGGAATCAAACCTGGTATGAAACTGCTAATGTAGAAAACAAAGATGAGACCGCTGGTCTTATGGCTATTTCTATAAACTATACCTTAAACGAAAAAATTAATATAGGTGGCGGAATGGATATATTTTCTGAGACAAATGGTGGCACATGGAATGCCTCTTGGGGAGATTATCATCAATTTAATGGAGCTATGGATTTAGTAGCTAAAAACATGAATGGGTCCTGGGATGATATGTATTTTAATCTTGGTTATGACCTAAATAACTGGGGTTTAGTAGGATTAGTTTACCACATGATGTCTGATGATGATAACGAAGAATTAGGAGGGAATGAGATTGATATTTCATTAACCAATACATTAAATGATCATATTAATTATGGATTTGGTTATTCTATGTTTACTCCAAATGATGATAGTGATGGTTCTAGTTGGATGTATTTACAGATTTCTGCTACACCATAGCTTTCTATATATCTAACTTAGAAGTAAACTTACTTTCTTTAATGCCTTATCTATTCCATCTAAATTAGTTCCTCCAGCTGTAGCAAAGTTTGCTTGTCCTCCTCCTCCTCCATTTATTTCTAAACTAATTTCGTTAATAAGATCTGCTGCATTTAGCTTTTTATGTTCCACCAAATCATCTGTAATCATAAGCATCAAGTACGCTTTTCCATTATTATCAGAAGCCAAAAGTACGAGCAAATTTTCTTGTTTTTTTAGTTTGAAGGCGATATTCTTCATTGATCCAGCACTCAAATCTACTTTCTCAGAAATTACATTAATTCCATTAACTTCACTACTTTTATCTAGCAATTCCTTGATTAGGCCATCTATTTGTAGCAGTCTTAATTTTTCTAACTCTTTTTCTTTATTTTTATTAGTTAAAAGTAAATCCCCTACACTCTTGACTAAATCTTTAGTTTTTAATAAACGAGATAAACCTTCTAATACTTCTTCTTGCGAATTGACAAAATTCAAAGCTTTTGTACCAGAGATTGCTTCAATTCTTCTTATTCCAGCAGCTGTTGAGCTTTCAGAAATAATCTTAAAAAAGCCTATTTCTCCACTTGCTTTTACATGAGTACCTCCACATAATTCTTTGGAAGTATCAAACTGAATCATTCTGACAACATCTCCATATTTCTCACCAAAAAGCATCATAGCGCCCTCATTCTTTGCCTCAGAGAGTGGCATATTAGTATGTTCTTTAAGCGGAATGTTACTTAAAATCTTTTTATTTACACTTTCTCCAATCTGACTAACTTCTTCCTTTGAAAGTTTAGAAAAATGGGAAAAGTCAAACCTTAAATAATCAGCACAAACCAAGGAACCCTTTTGTTGCACATGCTTCCCTAATACTTCTTGCAAACACTCATGTAAAAGGTGTGTTGCTGTATGATTTCTTGCAATAGCAATTCTATCATCAGGATTTACATAAGCCCGAAAATCGGCTTTTGCATTTTTAGGAAGAGTATTGGTGACATGAAGGGTCTCATTATTTTCCTTTTTAGTATCTAATATCTCGATTGTTTCTTCTTCATTTTTGATAAATCCTTTATCACCAACTTGCCCTCCTCCTTCTGCATAAAATGGAGTTAGATTAAACGCTAGGTGAAAAGTAGTTTCGTCTACATATTTTACTTCTCTATATTTAGTAATTTTAATGTCCGATTCTAACTTTTTGTAGCCCACAAACTCCTCCATCTCATCTTCAATCAGTATTCTCCAATCGCTAGTTTCTGTTTTTGCAGCAGATTTGGATCTCTCTTTTTGTTTTTGCATTTCTATATCAAAACCATCTGTATCACATTTCATGCCTTTTTCATTTAATATTAGTATTGTTAAATCTTTTGGGAAACCAAAAGTATCGTATAGCTCAAAAAGTTGTTTGCCTGAAATATTACTTGTATTTTTAGTTATTTGCTGAATTCTTTTTAATCCTAATTCAAGAGTTCTTAAGAAAGATTTTTCTTCCTCTTTTACTACATTCTTTATAATATCAATCTGAGAACTAATTTCTGGAAATTGTGATCCCATTTGCTTGTCTAATACATCAATTAATTGATACATAAATGGTTCTTTTATATCTAGGAAAGAATAGCCATATCGGACAGCCCTTCTTAAAATCCTACGGATCACATAACCTGCTTTAATATTAGAAGGCAACTGCCCATCTGCAATAGAGAATGCAATAGCTCGAATATGGTCAGCAATCACCCGCATAGCAATATCTTCTTTTTCGTTTTTACCATATTCTATCTCAGAATACTTTTCTAGTGCTTGAATTATTGGCTGAAAGATATCCGTATCATAATTAGACTTTTTACCTTGCATTATCATACAAAGTCTCTCAAAACCCATTCCGGTATCCACATGCCGGTTTGGCAGCTTCTCTAAACTATTATCTGCTTTTCTACTAAATTGCATAAAAACCAAATTCCATATTTCAATAACTTGTGGGTGCTCTTTATTTACAAGTGTTGCTCCATCAATCTTTTCTCTTTCATCTTTATTTCTGTTGTCATAATGAATTTCACTGCAAGGCCCGCATGGTCCAGTCTCTCCCATTTCCCAAAAATTATCTTTTTTATTTCCATTTAAGATCCTCTCTTCTGACAGATGCTTTGCCCAAATATCAAAAGTTTCTTTATCTCTTAACAAGCCATCTTCTTTTTCTCCTTCAAAAACTGTTACATAAAGTCGGTCTTTATCTAACTTACAAGCCTCTATTAAAAATTCCCAAGACCATAATATAGCTTCTTCCTTAAAATAATCACCAAAACTCCAATTCCCCAACATCTCAAACATGGTATGATGATAAGTATCATGCCCAACTTCTTCCAAATCATTATGTTTCCCTGATACTCTCAAGCATTTCTGAGAATTTGTTATTCTTAAATCAGTTGGGTTTGAATTACCTAAAAAGATATCCTTAAAGGGATTCATTCCTGCATTAGTGAACATTAAAGTAGAATCATTTTGTACTACTATAGGGGCAGAAGAAACAATTTGATGTTCTTTCCTTTGAAAAAAGTTTAAAAATAAAGTCCTTACTTTTTTAGAATCCATATAGTTAGTTTTGTCTATTCACATTAATGTGTTAGAAATCAGTAAATTTTGCGCCTCAATATAATGTAATTTAACTAATTTTGCGAAAGAACTAATTTCATGGCTAAAATAAAATATTATTACGATACTAAAACATTAAGTTACAAGCGAATTGAACTAAATACTTTTGATAAGTTCAAACGCTCTTTAAGCTATCTGGCGGCTTCTACTTTTACTGGGCTTATAATGATTATTATCTTTTTCCAATTTTTTGATAGCCCAAAGGAGAAAAGATTGAAAAGTGAGATTGAGAATTTGGTAACTCAATATGATATTTTGAGCAAGAAGATGACTCAAATTGACTTAGTACTAGATGACATTCAACAAAGAGATGACAATATTTACAGAGTTATTTTTGAAGCTGACCCTATTCCTTCTTCTATTAGAAAAGCAGGTTTTGGAGGCGTAAATAGATATAAAGATATTCGTAATTTTAGCAATTCTGAATTGGTAATTGAGGTGGCTAAAAAGGCTGATAAATTGTCAAAACAACTCTATATTCAATCCAAATCATTTGATGAAGTAATTAATTTAGCAAAAAATAAGGCTGATATGTTGGCATCTATTCCTGCTATTCAACCAATTGCTAACAAGGATCTAGGAAGAGTAGCAAGTGGTTATGGCTACAGAATTCATCCCATTTACAAAACCAGAAAACTACATACTGGTATGGATTTTACCGCTCCGCAAGGTACCCCAATATATTCTACTGGTGATGGTAAAATAGAAAAAGTGAAAAGAAGTAGAAAAGGTTATGGTAATCATGTTATTATTGATCATGGCTATGGTTACCAAACTCTTTATGCTCATATGAAAAAATACATAGTTTATAGAGGTCAAAAAGTAAAAAGGGGAGAAATAATTGGTTATGTCGGAAGTACAGGAACATCTGTTGCTCCTCATTTACATTATGAAGTAATGAAAAACAAAAGGAAAATAAATCCTGTGAATTATTATTATAATGATTTGAGCCCAGAAGAATATGAAAAAATGCTTGAAATTTCCTCTCAAAATAACCAGTCATTTGACTAATGACTTATAAGGAGAAAAAAATAGAAAAGTTGTTTTATCCCATTGGAGAAGTTGCAAAAATTTTTGATGTAAGCGTATCATCTATTCGGTATTGGGAAAAGGAATTTAATATTCTAAAACCTAAAAAAAATAAAAAGGGGAATAGAATGTTTACTAAAAAAGATCTTGATAATTTGAGGATAATCTATCATTTAACCAAAGAAAGAGGGTTTACTTTGGAAGGAGCAAAAAAGAAATTACGTGATAACAAAATGGATACTATTGATAATGTGGAAATCATCACGCATTTAAGAAATATTCGAAAATTTTTAGTAGAATTTAGAGAAGAACTTTAATAATACTCGCCTTTTATTAAATAGGATCTTACATAATCCTCTACCCCATTTTCTAAAGTTGTGAAGAGAGTCTGATAACCAATACTTCTTAGTTTTTGCATATTACTTTCTGTAAAATACTGATATTTATCGATGATATCTTCTGGTGTATCAATAAAAGAAATATTTGGTATTTTATCTAATGCGTTAAAAGTTGCTCTTGCTAAATCATTAAACGATCTTGCTTTTCCGGTTCCTAAATTATAAATTCCACTATCTTTTTTATGCTCCATCATAAAAAGAAGTACCTTACATAAATCCTTCACATATATGAAATCTCTTAACTGCTCACCATCTTTAAAATCAGGATTATGAGAACGAAAAAGCTTCATCTCTCCATTTTGTTTTATCTGATTAAAAGCGTGAAAAATAACGGAAGCCATTCTGCCTTTATGATATTCATTTGGGCCAAAAACATTGAAAAATTTAAATCCAGCCCAGAATGGTGGTTTAGAATTTTGCCCTAAAACCCATTTATCAAAATCATTTTTCGACTGTCCATAAGGGTTTAGTGGTTTTAATTTTTCTATCATTTTATGATTATCATCAAAGCCAAATTCTCCCATTCCGTAAGTCGCTGCAGAGGAGGCGTAAATAAGTGGAATTTGATAATTTGCACATTTTTCCCACAAATTCTTGGAATAATTTAAGTTTAACTCATCAAAAATGGCTTGGTCAAATTCTGTTGTATCCGTTCTGGCTCCAATATGTAGAATAAAATCTATAGAATAGTTATTTGAAGAAATCAACTGCATCAAATCCATTCGTTTTACTTTCTTAGCATATTGCTTCCCCTCTAGATTTCTATTCTTATTCTGATCTGAAAAATCATCTGCTAATATCAAATGATTATATCCATTATCATTTAGTGTTCGTACTAAACAACTACCTATAAAACCTGCTGCACCAGTTACAATTATCATCTTAGCTCAAAGTTTTTTCCAAGATACACTTTTCTTACTCTCTCATCTGTAGCTAACTCTTCTGCTGTTCCAGATTTCAATATTTTTCCTTCAAAAAGAAGATATGCTCTATCGGTTATTGAAAGTGTTTCATGCACATTATGATCGGTAATAAGTATGCCAATATTTTTATCTTTAAGTGTTGCTACTATTTGCTGAATATCCTCAACCGCAATAGGATCAACTCCTGCAAATGGCTCATCCAACAAAATAAACTTAGGGTTTGTTGCTAAAGCTCTTGCTATTTCTGTTCTCCTTCTTTCTCCTCCTGAGAGTAATCCTCCCATATTTTTTCTGATATTTTGCAAACCAAACTCTGAAAGTAAAGACTCACACTTTTCTTTTTGTTTCTCTTTAGATTCATTAGTCATTTCCAAAACTGAGAGGAGATTGTCTTCCACCGACATTTTTCTAAAAACAGAAGCTTCTTGTGCTAAATATCCAATTCCCATTTTAGCTCTTTTATACATGGGTAATTCCGTAATATTTTTCTCCCCTAAAAACACATCACCAGCATTAGGAGAAATAAGCCCTACCATCATGTAAAAACTAGTCGTTTTTCCAGCCCCATTCGGCCCAAGCAAACCAACTATCTCCCCTTGACTTAGCTCAATATTCACCTCATCAACCACTGCTCTTTTCTTGTAATATTTTACAATATTCTCTGCTTTTAATTTCATTGTTTTTTCAATTGTTTTTCTTGTTTTCTGAGTACTCTTCCGGATATTTTTATGCTTATTTCATAAAGTACCATAAGTGGCAATGCAACCAAAATCTGACTTGTAATATCTGGAGGAGTAATAATTGCTGAGAAAATAAGTGTTAAAACTAGGGCATGTTTTCGATAAGTACGCATAAACTCTGGGGTGAGCAAACGAATCTTTGTAAGAAAATAAACTAAAATTGGCAATTCGAAAACTACTCCATTGGCCAAGCAAACAGTGGAAATTGTGCTTATAAAAGAGCTTAAAGAAATCTGATTTTCTACAGTTTGACTGACTTGATAAGATCCTAAAAAGTGAATCGAAAGAGGAGCAACCACATAATATCCGAACAATACCCCTATTAAAAAAAGTGAAGAAGAAAAAAAAACAACTCCTGTTGCTGCATTACTTTCCTCATCATACAAGGCAGGAGAAATAAATCGCCACATTTCCCAGAAAATATAAGGAAAAGCCATAACAAAACCTGCTACTATAGATATCATTATATGAGTGCTAAACTGCCCAGACATACTAATATTCATTAAAATAAAAGGCAACTCATCCATACAAAGCGTATCCCCCATTCCAATATGCTGAGATAAGTAACAAAGTATCTTATAAGTTGGAAAATTGGGGTTTTTAGGAGCAAGTAGGATGTTATCAAAGACTATCTCTTTAAATATAAATGCAAGAATTGAAAAAAATAAAATCGCAAAACCCGAACGAACCAAATGCCATCTGAACACTTCTAAATGTTCTAAAAACGACATCTCTTCTTTTTGTCTCTTAGTATTCATTTAAGCAATTCCCTCTTTAAGAATATCATGAAGATGAATTATTCCAATATAAGCTTCGTTCTCTACTACAAGTAGTTGGCTAATATTGTTCTGCTCCATTATTTTAAGTGCTTCAATAGCAAGTTCTGAAGAAAGAATGCTTTTTGGATTATTATTCATTATGTTCTTTGCCAGCACTTTTTCTATTTGTACCTCTTTTTCTAACATCCTTCTTAAATCACCATCCGTAATTATTCCTGCGATCTTCTCCCCTTCTAAAACAACTGTTGCGCCCAATCTTTTTTCAGAAATCTCTATAATTACTTTCTGTATCTTATCTTTAACTTGAACTGATGGAACTTCATTATTTTTTACAATATCACTTACTTTTAAGTATAACCTTTTACCTAAAACACCTCCTGGATGGAAACGTGCAAAATCTTTATCTGTAAAGTTCTTGCTTTCTAAAAGGCAAATAGCCAAAGCATCTCCCAAAACTAATTGTGCAGTAGTGCTTGAAGTAGGTGTTAGATTGTGAGGGCAAGCCTCTTTCTTCACGCTTGCATCTAATACGAAATCGGCCTGATTTTCTAGATAAGAACTATTATTACCGCAAATGGCTATAATTTTGTTCCCCATATTTTTGATTAGTGGCAAAAGATATTTTATTTCGGAAGTGTTGCCACTTTTTGAAATACAAATTACCACATCATTCTTTTGAATATTACCCAAATCTCCATGAATAGCATCAGCTGCATGTAAAAAAACAGCTGGTTGGCCAGTTGAATTAAAAGTAGCAACTATTTTACTGGCAATATTGGCAGATTTTCCAACACCTGCCACTATTACTCTTCCGTTTGAGGACAATATAAGTTGTACCGCTTGAGCAAAATCATCACTTAATTTCCCTATCAATTCTTCAATTATTTCCGATTCTAATCCGATAACTGATTTGGCAATTCTTAATATTTGCGAAATAGATTTCAATTTCTCAATAATTAATTAAATATTATTTTATTTCTCTTTTGTAATTTATGCAAAAGTATTACTTTTAGAAAAATATTAAGGATTGAATGATTAAATCTCAACTTACATTACACGACCATCTGAAAAATATTTTTGGTTTTAGTAGTTTTAAAGGAAGGCAGGAGGAAATAATTAAAACCCTACAAAAAGGAAATGACTCCTTGGTAATTATGCCAACAGGAGGGGGAAAATCTATGTGTTATCAACTTCCTGCCCTTCTTGATAAGGGAGTAGCCATTATTATTTCTCCACTTATTGCCCTAATGAAGAACCAAGTAGATACTATTAGAGGATTTAACAAAAATGATAGTATCGCTCATGTTTTGAATTCTTCTCTAAACAAACAAGAAGTTCAGGGTGTAAAAGATGATCTTTCTTCTGGGAAAACAAAATTATTATATGTAGCGCCAGAATCGCTAACCAAAGAGGAGTATATCTTGTTTTTAAGAAACATAAAAATTTCTTTTTATGCAGTGGATGAGGCACATTGCATCTCGGAATGGGGACACGATTTTAGACCAGAATACCGAAAACTAAGACAAATAATTGACAATATTGGCAGAAAACCAATTATTGCACTTACTGCAACTGCTACTCCAAAAGTACAGCAAGATATTCAAAAGAATCTACAATTGGAGAATGTAAAAATCTTTTTAGACTCCTTTAATAGAGAAAATCTTTATTATGATATCCGTCCAAAAATAAATGTGGAGAAGGAGATTATTAAGTTTATTAAAAAACAAACTGGAAAATCTGGAATTATTTATTGTTTAAGTAGAAAAAAAGTAGAAGAAATTGCAGAAACTTTGCAAGTAAACGGCATCAATGCCCTCCCATACCATGCGGGATTGGAAAGTAAAGTTAGAGTGCAACATCAGGATGCTTTTTTGATGGAAGATGCAGATGTAATTGTTGCTACAATTGCTTTCGGAATGGGAATTGACAAACCCGATATTCGATTTGTTATTCATCATGATATTCCTAAAAGTTTAGAGGGATATTACCAAGAAACAGGACGTGCTGGAAGGGATGGAGGAGAAGGAAATTGTGTTACATTCTATAGTTATAAGGATATTGAGAAATTAGAAAACTTCTTGCATGGAAAACCCGTCTCTGAAGTGGAAGTTGGTCGTCTTTTAATCCTGGAAACTATCTCATTTGCTGAAACATCTATGTGTAGAAGAAAATACCTTTTACATTATTTTGGAGAGGAATTTAATGATACTAAATGTGATAGTATGTGCGATAATTGCAAACATCCGAAACCAAAATTTGAAGGGAAAGGTTTTGTGTTAAAATTACTTAAAACTATGCTTGCCTGTAATGAGAGTTTTAAGGCAAAGGAAACTGTAAAAATATTAGTTGGAGAAAGTAATAGTTTAATAAAACAGCACCAATCCATAATAGGTGATGTTTTTGCTTGTGGCACGGAAAAAAGCAAAGAATTTTGGCATGCAGTAATTAGGCAAGCCTATGTACAAGGGCTAATTACAAAAGAGATTGAAACCTATGGTATTCTAAAAATAGCTAAAAAAGGTGAAAAATTCTTAAAGCAACCTTTTGCTTTTGAGTTAACAGAAGATCATAATTACGATCAGTTAAACACGGAATCGATTGGAAAACAAAAAGGTGGGGCAGCGGATATAATACTCTTTAAAATACTTAAAGATCATAGAAAGAAAATAGCAAAAATAAAGAAATTACCTCCTCCTATTATTTTCTTGGAACCATCTCTTGTTGATATGGCAAACCAATACCCCATCAATATGGAAGAAATGAGTCAAATTCAGGGGGTTGGACAAGGGAAAGCGGAAAAATACGGAGAATCCTTTATTGATATTATTAAAAAATATGTGAAGGAGAATGAAATTGAAAGGCCATCTGATATGATAGTTCGTTCCTTGGCAAACAAATCAGCCAATAAAATATATATTATTCAAAATATTGATAAAAAAATTCCCCTTGCTGATATTGCGTCTGCAAAGGGGAAAACAGTAGATGAACTTTTAACAGAAATTGAAAGTATTGTAGATTCTGGAACCAGAATAAATCTTGCTTATCTAATAGATGAGACATTTGAAGATTATCAAATAGAAGAAATAAATAACATTTTAATTGAATCAGAAGAAGCCTCCTTTCTAGAATTAAGAGAAGAGTTTGATGAAGACGAATTTACAGATGAAGAACTAAGAATAATACGAATTCAATTTATATCCCAAATAGGAAATTAAAGAATGAATACACTAATTATATCTTCTTCCTTTTCGAAAAAATCTCGTTCTTTTATTCTTTGTAAAGCAATAGATACTGAGTTGCAAAAAAAAGGTGTTAATGTAGAGCTTCTGGATGCTAGAAAAATGGACCTACTTCCTTGCCATAAAGGAGTAACTACTAGTATGGAAGAATTAACAACAAAAGTAGAAAATGCAGATAATATTATTTTTGGAATGGGTGTACATTGCTATTCCATAAATGATGGCTTAAAAATAATCTTGGATAATTGTTGTGGTGGTGGAGTAGGTAAATTTTTTGGTATAGTATGTGCTGCTGGAGGAGAAAAAAGTTACCTTTCTAGCATGCACCTTACACAAATTTGCATGAATGAGTGGAGAATGATACAACTACCAAGAATAGTGTATGCTACAGGAAAAGATTTTGAAGGAAATAGAATATCCAATGATGATTTAAAAGATAGAATAAAATTATTTGTGGAGGAATTTACAATAATTGGAGAGAAACTAATTAGCTAGATTCACTAGTTGCTAAAAAAGCCATTAGACCCATTCCTATTTCTAACGATTTTTCATCAATATCAAAACTAGAAGTATGCAAGCCATGAATAATTCCCTTTTCTTTATTTGCAGTTCCTAATCTGTAAAAACAAGAGGGGACTTCTTTGGTGTAATAGGAAAAATCTTCTGCGGTCATTCTAATTGGCAAAAGAATTACATTCTCCTCACCTAAATACTTTTTTGCTAATTTAATTGCCTTATTAGTAAGTTGAATATCATTTTCTAAAAAAGGATACCCTTTTAATATCTCAAAATCAATTTCTATATTATATCTCTTGGACAATTTTTCAGCAACATTTAACATTTTATCATGCGCATTCTCTCGCCAATTTTCATCCATTGCACGAAATGTCCCCATCATTTTTACTTTATTCGGAACAACATTGGTAGACCCATTACCTTCAATAAATCCAATAGAAAAAACAGAAGGAATTTCCTTCTCTTTATCAAAATAATCATATAAATCTGAAATCAGTCTACTAGCAACTTTTATGGGGTTTTTATTCTTCTCAGGAAGTGCAGCATGTCCTCCTTTTCCGTTTATTGTAATATGCAATTCATCAGTAGATGCCATATACATTCCAGCTTTAAACCCCACCTGTCCTACTTCTAAGTCAGGAAAAACATGCTGACCGAACATAGTATGTACTTTAGGATTTTCCAATACACCCTCTGCTATCATCTGCTTTGCGCCCCCAGGCAAACGTTCTTCTGCTGGCTGAAAAATAAATTTTATATTTCCCTCCCATTCGGACTTAATTGCATCTAATATTCTAATGGTGCCCAATAATGAAGCAGTATGTGCATCGTGTCCGCATGCATGCATTACTCCACTATTTTTGGAACAATATTCCACCTTGTTCTGTTCTTGTATAGGCAAAGCGTCAAAATCGGCCCTAAGGGCAGTACAACTTTTCTCAGGATTTTTTCCTTTTAATAATACCACAATTCCTGTTTCTGCAATACCATCATAAAAAGGAATATTCCAATTTAAAAGAACAGATTTTATGTATCTGGAAGTTTTAAGCTCTTGAAAGGAAATTTCAGGATGCATGTGCAAATACCTCCTAATCTCAATAATTTCAGGCAACAATTCTGCCGATAGTTCTTGTATCTTTTCTTTCAAACTCATTTTCCAAAAATCATTTTTATCGCAGCTACAAGTAATATAGCTCCAAAAATCTTTTTAAGTACAGTGGATGAAAGACTTATTGCAAATTTTGACCCAAAATACCCTCCAATAATAAAAGTAGTTGCAATAATTAATGCAAATTTCCACTCCACAAAACCTGCTTTATAATAGTTCATAGCGGCTAGAATCCCGATGGGCGGTAGCATTACTGCCAAAGATGTTCCTTGTGCAGAATGTTGCGAAATCCCTAAAAAGAAAATCAGCATTGGAATCATTAAGAGGCCTCCACCAATACCTACAATTCCGCTTATAACCCCTGCCAATAAACCAATTAAAATAAGAATAAGTATCGTACTAATAGTCATATATATTTTTTTAGAAATCAAGCCCCAAAGATATGTATAAAATACTTGGCAACACATAGCTATCCTCAACTCCCCAAGCCCAATCTGCACGCAAAAAATAACCAAATAATCTGCTTCTAGCTCCAAAACCAAATCCGCCAACAAAAGGATTCTTCTGATTATCAATTGTAATAGTTATAGGGCCATTCTCAATTACTTCATAGTTTATTTGGTTATCTTTGGAAAAAGGAGTCAGCCCATTCCAAGCAGTCCCAAAATCAGCAAAGGTTACTATTTGGAAATTATTGATAAAATCAGAAGTAATTGGGCGCCTTAGAATATATTTGAAAAGCGGAACTCTAAACTCAGTATTTATTACAAAAAAGCTGTTTCCATTTCTTACATTTTGATAAAATCCTCTCATATTCGTCGCTAGGGTTTGGTAGCTATAATTTTCATTCTCCGCAACATCAGTTTCTTTGTTAAAATTTGGCATAAGCCAAGCATCAATCCCTCCCATATAATAAAGTAACTTCTGATTTCCAAATGATGTGCTTGCTGCAATTCTGTTTGCCCAAATAATAGAATGACTCACTTTCTTATAATTTCTCGCATCTAACCCTAGAATAATCATGTTAGTTCTCACATCTTCCAAAAGGCGATAATATTCTGTAAAAATCTTGTATCTACCTCCATTATAAAGGTTTAATCCTTTATTAATTGTGTTATCGAAAACCACCTCATTTCTAAAAGTTATCCAATTACTATAAGTATTTTCTTTTGCTAAATTAAGAATATCAGTTGCCATAAAAACCGTTTTATCATTTCTAAAACTAACAGAACTTCTTGTACTAAACACCTCATCAAAAGGCCAATTGAATACCCCTCTCAATTCATAAGAATAAATTTTCTGCAGAGCATTATTTCGTAGCATATTTATACTTTGGCTAGAAAATATATAAGATTTATCCAAACGATATTTATTATCTAGAAAACTAAGCATATAGCCATTACTTTTCAAATCATCAGAAAGACGCACGCCACCAATTATTTTGTAGTTTTCAAACAAATCAGCCGTTCCCACTTTTATTAAAGCATCAAAATCAGGATTTAAAAAGAGTGGTGTTTTGTAGTTGGTGTAGGGCTGATAAGATTCTGTAATATAAGAATTATCAAACTGACTCACTACATAATCAGTAGTAAACGAAATGAAATAATTGCGTGCTTTTGGTAATTTAAGTGTTTTTCTGTTATCTATAGAATAAGTATTTACTTTGTTGTTTAATCGATCTAGTATTTCCTTAAAATTTCCAAACTGATAATTCTCAATATCAATCTTATTCACTTTCCACAAAGAGTCTATAGTAATCTTTTTTAGCTCAGATTTGTTGTGTATTTTGTTTTTTTTTAGTTGTAAAAAGTAGGAATCTGTTAAATTAATTTCTGGTCTTTTAATCTTTCTGGTTAACTTCTTATCATAAATAGTATAGTTACCATTTAAATAAAGAACCTCCAGCAAATGCCCAGCTTTTGGTTTGAAATCATAACAAATTATATCTCGATTGTAATTGGTAAGAGGCGAAATGAAAAGATTCTTCTGATAAAAGATATTCGTATCGGTATCAACTTTTGTACTATCTATTTTCACCATAAAACGATTATTGACACCATTTGTATTCGCCAAAAACGAATACAAATTATCCTTTATTGGCTTGGGTTGTAATTCATGAATCTCAGGTGTAACTGTAAGACGTAAAAGTTTTGAACTTTCCGTTTTATAGTTATACAAAAACAAATCATTGTTTTTTGTATATGTTGAGATATCATCATTTGCATATAAAACATCTCTTTTTCTATTGGAACTGAAAATAATAAATTCATTATTTAGTGAGAAGGTAGGATCTAAATCTAAAAATTTATCATTGGTGATATTAGTAAGTTTCTGCCCCACTACCTCAAAGGTAAAAATGTCGGTTTGGTTTTGTCGAACGGCAGAAAAAAGCAAAACTTTTCCTTTCTTATCATATTCCATACTTAGTACTTTTTGCAAATGTTGCAGCTCAAATGTAGTTGTTTCGCCTTTGGGAATATCATAATAGTTAATTTGAATCTTTCCTTTTTTTTCTGTTATAAAAGCTAACTTTTTACCTTTTGGTTCCCATGCAATTACAGGCACTGTAAAATCAGTAATTCTATCTAATTTATGCCCAACAGAGATAATCTTTTTTTGCTTTCTAGTTTTTAAATCGTAAAGCCAAATCTTATATTTTCCCATTTCATTGCTTACAAAAGCCATTTTCCTGCCATTTGGACTTATTTCTATTTGAGTAATCTTCTCTTGATCTTTTATTTTTATTGGTAAAGAATTGGAAGAAGGATATATTCCGGTTACATCTGTCTGAAAATAATAATCAAGCCATTCCTTATTGATAGTGTTTACTGATTTGCCTAATACAGACTGAAAACCATTTTCAATATTCCTGCTTAAACGAATCATATACAAAATTTCGGCAACTGTCGAATTTCCATAAGTATTACTGATATAATGCCAAATTGAATAGCCCGCAAGCACAGCATCATCTTTTTCCAAATGATTAAAGTTCTTAAACTTCCCTGTGCCGATTTTATCTTTTACTAAATTTTCCATCTTCATATTCCAAGGATCGGCCATGAAAACTACTAATCCATCTACAAACCAATCCGGCAAATTCAACAAGGTAGAATTAGTAAAAGCATCTGCCATATTACCGCCATACATCATTTCATTTAGGAGAATCTTCGTCACTCCAGCTGCAATCTGAGTGTTAAGATAATTATAATCTCCATCAAAATAAAGTAAAACCTTACTATCTACTATTTGAGTTTTTCCACCAATATTATAATCATCATGCTGATTATAGCCAAGATTGCTTTGCTTAAAATCAGAAAAAGAATTATAAATAACAAACTGTATTCTTTTTTCAAAATTAAAAAGAAGTTGCTTTTCAATTTTTTGTAATTGAATATGAGCAGTTGTGGCAGTATATTCCGCTAAAGGCTTTCCTCCCCTATAATAATAAGTATCAAATTCTTGAAACTGATAACTTGTCCAATTGAATTCTTTGTATTGCACCCTGCTTTTACCAAAAGTAGTTTGCAGACCATAATAGAATTGTGCTTCTGACAGAAATGGCAAAAAAATAAAAATGAATATAATGAAAAAGAATCTCATTCTCTTTTAAGAATGTAAAGATACTAAAGTAAAAGAAAGGCTATATTTGTATTTAAGATTTTGCGAAATGAAAATAAAAAGATTTGTTTTTAATCCTTTTCAAGAGAATACTTTTGTCCTTTATGATGAAAGCAAGGAGTGTATAATTATTGATCCCGGATGTTATGAAAAAGAAGAGCAAGTAAAATTAGAAAAATTTATATCTAAAAATAAACTAAATCCAGTTGCTCTATTAAATACACATTGTCATATTGACCATATTTTGGGTAACCAATTTGTTGCTAATAAATGGGGAATAGAATTACAAATGCATAAAAAAGATTTACTTCTTTTAGAAAATGCTGGAGCAGTTAGTGAAATGTATGGTCTTGAGAATTATTCTGGTTCGCCATATCCTAAGTATTTTCTAGAAGATGGCGATATTATTTCTTTTGGAGAGAGTAAACTAGAAGTACTATTCACCCCAGGACATTCTCCAGGACATATTTGCTTTTATAGTAAAAAAAATAACTTTATAATTAGTGGAGATGTTATTTTTCAAATGAGCATTGGCAGGACAGATTTGCCTTTTGGAGACTATGATGTTTTGATAAAAAGCATTACCGAAAAAATATTTCCTCTTCCTGGGGAAGTCCAAATTTATTGTGGTCACGGACCAACTACTGTACTAAGTTATGAAAAAGAACACAATCCTTTCTTGCAATAATTCTTTTTTAGAGTCTTCGCCTTAATCTTTTAAAAAGTTCTGATGCAAAAACAAAGTCATTCAATTCTTGATTCTCACTGATCATTAAATCCTCTTTATTCCCTTTCCACCAAACTTTCCCTTCATAAATAAAGGCAATCTTATCTCCAATTTCCATTACCGAATTCATGTCATGGGAATTCACAATAGTCGTAATATTGTATTCTTGGGTAATTTCCTGAATCAAATTATCAATCAGAATAGCGGTTTTAGGATCGAGCCCTGAATTTGGCTCATCACAAAGTAAATATTTTGGATTTAGTGCTATTGCCCTTGCAATAGCAACTCTTTTTTTCATTCCACCACTAAGTTCTGATGGTAGCAAACTATTTGTATTTTCCAAGTTTACTCTTTTTAGGCAAAAATTTACTCTATCCAAATTTTCTTCTTCAGATTTTTCAGAAAACATATTTAAGGGAAACATTACGTTTCCTTCCACATTCATATAATCAAAAAGCGCTCCACCTTGAAAAAGCATGCCAATTTCTTTTCTTAATTTTTTTTGCTGTAAAAAATTCATCTCTGTAAAATTACGTTCATTGTATTTTATTACTCCGCTATCTGCTTTATGAAGGCCAATCATTATCTTTAATAATGTTGTTTTTCCTGAACCACTTTCTCCAATTATTAAATTCGTTTTCCCTGGCTCAAATACAAATGAAACATCCTTTAAAACACGATTGTCTTCAAAATATTTATTTATATTATTTACAGATATCATGCCAATAAAAGTTGAGTAAGAATAAAATTGAAGATTAGTACAACTACACTACTATATACTACAGCTTTTGTGCTAGAAACACCAACCTCCAAAGCTCCTCCTTTAGTGTAATAACCATAAAAGGAAGAAACAGACGTAATTATAAAAGCAAAAACTATAGTTTTTGTAAGTGCATAAGTAACATAAAAAGGATTAAAACCATATTTGAGTCCATAAAGAAAATCGGCTGTAGTAACATCTACCGACATAGTACCAAGCCAGCCGCCGAACATTCCTATTCCCATACTAATAATTACCAGAAAAGGGAAGAAGAACATAGAAGCAATAATCTTAGGAAGAATTAAAAAACTGGCGGAATTTACACCCATAATTTCCAATGCATCAATTTGTTCTGTTACACGCATACTCCCAATCTCAGATGCTATATTTGAACCCACTTTACCTGCCAGAATAAGGCAAAGTAGTGTTGGCGAGAACTCCAAGATCAAGGAATCTCTTGTTGCTAAACCAACTAGATATCTAGGTAAAAGAGGGTTAAAAAGGTTGAAAGCCGTTTGAATAGTAACAACTGCTCCAACAAAAAGGGAAATAATAATTACAATTCCTAAGGAGTTCAGACCAATCTTTTCAATTTCTAATACAATCTGCTTTAAAAAAATTGCTCGTCTTTCAGGGAGGCTGAAAACCCTACGCAACATTAGAAAATACTTCCCTATGGTTTTTAAAATAGTATACATTGAATATAAAAGTATATATAATTTATGTAATAAGTGCCCAAACTATTACTGCTTTTATTTATTTTTGAATTTACATAATGAATAAAGCGAAGCTCATATTGTTATTTTTATTGCTTTCTGTTTTGATAACTTCCTGTTTTTTAAGCAAAATCAATTCATGCGATTGTCCTAATTTCTCAGACAAAACAGAGCACAAACATAACACTTAAATTTCTTTGAATTACTTATTTTAGAGTCATTCTAAATAACTAGATTTGCCAAATGCAAAAACTATCTGATATAACTATTGGGGAAGAATATATTGTTAAATCAATAAATGATGATGAATTAGCGCAAAAGCTTTTAGAAATGGGTTGTACTCCTGAAGAAAAAATTATAGTTGAAAGAAAAGCTCCTTTTGATGATCCTATCGCTATTATAGTTTCTGGGTTTATGTTAAGCATACGAAAAAAAGATGCCGAGAAAATAATTGTAAAAAAGTCGTAAGATGAATACTACAAAAATAAAAGTAGTACTTGCTGGCAATCCTAATTCTGGAAAATCTACTCTTTTTAATGCGTTAACTGGGCTTAGACAAAAAGTAGGCAATTACCCAGGCATCACAGTTGAGAAAAAAACTGGAAGCTGTAACTTAGATGACAACATAAAAGCAGATATTACAGATACTCCTGGAGCTTACAGCTTGTACCCAAAATCCATTGATGAGAAAGTTGCTCAAGAAGTTATTTACAGCAAAAAGGATAAAGATTATAGAGGAGTTACGGTTGTAGTTGCAGATGCTACTAATCTAAGACGATCTATTTTTCTGATTACCCAAATAATTGATCTGAAAATGAAAGTAGTTTTAGCGCTAAATATGGTTGATTTATCCTTAAAGCAAGGTATTATTATAGAAGTTCGCAAACTTTCAGAAGGATTAAATATTCCAGTTATTGCTATAAATGCTAGAAAGCAAGAGGGAATTGAAAACCTTAAGAAAGCTATAGTAACAGCAAATACTCAAGAGTATAAACACTATTTCTTTGATGTTAAAACTCTGTTTAAAGATATTATTGAACAAACCAATCTTTTAATAAATTCAGATAATAATTATAGATCATTTTTAGCCCTTTGTCTGCAAGATATAAATGAAGATATTAAACTTTCTAATCTAAGCAAGAAGCACCAATTTATTCCTAGTAGAGCTCAAGCCCAAGAAACGATAAGAAGATATAAAATGATTGATGGAGTTGTGGAAAGTTGTAGTACGGAAATTAAAATGTCAGGAAATCGTTCTTTTACCAAATGGTTAGATGATATTCTAATTCATCCTATATGTGGATATTTTATATTCTTAGGTATTTTATTTCTAATTTTTCAAGCCATTTTTTCATGGTCAGCCTATCCAATGGATTTGATTGATAGCTGGTTTACTGACCTTTCTATTTGGGTTTCAGCAACCCTACCTGCAGGGATTTTTAATGATTTAATTGTAAAAGGTGTATTAGCTGGACTTGGTGGAATCATTATTTTTGTACCACAAATCGCATTTTTATTTGCATTTATTGCCTTTTTGGAAGATACTGGTTATATGGCTCGCGTAGGCTTTATTACCGATAAAATACTAAGAGAGTTTGGTCTAAATGGCAGATCAATTATTCCTCTTTTAAGTGGAGCAGCTTGTGCGATACCTGCAATTATGTCTGCTAGAACTATTACATCGTGGAAAGAAAGGATGATAACAATAATGGTTACTCCGCTTATGAGTTGTTCAGCTCGATTGCCTGTTTACACCTTAATTATTGCCATGATAATTCCTGCTGAGCAAAATTGGGGTCCTTTTAATTTGCAGGGGCTAATAATGATGGCATTTTATTTACTTGGTTTTTTAGCGGCTTTAGGTACTGCTTTTATTTTGAAATTTATTCTCAAAGCAAAACAGAAAGGCTTTTATATAATGGAAATGCCTTCTTATAAAATACCCGATTGGAAAACTGTTATTTATACCATTGTGGAAAAGGTAAAAGTATTTTTGTTTGATGCCGGTAAAGTAATTATTGCCATTTCTATTATTCTATGGTTTTTATCTTCTTATGCCCCTGGTAATAAGTTTGAACAAATTGAAAAGAAATGGGCAGGAAAAGAAAATGCTGAGGCAAGTATTTCTGCAGAAAAACTAGAAGCATCTTATGCTGGAATAATTGGGAAAAGTATTGAGCCAGCCATTAAACCATTAGGTTTTGATTGGAAAATTGGTATTGCACTTATCACTTCATTTGCAGCAAGAGAAGTGTTTGTAGGTACCATGTCTACTATTTATAGTGTGGGAGATAATTCTAATATTCAATCCATTCGTGAAAGATTAGAATCAGTTCAAAACCCAGATACAGGAAAAGCATTTTTTACAACAGCAGTTGGAATCTCTTTGATGCTTTTTTATGCTTTTGCCATGCAATGTATGAGTACGCTTGCTATAGTAAGAAGAGAAACTAATAGTTGGAAATGGCCGATAATTCAATTTCTTTATATGGGAGTTCTCGCATATCTTTCTAGCTTTATTGCTTATCAAATACTCAATTGATGGAGAAATTAAATGCCTTTCTTCCGACTAATAGTATCCCGCTAATTAAAAAATGGATCGAGGAATTAGATATTGCAATAAAAATTACAAAAAGGAGAAATACAAAATTGGGAGATTTTAGAGTAAATCGAAAGGGAGAATACCTAATTAGTATTAATTATGATTTGAATAAATATGCTTTTTTGATTACCCTTACACATGAGATAGCACATGCGTTTGTGTGGCGAGAATACAAAAGCAAAGTATATCCTCATGGAACAGAATGGAAAAATACTTTTAAAAAGATGATGCTAAATTTTCTCAACTCAAATATTTTTCCGGATGATATCTTAAGAGGTTTGAGCAAACATATCAAAAATCTAAAAGCATCTACCTCAAATGATTATAATTTAAGTAGAATATTAAAAAATTATGATAAAAATCCAAAGCAAACAATTGATGAAATTCCAGATGGAAGTATTTTCTCAGCCATAAATGGGAAACAATTTATGAAAATAGAAAAACTAAGAAAAAGGTATAAATGTAAAGAAATTATTTCCGAGAAAATATATTTTTTTAACCCTTTAGCAATAGTTGATATGTCACACAATAATTAGATTAATCTTTTATTGTACTTTTGAATTTTAAAATATCAATATGAATAATAACAATTATGCAGTAATAATGGCCGGTGGTATTGGCTCAAGATTTTGGCCAATGAGCAAAGAAAGCCGCCCTAAACAATTTATTGATATTTTAGGAACAGGCGAAACACTTATTCAGCAAACTTTTAGGAGACTTAGTAAAATCTGTCCAAAAGAAAATATTCTAATTGTAACCAATAAGAATTATAAAGAATTATGTTTAGAGCAACTAAAAAATGTTGATAAAAACAATATCTTATGTGAGCCAACAATGCGAAATACCGCTCCTTGTATTGCTTATGCTGCTTTTAAAATTTATAGTAAAAATCAAGATGCAAATATGATAGTGGCTCCATCAGATCATTTAATTACTAATGAAGATGAATTTGTAAAAGTGGTAAATAATGGAATGAGAATGACTGCCAAATATGATATTTTACTTACAATTGGTATTCAGCCAAGCCGGCCAGATACTGGCTATGGGTATATTCAATCTAGTAACTCGAAATTGGAAGGTAATCCTATTATCAAAAAAGTAAAAAAATTTACTGAAAAACCAAGTCAGGAATTGGCATTACAATTCTTAGATAGTGGTGATTTCTTGTGGAATTCAGGAATTTTTATTTGGAGTGCAAAAACTATTATTAAGTCTTTCCGAAAACATTTACGTAATATCTATGATATTTTTGAAGAGGGCAATTCATTTTATAATACTAAGAAAGAAAACAGCTATATTGACAGAATATTCCCAGAATGTAATAATATCTCAATTGATTATGGTGTAATGGAAAAATCGGATAGCGTATATGTTTTCCCTGCTGATCTTGGTTGGAGTGACTTGGGAACTTGGAGTTCGCTTTACACGTATTTAGATTTAGATAAAAACCAGAATGCTGTGCAGGGCAATAATGTTTTTTTATATGATTCAGGAAATAACATTGTAAAAATTCCTAATGAAAAGCTAGTTGTTTTACAAGGACTAAATGGTTATATAATTGTTGAAAATGATGGTATACTCCTTGTTTGTAAAAAAGAAGATGAACAAGAAATAAAAGAGTTTGTGTCTGATATAAAAAAGAAGAATAAATAAATTCTATTTCTTCAAACTACCACACATGTCCTCAGGATTTACCCAAGCATCAAAATCCTCTCCTGTAAGATAACCTAAATTAATTGCCTCTTCTTTCAGAGTTGTTCCATTTTTATGAGCAGTCTTTGCAATTTTTGCAGCCTTATCGTATCCAATTTTAGTATTTAATGCAGTTACTAGCATTAAAGAGTTATCCAAATTCTTTTTTAAATTAACATAATTTGGCTCAATTCCAATTGCACAATTAATATCAAAGGAAACACATGCATCTCCAATTAATCTTGCAGACTGCAAGAAATTAGCAGACATAACTGGCTTAAATACATTTAATTCATAATGCCCTTGCATGCCAGCAACTGATATTGCAACATCATTTCCAACAACTTGTGTGCAAACCATTGTCATCGCTTCACATTGTGTTGGATTTACTTTTCCTGGCATTATAGATGAACCTGGTTCATTTGCAGGAATAATAATTTCTCCAATTCCACTTCTTGGCCCTGAAGCTAACATTCTTATATCATTAACAATTTTATTTAAAGAAACTGCTAATTGTTTTAAAGCTGCATGACTTTCTACAATTGCATCATGAGCAGCAAGTGCTTCAAATTTATTTTCAGCTGTAATAAAAGGAAGATCTGTAAATTCAGCAATATACTTTGCTACTAATTCTGAGTATCCCTCAGGCGTATTGATTCCCGTTCCAACTGCCGTTCCTCCAAGTGCTATTTCTGAAAGGTGAGTAAGTGTATTCTTAAGAGCTTTTAATCCATGATCAAGCTGTGAAACATATCCTGAAAATTCTTGACCTAGAGTAAGTGGAGTTGCGTCCATTAAATGTGTTCTTCCAATCTTAACAACATGCATAAACTCTTTGGACTTTTCTTCAAGCGTATTTCTTAATTGCTCAACCCCAGGAATTGAAGTATCTATAATCATCTTGTAAGCTGCAATATGCATTCCTGTTGGAAAGGTGTCGTTTGAACTTTGGGATTTATTTACATCGTCATTTGGATGAATAACTTTTTCAGAATCTTCTAAACTTCCTCCATTTATCACATGAGCTCTGTTTGCAACAACTTCATTAATATTCATATTGCTTTGCGTTCCACTTCCTGTTTGCCATATTACCAAAGGAAATTGATCATCATGTTTCCCTTCTAGAATTTCATCACAAACTTTTGTAATCAAATTTCTTTTTTCTAAAGAAAGTACTCCTAATTTACAATTAGCATGAGCAGCAGCTTTTTTTAAATAAGCAAAACCATAAATAATTTCTTTTGGCATGCTGGCCTCCTCCCCAATCTTAAAATTGTTTCTGCTTCTTTCGGTTTGTGCTCCCCAGTATTTTTCTGCAGGAATTTTTACTTCCCCCATTGTGTCTTTTTCTATTCTATAATTCATAACGAAAATATTTTGATAGTTTTAATTCTTGTTGTTTCTTTGTGGCAAAGTTAATGATTATGAAATTTCTAGGATTCCTAATATTTTTATTTGTTTTTTTAATGGCTTTTTGGTCTATTATATTTTTAGCTAGTGTCATCCCTTATTTTATTCTTGTTTGGGCTAAAGAAGGTAAATTAGAAAACGATCAAATCCCATCTTAACAAAGTAAATTCAATACTTGCTCAGGTGATCTGCCAATAATTGCTTTCCCATTCTTTACTATAATTGGCCTTTCAATTAGCTTTGGATTTTCAGCCATTGCCATAATTATTTCATCATCAGTTAATTCTTTTCCATTATACTTTTGTTTCCAAATTTGCTCACCTTTCCTTATCAATTCTATTGGTTGTATTTTTAACATTTTCAAAAGCAATCCCAAATCCTCAATTGAAATACGTTCTTTTAAGTATTCAATAATTTTAAGATTCTCTCCTTTTTCTTGAATTAAAAAGAGTGCTTTTCTGCTTTTACTACATCTGGGATTATGGTATATTTTCATAATCTATTTTTGCCCAAATTGCATTAGATACACTTTGATAAAAGCATTCAAATCGCCATCTAATACTGCTTCAGGATTGGAACTTTCATAATTTGTTCTTAAATCTTTCACTAATTTATAGGGGTGCAAAACATAGTTTCTAATTTGAGAACCCCATTCAATTTTCTTTTTATTACCCTCTAATTTATCTCTTTCCAATTGTATTTTTCTGAGTTCCAGATCATGTAATTGAGATTTTAAAAGTTTCAAGGCCTTGTCTTTATTTTCTAATTGTGAACGTGTCTCAGAATTTTCAATAATAATCCCTGTTGGTTGATGTTTAAGCCGAACAGCCGATTCAATCTTATTTACCCCTTGCCCCCCAGCACCACTTGAACGAAAGGTATCCCATGAGATTTCAGAAGGATCAATCACAATATCAATACTATCATCAGCTAGTGGATACACAAAAACGGAAGCAAAAGAAGTGTGTCTCTTGGCATTAGAATCAAATGGTGAAATTCTGACCAAACGATGAACACCATTCTCTCCTTTGAGGTGGCCAAAAGCAAAATCGCCATCAAATTCTAAAGTAACGGATTTAATACCTGCTGGTTCAGCCTTTTGCATATCTAATTCTTTCACTTTATAGCCATTTTTCTCTCCCCACATCAAATACATTCTCATTATCATTTCTGCCCAATCTTGACTTTCAGTACCGCCTGCCCCAGGATTTATCGTTAAAATTGCTGGCATCTCATCTTCTTTTTCAGAAAGCATATTTTTGAATTCTAAATCTTCAATGGCAGCAATTACTTTTTTCTCTTGCTTTTCAACTTCTAATTCGCTAGCTTCACCTTCATGAAAAAAGTCAATCAGAATCTTCAATTCATCTAATTCATTTACCACTTTATTATAGGTCTTTACCCAAGCCTTCAATTTGCTTATTTGCTTTAAAGTTTGTTGTGCCTTATTTGAATTATTCCAAAAATTAGCATCATGGGTTTGCTTTTCCTTTTCTTGAAGTTGTAATTGTTTCTGCTTTATATTCAAGAACCTGAAAAGATTATCTTTTCTTTTGTTTAATGCAAAAATTTGTTGGTCGCTTACCATCTTTTGGAAATACTATTTATTGTAAATTTCATTTATCTTTTCCCAAACTAAATTGTTTTCAAATCCTCTATTTATCAAATACTTTGCCAATTTACTTTTTCGTTTAAAATGACTCTTATCTTTAATTAGGTTGTTTTTCTTCTCTGCTTGATCTTCTAATTCCTTTAAATATTCATCCATTTTAATTTCTTCCATTCCTTTTTTTATGCAAATGGAAGATATATTCTTCTTTTTTAGCTCAAATTCAATTTTTCTTCTACCCCATTTCTTTATACGGAACTTTCCTCTACAAAATGAGCAAGCATATCTTTCTTCATCAATAAAACAATCATTTATCAATTCTATCATAATGATATCTTTAGTGTTTTCCAAAAGCCCCCATTCCGATAATTTCTGTCTTACATCCCATTGACATCTGTCTTCCAAGGCACAATAATTCTTTATTCTTTCCTTTGCTTCACTTATTTTGTAAACTCTTTTGTTTTGCATCGATTCAAAAATACATATTCTTTTACTTTTGCAATATGAAAAATAAAAAAGCAATAAGCTTACTTTTTTTGTCTAACATTATTTCTGGTTTTGCACAAGGCATTAGTATGATTGCTATTCCTTGGTATTTTGTAGAAGTTGTAGGTAGGCCAGAAGTATTTGCTACAGCATACCTATTCATCACTTTTGCTACTTTATTTTGGGGATTATATGCTGGAACATTAATTGACAGATACTCTAGGAGAAACCTTTTTATTCTCATAAATTTAGTTTGCGGCCTGATTATTGGAACAGTTGCAATTTCAGGATTCTTCAGCAGTAATATGAACGATTTATTAGTAATTCTAGTATTTGCTACCACCATTTTTAATTACAATGTACATTATCCTAACCTTTATGCTTTCGGACAAGAAATTACTGAAAAAAGCAATTATGGAAAACTAAATTCTTATATAGAGATTCAGGGACAATCTACTAGTATCTTAGCAGGTGCTTTTGCAGCTTTACTACTTACTGGAACAACAAATAAAAGCATGAATTTAGGTGGATTTACTATTCACTTCCCTTTTGAAATTGAACCATGGGGAATACATGAAATATTCTTGATGGATGCTATTACTTATATGATAGTAATCTTGATCTTTATGCAAATAAAGTATAGCAGAATAGTAACAGATAAAGTAGAAGTTGGCACTTTATTCACCCGACTTAAGAGTGGGATATCTTACTTAAAAAAACACCCTCTTATTTTTAGATTTGGGCTCACCTCTTATATGCTTTTTGCATTTCTACTTGTAGAAATTCATATTCTATTACCTGCTTATGTGCATGATTTTTTGCAAGGGAAGGGGGATATTTACGCCTCAGCTGAAGTTTATTATTCACTTGGAGCAATTTTAGCTGGAGTATTTGTTATTCGTTTTTTCAGGAATAAGAACCCGATCTTTGGAATTATTCTTTTAATGCTTATTGTCTCTTTCGCTTTTGCAGGAATGACTTTTATCAAATCACTTGTATACTTTTTTATTGCAAACTTTATATTAGGATTAACCAATGCAGGAGTGAGGGTTCTAAGGACTACTTATCTTTTTAATCATATTCCAAACAATATAATGGGTCGAACAAGTTCTGTTTTTAACTCTTTGAATATAATGGTTCGTATGTGCTTGATTGGGCTTTTTGCTATACCCTTTTTCCTTACAAATGATAATGTACGTTGGGGATATCTGGTAGGAGCTGTTATGGTAATTTTAGCAATTATTCCTTTGGTTTTACACTACAAATCTTTAGTGAATCTAGAGAAGAGAAAAAACATTTAGCTCTTTACAATACTATATTGAAGGAGGTGTAATCTGTCATCAGGAATAATTTGAATAATTCGCTTGAATTTAAAACTCCATTTCATTCCTTTTGAAAAAATACCCTTATTTATATGGCTTGCGATAAAAGGATGAGTTGAAATTCTAATCTTTCCATTATCTGATTTTTCAATCAGATTCTTAATCTTATTCTCAATTGTATCTATTAGAAGTAAACTGGAATCAATTTTGCCATTACCCACGCACATTGGACAATTTTCTCTCGTATCAATATTCATTTCAGGTCGTACTCTTTGTCGTGTGATTTGTATCAACCCAAACTTTGAAGGCGGCAGAATATTATGTTTTGCTTTATCATCCTGCATGTGCTCTCGCATTTTTTCGAAAAGTAACTTTCTGTTTTTAGCATTATACATGTCTATAAAATCAACTACAATAATTCCTCCCATATCTCGTAATCTTAACTGACGAGCTACTTCTTCTGCAGCAGCTAGATTAACTAGGAGAGAATTTTCTTCTTGATCTTTTTTGGCATTTACTTTTTTTCCAGAATTTACATCAATTACATGCATTGCTTCTGTGTGCTCAATCACAAGGTAAATGCCATTTTTCATATTTACTATTTTTCCGAAAGCTGATTTTATTTTTTTGGTTACATCAAAATTTTGCAAAATTGGATTTTTAGATTTATAAAGTTTTAATATTTTTTCTTGCTCAGGAGAGATACTCATCAAATAATCTTTAAGCTCCAAATACAATTCTTTATCATTTACATATATACTATTAAATCTTGCATTTAAAATATCTCTTAAAATAGCGGTAGAACGATTAAGTTCTTTCAAAATAATATGTGGTGCTTGTGCATTTTTAAGTTCTTTAAAAACGCTCTGCCACCTTTTATATAGCGTCTTTAAATTAGAGTCTAGCTCAATTACTTTTTTGCCTTTTGCAACTGTGCGGAGAATTACTCCAAAACCTTCTGGCTTTATGCTTTTTAGCAAGCGTTTTAATCGTACTTTCTCTTGTTGCGATCTTATTTTGTTAGAGAGGGATATTTTTTTGGAAAACGGGAGTAATATCAAATTTCTTCCTGCTATAGATATTTCGGCATTTAATCTTGGCCCTTTTGAAGAGATTGCTTCTTTGGATACTTGCACTAAAATCTGATCTCCAGATTTCAGGACATCTGTAATTAGTCCTGATTTCTCAATTTCTTTTTCTTTTCTGAAATTCTTTAATGAAGCTGTATTGCTTTTATTAGAGATTACTTTTTCTGTAAATTTCTTGTAAGAATTTACATTAGGGCCAAGGTCTTGATAATGTAAAAACCCATCTTTCTCATGCCCTACATTTACGAAAGCAGCATTTAATCCTGGGACTATTTTTTTTACTTTTCCTAAATATATATCGCCAACTGAGTAGGTGTTATTATTGCTCTCTTTATGAAGCTCAATAAGGCGTTTGTCTCGCAAAAGTGCGATTACTACCTCAGATGGCCTTGAATCGATTATAAGTTCGAAATTCATGGCTAGTATAATTATTTGTTAATAGAAAAAATAAACTTACTTACTTTTATGTCTATTTTTTCTCAAACGCTTTTTACGTTTGTGAGTAGCCATCTTATGTCTTTTTCTTTTTTTCCCGCTTGGCATTTTATAATATTTTAATTTCTTTTATTCAGAATTTTCTTCTGATTTTTTTTACTTAAGGCTTTCTTTTACCTGTTTTACAAATACTTTTGCAGGTTTAAAAGCTGGAATATGGTGCGCAGGGATAATAATAGTAGTGTTTTTGGATATATTTCTTCCTGTTTTTTCTGCTCTCTTTTTTGGATTAAATGTTCCAAATCCTCTTAAAAAAACAGGTTGATTGCTGGAAATAGAAGATTTCACCTCTGCCATAAACGCTTCAACTACTGCAAGTGCTGTCACTTTTTCTATACCTGTTTTATCTGAAATCTTACTTACTATCTCTGCTTTTGTCATTCTTTTTTATTTTTTTGATATTAATATAAATATTTTTATTCTTGTTTGTTTTTATAAAGATGCAAATATATCAACTATTTTTGAATGATGAAACACATCATTATCTCTTTTTTTATGAATTATTAGTTTAATTTTCAGTATTTTATGAACTTTTCTCAGCAAATATTGGAGTGGTATGGGGAAAACAAAAGAAATTTACCTTGGCGCAATAGTAAAGATCCTTATAAAATATGGCTTTCTGAAATTATTTTACAGCAAACAAAGGTAGTGCAAGGGCTTCCATTTTACAATAAGTTTATTCTTGCTTTTCCAACTATCAATGATTTAGCAAATGCAACAGAAAATGAAGTCTTAAATTTATGGCAAGGGTTAGGTTATTATTCTAGAGCAAGAAATATGCATTTTACGGCAAAGGAGATTACAGAGAAATACAATGGAACTTTTCCAAATGATTATAAAACAATCTTAAAACTGAAAGGAATTGGCACATATACAGCAGCTGCTATTTCTTCTTTTGCATTTAATCTGCTCTTTGCTGTGGTTGATGGAAATGTTGTTCGGATTTTAAGTCGATACTTTGGCATTCCTACTGCTTTTGATAGTGCAAAGGGCAAAAAAGAGTTTCAACTTTTAGCACAAAAACTACTTATTAAAGAAGATGTAGCAGAATATAATCAAGCAATAATGGAGTTTGGGGCTTTGCAATGTGTACCAAAATCTCCAAATTGTAACGTTTGTCCTTTGCAAAATAGTTGTTTTGCTTTTAGTAATAATTTGCTTTCATATTTTCCAAAAAAGAAAAAGAAGATCCAAATCAGAAAAAGGTATTTTGAATTCTTAATCATTTCAGAAAAGGAAAAAATACTAATTCAAAAAAGAAGAAATGGAATCTGGAAGGGGCTTTATCAATTTCCACTTATTGAAAATACGGAAGAAAAATCGAAGAAAGAGATTTGTGATTCAAAAGATTGGGAAGATTTATTTAAAGGAATTACCGTAAATATCATTAAAATATCTCCTAGAATAAAATACCAACTCACCCATCAAACTATTTTTGCTCAGTTTTGGCATATTGATTCAAAAATTCTAACTAATAAAAATATAATCTCTATTCAAAAAAAAGATTTTAAGAACTATCCAATTCCAAGATTATTAGAAAAATATCTTAAAAAGATTGGAATGATATAGCTATTTTACTATATTTGTTAATCACTAAAAATATTTATTATGGCAGGTGTAAATAAAGTAATTTTAATTGGAAATTTAGGGAAAGACCCTGAAGTAAGATATTTAGATAGTGGGGTTGCAGTTGCAAACTTTTCATTGGCAACTACCGAAAACTACAAAAACAAAGAAGGAGAAAGAGTGAGCCAAACCGAATGGCATAACATTGTGCTGTGGAGAGGGTTGGCAGAAGTGGCTGAAAAGTGGTTGAAAAAAGGATCTTCCGTTTATGTTGAAGGTAAGATAAGGAATCGAAAATGGGAGGATAAAGAAGGAAATACCAGATATACCACTGAAATTTTAGGTGATAATATAACTATGTTGGGTAAGAAAAATGATAATGCAAGTGATAACCCTGAAAGTATAGTCCCCACAGCTGAAGAAAATATTCCGAAAGCAGAAAAAGGAGACGATTTACCTTTTTAAAATAAGTTAAACTCAAACAAAATTGGAAGAAGAATTTAGTTCGCTTTTACTTAGCAACTTTTTTGAGATCACATTACAGCCAATATCGTTAGGTATTGTTTTTATTTTATTAGTGATTATATTATTATTATTTTGTTCGGCACTAATCTCCGGTTCTGAAGTCGCTTATTTTTCTCTTTCACCTAATGATGTAGAAAATTTAAATGAGGATAAATCTAAAAGAGCATTACTTGCCTTAAAACTGCTTGAAAATCCTAATAAACTTTTAGCAACCATCTTGATTTCAAACAATTTTATCAATATTGCTATTATTATTTTAGCTTCTTTTTTTACTTCACAACTTCTTGTATTTCCAGAAGATTCAATATTAGAATTTCTAATTCAGGTAGTGGTTATTACTTTTTTGATAGTCCTTTTTGGAGAAATCACGCCAAAAGTCTATGCCAATAAAAATGCCCTTTGGTTCAGTAAAATAATGAGCAATCCTTTAAATATTAGTAACAAAGTTTTCTCTCCACTTAGCCTTATACTTACTTCAAGTACTGTTATTATTGATAAAAGATTAAAACAGAAAAAGGAAGTAATTTCCATGGATGAAATAGCAGAGGCAGTAGAACTTACTACGGAAAGAAATAAAAATGAAGAAGAGCAAAAAATATTAAAAAGCATTGTAGAATTTAGTAGCATTGATGTAAAAGAAATAATGAAGTCAAGAGTAGATGTAATTGCTATTGAGCAAGATTTACTTTTTGAAAAAGTGATTGAATTAGTAGTTAATTCTGGTTTCTCAAGGATTCCTGTTTTTAAAGAAAATTTTGATATGGTAAAAGGAATCTTATATGTAAAGGATTTGATTCCACACATTGAAAAAGATCAAGATTTTAAGTGGCAAGATTTGATTCGTTCTGCTTATTTTGTTCCTGAAACAAAAATGATTAGTGATTTACTTAAAGAATTTCAGGAGAAGAAAATACATTTAGCAATAGTAGTAGATGAATATGGAGGAACTTCTGGGATTGTAACTTTGGAAGATATTTTAGAAGAAATTGTTGGAGATATCACGGATGAATTTGATGATGATGAAAATTTCTTTTCCATTCTAGATGAGCATAGTTTTATTTTTGAAGGAAAAATTTCATTGAATGATTTTTTGAAGACCATAAAAGGAGAAACTGATTATTTTGATGATGTAAAAGGAGATGCTGACACATTAGCTGGCCTTGTTTTAGAACTAAAAGGCGGAATCCCAAATAAAGGAGAAATTATCAAATTCAATCCTTACACTTTCATTATTGAATCTTCTGACAAACGAAAAATAAATAGAATTAAAGTCCAAATTCAAAAAGATGAATAAAACAATTCTTATTTTAATAAGCATTTCATTACTTAGCTGTAGAGAAAATTACACTCCAAAACCAAGAGGATTTTTCAAACTTTCTTTTCTAGAAAAACAGTTTCAACAATACACTCAAGATTGCCCTTTTACTTTTCAATTCCCCTCTTATTCAAAGATTCAAGACCTAGAAAAAGATTGTTTCTTCAATCTGAATTTTCCTAATTATAGAGCAAAGTTGCATATCAGTTATTTTTCCATAAACGGAAATTTGTATCAACATACTGAGGAATCTAGAACACTTGCCTACAAACATAGTATAAAGGCAAATACCATAAGCGAACAGGTTTTTATTAATAAAAAAAATAAGGTTTTTGGATTGATTTATGATTATCAGGGAACAACTGCAACTGCTTTGCAATTTTACTTAACAGATAGCACAAATCATTTCTTTAGAGGTGCTCTTTATTTTGATACAGAGATTAATGATTCTATTTTGCCTGTTTCTAATTTTTTGCAAGAAGATATTAAATTCCTTATTGAGAGTTTTCAGTGGAGAGGTATAACAGACGAAAAGCAGAAAGAAAAACTAATATTGCAAAAAATTGATGAATAATTGCAACATGAATTTGCACTCTTAAAAGCAAAGTGCTAATACCTAGGATAATTTGAAAAACTACCAAAGAAAATAATAATCTTCCTTCCATTCTCAGATTTGTGTATTGTGTTTTTTTAAAGGTTTGAAACGCAATAATAGCTAGTATCCACGCAAAAAGCCGATGAAATGCTTGTATATCAAAGCCATTATTTAATAAACTAAAATTATTTGAATCACGAATAGTATATAAAAATACTTTCTCAAAATAATTTGAATTTGGTGGCAATAAATATCCTGCTTTTAAACCAGCTGTAAATGCACCATAAATAATCTGAATCAGAAGTAAAATGATAAAGCATGTAACAAGATTATTAATTTTCCTGCTTGGAAACTTTTCTTTTTCTTCTACTTCCATAATAATCCAATAGATATAAGCTATCAAAACAAAAGCCGTAACTAAATGAATTGCTAAACGAAAATGACTAACTGATGGCACATCTACTAAACCGCTTTTTACCATGAACCAACCCAAGAATCCTTGCAAGCTACCAAGAAGGAAAAGAAAAATCAGTTGTTTCTTTAGTTTCTTATCAAGCCATTGCTTTCTCCAAAAAAGTAAAAAAGGAATGATAAATACCAAGCCAATTAATCGCCCTAATACTCTGTGAATATACTCCCAGAAAAAAATGGCTTTAAATTCTGACAAAATCATATCCTTATTTATTTTCTGATACTCAGGAAATTGCTGGTATTTTGAAAAAGTTTCTTGCCAAGCGGTTTCATTAAGTGGTGGTATGGTGCCCTCTATTAGCTTCCACTCCACCATGGATAGTCCAGAATGGGTAAGCCGAGTAATACCCCCAATTAATACCATAGCAATTACTAAAAACAAACCGGTATAAAGCCAAAGTGATATTATTTTCTTTTGTCTGGAATTCATCCACACAAAAATAACTAAGCTATCTGTGACGCCAATTATTTTTATGGAGAAATTATAAAAAACTATTTAATACTCATTTTTTGGAAAATATTTGGAGAATCTAGGATGAAAAAAACATACTTTTTTCTCAAATTTTGTATGCTAATATTATTCTTTGTGGGATATCCTTAGTGAATAAGAAAAGAATTAACTTGCAACTGGGAGGATCTTTAGCGCTTCAACTTCCAAGGCAAGTTCAGTTAATTTGCTTTTCGTTTTTTCTAAACTTGCAAGAGTTTCATCTTTTGTTTCCTCATATTTATTTTTTATCTCTTCAAACAGATTGTTGTAATACACAATACCTTCATGCATATTTTCAAAAAAGCGATTAAAATATTTCTCTTGCTTTTTGTTCCAATCTTTTTTAGCTTCCTCCAATTTGTTTTTAAGGTAATCCATATACAAATTCAACTCTTTCATAAACATATTTGGTCTGTCGGCTCTGCTCATGAAATTCTCTAAACCATAAATATGTCTGGTCATATCTTCTAAAGAAAGTAATTTGTCGAAATAAGCCATATTTGGACCCGGGCAAATAGAAACTGCTTTACTTTTTTTGGTTTCAATTTCATTGGTAACAAAAGCTGCTGCCGAAAGCCCCATGCACAAACATACTTTTTCTGTTATTTCTTCCGAAATACCAAGTTCTTCAATTTTATTTTTTTGATATAGTCGAGAAGCTGTGCATACTCCCTTTTCATCATATTCCTTGCTAAAAGCCAAATATCTTCTAGGGCATGGGCTACCTGGTTTCCCCTCCTCCACTTTTTGTAATTTTTCTACTTCTTTAGATGAATCTCTGAGATTATTAAAAGGGACTCCAAGTGGCGAAACACTGGATAAATACAAATCTTGCTCTTTTGCCTTGATTAGCTGTTCTCTTGTATTATCATCAACATTTGTCACTTCTGGAACCAATAAAAATGGGGTTCCCCATCCAACTGAATCAAGATTATAATGTTTGATTAAAAAATCGTGTTCCTGTGCTGTGCCTACTCCTCCTTGTGCTGTAATTTTCAATGTTAAGGGGCTTTTGGGAGCAACTCGATTATTTGCTAAAAGAGCATCTCTACAAATGACATAAACTTCTTTGATAAGATTCTCTCTTTTTTTCTTGAATTCTTCTAAAATAGGTCCCATTAAAAAACCATCTGTTGCAAAAGCATGTCCTCCACAATTTAGGCCGGATTCAATTCTGTATTCTGAAACCCACAATCCTTTTTTGGCTAAAAATTTTCCTTGAATAAGTGCCGAACGATAATCACTAACTTTAAGCACAATTTTCTTTTTGATATAGCCCTCAGCATTAGGATAGAAATCTTCAAATTGAGCAATATATCCGTATAATCTTGGATTCATTCCTGCTGAGAAAATAATGGATGATGCCAAATCACTATTGGCATAACCCCTTAGGGCAGCATGCGCATCATTATATTCTGGTGGTAAAGGCTCATCTTTAAAAAAATTTGGCTTATCTACTTTTGTCATGATATTTACATCAATACTTCCCATATTTAAATTTTCTTTCAGCCAAGTGGAAATTTCAACTATATTAAAATATTTGTCAGTGAGCTTATTGAATTCTTTTTTTAACTGAGATGTGTCAGGTAAAGTAGAAAAAAAAGTTTTTAAATTTTCTACTTTTTCTTTTGTAGCAGTAGTATATTCGTCATACATCTGATTAGCCAATTTATTTACTAAATTCAAATAAGAAGTAATTCTGTCGGC
>CAYZIA010000003.1:0-39408 GCA_964478325.1 uncultured Weeksellaceae bacterium
CTTCAAGGTGTTCAAGATGAGTTAGTTTGGCTTCTGTTAAATATGTCTTAAATGCTGTTTCAATATTCTCTGAAGAAAAATCAGAAATTTCCTCTATCCTTTTTTTTAATTCGGATATATATCTTGTAGTATCCTCTTTCCATTTCTTGTGGATAGTTTTCTCATCATAAGATGTGGGGGCAGAAAAATAATACTTTCCTTCCTCCCACATGTCTTTTACACAAGTTGCTCTTTCTTTCAATTGTTCGCAAACATTAGCAACAAGAGTGTCTTCTGCCTCTACACCATTTTTTTTTAAAATTATTTGTAACTCCTTCGCTAATTGCTCTTTTGATTTTGCTCTTAAATATTGCTGATTGAACCATCTTGTTTTCCCAAAATCAAATTTAGCTCCAGCTTTCCCTACTCTCTCTAAAGAGAAGTTTTCTATTAACTCTTCCATAGAAAAAATTTCTTGTGTAGTCCCTGGATTCCATCCTAAAAAGGCTAACATATTAATAAACGCTTCTGAGATATAACCACTTTCTCTATATCCAGAACTTACTTCTTTTGTTTCTGGATTTGTCCATTCAGTTGGGAATACAGGGAAGCCTAATCTGTCTCCATCTCTTTTGCTAAGTTTTCCGTTACCATCTGGTTTTAGAATTAAAGGAAGGTGAGCAAATTGTGGCCTTACATCTTCCCATCCTAAATATCTATACAACAAAACATGTAAAGGTGCTGATGGGAGCCACTCCTCTCCTCTTATCACATGAGAAATTTTCATAATATAATCATCTACCACATTTGCTAAATGATATGTAGGCATGCCATCAGATTTTAGGATAACTTTATCGTCCATATTATTGGTGTTTACGACTACCCAACCTCTAATAATGTCATTTAGTTTTAGCTCTTCATTCCTAGGTATTTTTATTCTTATAACATACGGATTTCCCTCCTTAATTTTTTTATTTACCTCATCTTCTGAGAGAGATAAAGAGTTTTGCATAGTGGTACGAGTAACGGCATTATATTGTGGAGAAGGAACTCCGGCCATTTTCATTCTTTCTCTCATTGCTGTTAATTCTTCTGAAGTATCAAAAGCATAATATGCAAAACCATCTTTTACTAATTGTTCAGCATATGGCAAATACATTGCTTTTCTTTCTGATTGTCTGTAAGGGCCAAAATCCCCACCATCAACTACTGATTCGTCTAACTCAATCCCACACCATTTAAGCGCATCAATTAAATATTCTTCTGCTCCTTCTATAAATCTGGTCTGATCGGTGTCTTCAATACGTAAAATCATTTTCCCGCCTTTATTTCTGGCAAAAAGATAATTGTAAAGTGCTGTTCTAACACCTCCAATATGTAAAGGCCCTGTCGGGCTAGGAGCAAATCTTACTCTTACCTGTGACATTTTTTCAAAATAATTAAGCGGTAAAGATAATACATACAAAACTAATCGGTTATCTTTATCAGATATTAATTGTACTTTTGCAACCCATGAAAAAAACTACACAACATTTATTTGATAAACTAAATGAGTTTATTAGTAAATTCTACAAGAATCAGTTGATCCGTGGAGGCATTTATTCCGTATCTGTTTTAATCATTTTCTTTGTTGTTTTTTCGGTTTTAGAATATTATTCTCAGTTTGATATAATTGTTCGTTCCATCTTATTTTGGAGTTATTTGCTTACAAATACCTTTATCCTTTATAGATATGTACTTATCCCCTTACTAAATTTGAATAGATATGGTAAAGTCATGAGTATGGAAAAAGCGGCTCAAATTATTGGGAAACATTTTTATGAAATCGACGACAAGCTGCTGAATATTTTAGAATTGAATAAAATGAGTGCCCAAAATAATGCTTTAATTGAAGCTAGCATTGATCAGAAAATTTCAGAAATTTCTTCTTTTTCTTTTTCTACAGTAATTAATTTTTCAGAAAATAAAAAATATAGTAAATTAATAGTCCTCCCGCTCTTAATTGTTTTGTTTTTTTTTATTTCTGGGAATAAACATATTTTGACTGAAAGCTCTGCTCGCATAATAAGACACAATACTTTCTTTGCACCACAAGCTCCTTTTAATTTTATAGTAGATGAAGAAAGTTTAAAAGTGATAAGGCAAGAAGATTTTCAACTGAAATTGCGTACTGCAGGAAATAGCATCCCATCAATAGTAAATATTGAAATAGATGATAATATATTTAATTTATCAAAAAACAACGCTTCTGAATATCACTTTTTGTTTAAGAATGTCATTTCTGAAAAAACTTTTCGTTTTTCTGCAAACGGATTTTATTCTAAAAAGTATACTCTTAAAGTTTTGCCAAAGCCTTCGATTATAAATTTTGAGCTTTTGCTTTCTCCACCACAATATACTGGATTAAAAATAAAGAGTTTAACTAATATTGGAGATTTGAATATTCCAGAAGGGAGTAGGATCAATTGGACTTTTGATGTAACAGATACGGATAGATTATTTTTAGAGATAGGAGATAAAAAATATTTAGCAAAGCCAACTATAAATGATAAGCTGGGCTTTAATTATCGATTTAAAAGAGAAGAGTTTTACCAAATTATTACAGAAAATGATTTTCAAATTTCTGATAGCATTACTTATCATGTAAATATTATTCCTGATGCTTATCCAATAATTAATGTAGAACAAGAGATTGATTCTATTTCTGAAAAAATATTTTTTAGTGGCTTGATAAAAGACGATTATAAAATAACCAAGTTAGAGTTTTGTTACCAGATAAAAAAGAAAGATAGTACAATTATTAAGGATTTAGATCTTACTATTGAAAAATCTGCTCAACAACAATTCTTTCATCAAATTGATTTTTCCTTACTTCATTTAGGCTTGGGTGATAAATTCACTTATTATTTTAAGGCTTGGGATAATGATGGTGTGAATGGTTCAAAATTTACTAAAAGTCAGATTTTTAATTTTAACTCGCCAAATGCTGAAGACTTAAATAATCAGTTAGAAAAAGAGGACAACAAGATTAAATCTCAACTACAAAAAAGTATTGACTTGGTAAAAGAAATAAAAGAGGATATCAAAGCCATTAATAAAGATTTGTTAGAAAAAAAGAAGTTGGGCTGGGAAGAGAAAAAAAAGGTAGAGGAGTTGATAAAAAAGCAAAAAGCTTTAGAAAATCAGATGACAAAATTGAAGGGGGAAAACTCTGATAAACAGAAAAAACAAGAGCAATATAAACAGGTCTCTCCTGAACTTTTAGAAAAACAAAAGCAGCTAGAAAAATTATTTGATGAGGTGTTAGATAAGGAAACTAAAAAGCTTTTGGAAGAAATGGAAAAAATGATGGAGAAAATGAATAAAGAAGAGTTGAAAGAACTACTTGATAAAATGGGCCAAAATGATGCAGATTTAGAAAAAGAATTAGATAGAAATTTGGAGCTTTTCAAACAATTGGAGTTTGAACAAAAATTAGAAGAAGCAATAGATAAATTAAATCAGTTGAAAGAAAACCAAAAAGCTTTAAAAAGAAAGACAGAAGAAAAAAAATCAGATAGCAAAGAACTTGAAAAAAAACAAGAAGAATTAACTCAAAAGTTCGAAGATTTTAAAAAACAATTGGAGAAATTAGAAAAGAAAAACCAGCAGTTGGAAGAAAAAAATAAAATGCCAAATACTGAAAAACAAGAAAATGAGATCTCGGAAAAAATGAAAGAAAGTAAAGATCATTTGCAAAAAAATAAAAAGAAACAATCATCCAAATCACAAAAAGATGCTTTAAATAAAATGAATGAATTACAGCAGAAATTACAAATATTGCAATCTAGTTCTTGCTCTAATTCTCAAGAAGAGGATATGGAAACGCTAAGGCAAATTTTGGAAAATTTAATTCGCCTTTCATTCGACCAAGAAGAATTGATGCAAAAAGTAACTATAACACCCAAAAATAGCCCTTCATATGTGAATTTAGTAAAAGCACAAAAGAAATTGGTGGATGATGCAAAAATAATTGAGGATTCGCTTTTTGCTCTTAGCAAAAGGGTAGTGCAAATTCAGCATATCGTGAATAAAGAAATTGCAGCTATAAAAAATAATATGGCTTCTGCCACGAATCATCTGGAAGAACGAATTGTGAATAAAGCATCTGCAGACCAACAATTTTCCATGACTTCTGCGAATAATTTAGCTCTTATTCTTGCTGAAATGTTAAAACAAATGCAACAACAATGCTCAAGTTCTTCTAGTAAGCCAAGTAATTGTAATAAACCAGGAAGTGGGAAGCCATCACTTTCTAAATTAAAGAAAATGCAGAAAAAACTAAATGAGCAAATGAAGGGGCAGATGGGGAAAAAAGGGGAAAAGAAAGGAGATAAGCTTAATAACGGACAATGCAAAGATTTATCAAAATTAGCTCAACAGCAAGAAAATATTAGAAGAAGATTACAAGAATTGAGAGATGAAATTGGGAATTCTGGGGAGAAAGGCAAAATTGATAAAATGATTAAAAAAATGGAAGAAAATGAAGTGGATATTGTGAATAACCAAATCACCCAAGAAACCATAAAAAGACAAGAGGAAATTTTAAGCCGTTTATTGGAAGCTGAAAAAGCTGAAAGGGAAAGAGAAAAGGACTCAAAAAGAAAATCAACCGAGTGGGAATACGAAATTGTAAATGAAAATAATAGTTATTCTGATTATAAAAAATTGAAAGAAAAACAATTAGAATTATTTAGAACCAAACCTGCCCAACTCTCTCCTTTTTATAAAAATAAGGTGACAGAATATTTTAATAAATTAAGTAAAAAAAGCAATGATTAGCTTTACATCAAATACCCATTTCCAGCTTAGAAACAAGGATGCTTCAACAAGCTGGATTAAAAAAGTAGTGAACAAAGAAGGTAAAAAGATGAAAGATTTAAGTTTTGTTTTTTGTAATGATATAGATCTCTTGGAAAAGAATAGCAAATACCTAAATCATGATAATTTTACTGATATTCTCACTTTTGATTACTCTGAAAATAATAATATTTCTGGTGATATTTACATTAGTATTGATAGAGTGAAGGAAAATGCCAAAACCTATAAGGTTACTTTTCAAAACGAATTAGACAGAGTGATGATTCATGGTATTTTGCACCTTTTAGGGTACAAAGATAAAAGTGAAAAAGAGCAGAAGATTATGAAAGAAAAAGAAGATTATTATTTATCTTTGCAAACTTAATTATCTGATTATCAGTATATTAAAAAATTGTTTCCCGTGAAACATATGCTTTTTGAACAAACATACGATATAATAGTTGTTGGTGGTGGGCACGCTGGATGTGAAGCAGCTCATGCATCGGCAAAACTAGGTTCCAATGTGCTATTAATTACCCAAAATTTGCAAACCATTGCACAGATGTCTTGTAATCCCGCAATGGGTGGTATCGCAAAAGGTCAAATTATAAGAGAGATTGATGCTTTGGGGGGTATGTCTGGAATTATTACTGACAGCGCTAGTATTCAGTTTAGAATGCTAAATACTTCAAAAGGGCCAGCCATGTGGAGCCCAAGGGCACAATGTGATAGGATGATATTTGCTCAAAATTGGAGAATCGCTTTGGAAAAAAATAAAAATATTAGTTTTTGGCAAGATACCGTTTCTGAAATAACACTAAAAAAAGAAAAGATTACAGGAGTAAAAACTAATTTGGGATTCGAAATAAAAGCTAAAGCAGTGGTTCTCTGTAATGGCACTTTTTTAAGTGGTATGATGCATATAGGACAACAACAATTTGCTGGTGGCAGAATGGGAGAGAGAGCTTCAGAAGGAATAACAGCTCAACTTATTGATTTAGGATTTTCTCATGGGAGAATGAAAACGGGAACACCTCCAAGATTAGACGGGAGAACTATTGATTATAGCAAAACAGAAGAGCAGAAGGGAGATAATAATCCTAGTAAATTTTCATTTTCAAATACAAAATTTGTAAAAAACCAACAAAGCTGTTTTATCACCTATACCAACGAGGAGTGTCATGCAATTTTAAAAAAGGGGTTTGATCAATCACCAATGTTTAATGGAAGAATACAGGCTTCCGGCCCTAGATATTGCCCTTCTATTGAGGAAAAATTAAATCGTTTTGCAGATAAAAAAAGGCATCAACTCTTTATTGAGCCAGAAGGGGAAAAAACGATTGAAATTTATTTAAACGGGTTTTCAACTTCTCTTCCTTATCAAGTTCAGCTTAAAGCACTGAATAAAATAAGAGGGCTAGAAAAAGTAAAAATGCTAAGAGCAGGATATGCAGTAGAATACGACTATTTTCCGCCAACACAATTAAAACAAACACTTGAAACAAAAGTTATTCAGAATTTATTTTTCTGTGGGCAAATAAATGGAACTACTGGTTATGAAGAAGCTGCCGCTCAAGGAATAATGGCTGGAATAAATGCTCATCAAAATGTTTCAAGACTTGAAACGTTTACACTTTCTAGATCACAAGCATACATCGGGGTTTTAATAGATGATTTAATTACAAAAGGGACTGAAGAGCCTTACAGAATGTTTACCTCAAGAGCAGAATATAGACTTTTATTAAGACAAGACAATGCCGATGATCGGCTCACTGAAATTGGGTATAAACTTGGTTTAGCAGATAAAAAAAGGGTTGTGCAATTAGAAAAGAAAAGGATGAAAAAAGAAAGTTTATTAAGATTTCTTTCTAAACAGAGTGCAATGCCAAATATAATAAACCCAATCTTAAAGAAAAGAGGAAGTGCTGAAATTCAGGAAAAGAGAAAATTAAACGCCATTTTAGCACGGCCGCATATAGAAATGAAAGATTTAATAATTTGTAAAGAATTAGATGCATTTATTAAAAAAAATAATATTGGAGAGTTAGAGATCAAACAAGCTGAAATTCATATAAAATATAATGGTTATATGAATAAAGAAAAAGAATCGGCTAAAAAAATGTACTCTTTAGAAAACATTAAAATTCCTAAAAATTTTGAATATGATAAATTACATTCTGTTTCTGCTGAAGCAAGGGAGAAGCTAAAAAATATTTCTCCTAGTTCAATTGGCCAAGCCACAAGAATTAGTGGGGTTTCTCCCTCAGATATTAATGTTTTATTGATTTATATGGGAAGATGAAAAAAATAAAAACCTGCCCTATTTGTAATGAAGATAATTTTAATTTTCTTTTTAGCTGTAAAGATTATTCAACATCTAAAGAGAACTTTACAATTGTAAACTGTAATAGCTGTAATTTTACATTTACTAATCCTAGGCCAGAAAAAGAAAATTTAGAGAAATACTATATTTCTGACAACTACATTTCACATACCAATACTAATAAAGGTCTTTTTGAAATCCTATATCAAATAATTAGAAAATATGCCATTGTACAAAAACTACGATTAGTTAAAAAATATTCTAAGACAAAAAAGCATTTAGATATTGGTTGTGGAACTGGCGAGTTTTTAAATGCTTGTAAAACTGCAGGATTTAAAACAAAAGGGATCGAGCCATCAAAAATTGCAAGAATGCAAGCAATTAATAATTACAATTTAGATGTATCAGAAAATACGGATTTAAGTCAATTTGATAAAGATTCTTTTGAAACAATTACAATGTGGCATGTATTAGAGCATATCCCAGATTTAAATAAAACAATAGAATATTTTTCAAGAATTTTAGAAAAAAATGGCGCTATAATTATAGCTGTCCCCAATCTTAAAAGTTGGGATGCCAGCTACTACAGAGAGCATTGGGCGGCTTGGGATGTCCCTATTCATTTATGGCATTTTTCAAGAAGAAGCATTAGTTCTCTTTTTAAAAAATGGGGATTTAAATTAGTGAAAACAAAGCCTATGGTTTTTGATTCTTTCTATGTTTCAATTTTAAGTGAAGAATATAAATCTGGGAAGAAGAAGCTTTTGAAAGGAGTTGCTATTGGATTAATTTCTAATATAATTGCATTTTTTAGTAAAAGAGGATCTTCCAGCACAATTTATGTGTTTAAAAAAGAAACTGGCTTAAAATAAAGCCGTTTAATGGATTTTTACTGCGCTCTAGTATTTTCTTATTAAAATATTTTTAAAATAGCTTTTAGAAAAAAATCTAACACTTTGATTATCAACTACTTATAATATTTTCTATATAAAACTACGTAAAAACAATATATTCCTTATAAAATTGTATACATTTGAAAAAATCTTATTAAAATGAAAAAATTACTTTTAATAGCTATGTCTTTAACTCTTGTTACTCTATGTTCTGCACAGTGTCCAACTCCAAATGGATTGAATGTGACAAGTATCACTCATAATTCAGCAATAGCAAATTGGAATTCAGTTACAGGTGTTGATCATTATAGAATAAGAACAAGGGAGGTGGGGGCTGCTAACTGGGTAAATTTATTGAATATTGATTCTACAATGACAAGCAGAATCCTGCCATTATTACAGCCTTCAACCTCTTACGAATGGAAGATTGAAGCTTATTGTGATAGTTCAAATCAAACAAACTCTAATTGGTCGATAATTGATACTTTTACTACTACTTTATTTGTAGCGGCACCATTCAATCCAATTATAACAAATAGTATTTCAAATCTGCAATGTAATACTCCTACAGACCTTTTATTAACTGTAAGTCAAAATGCAAATGAACCAGATATAGAAACAAGTTATATAACTTCTGATGGGGGGTCTTTTAATATAGGGGCTTTAAGCCCTAATGATTCTGTTGGGTATGCAAATTTAACAACTACCATAAATACAACATCACTAACAATATCATTATCCTTGAAAGTAGGGCTAATTACAAGTCAAAATTCTGCAATAATAAATGCTTATGATAGTATAGGTTCTTTAGTTGGATTTTTTACAATTGAAAATATATCGAATGGAGTTCAAGTAACTACTTCGTCTCCAAACGATGGGAATAATTATACGAGCGCTTATACTAGTAATCTGTATTTTGCAAATATCTTTATTAACCCTCCTGTTTCTGGGCCGCTTCATTTTTTTGCTGATATAGAATCAGAACTAGGTAATCAATTTAATGATACAGACATGGTGCAAATATGGTGTAACACATCAATTAATGAAATTAATACAGAGACTAAAATTTTAAAAATTGTAAATCTTCTTGGGAAAAATTGTAGTGAACAAAAAAACATAGTCCTCTTATATATTTATGATGATGGCCGTATAGAAAGACGAATTACTATTGAATAATAACACCTTTTGTTTAATATCTATATTTTTCATATATTAGCAACCTATTAAATTTCAATAACTTAAAACTTATTTAGTCATGAAAAAAAATTTACTTATTACGCTTATAGGGTTTTTGCCTTTTACTTACTCTTCTGCTCAATTAGCAGATGGCTCAATTGCGCCAGATTGGACACTCACTGACGTCAATGGCACAGCACATAATTTATATAATTATTTAGATGGGAGTTATACTGTTTTTCTTGATTTCTCAGCCGTGTGGTGTGGTCCCTGTTGGAGTTATCATACTAGTGGTGCACTTGAAGATTTATACATAAATCATGGGCCTGCTGGATTTCCTAATGTCGATCCAAATACAACTGACGATGTAATGGTTTTCTTTATCGAAGGAGATGCAAGTGACCTTGCCTGCCTCCATGGGACAGGATGTGGTACCCAGGGAGATTGGATAACAGGGACTCCTTACCCTATATTTTGTACTGATGGAGCTGTAAATAACGATAATACTACATCATTATACTCTATTGGATATTGGCCTACTATTTATATGATTTGTCCAGATCGAACACTAATAGAAGCTGGACAGAGCTCAAGTCCGTATAACCTTGTTTCCTGTAATCCTGCGGCTACTTTTTCAAATGATCCTAGAGTAATGTCATATTCAGCCGCTTCTATCCAGTGTAACGGAACTCTTGCTCCTGTAGTAACTATTATGAATAATGGAATTAATAATTTAACATCACTGGATGTCCAAGTCGACGTTTCTGGAGCCACTACATTTAATACAACTGTTACATGGAATGGAAATCTTGGGACTTATCAGTCAACAAATTTTGTTCTTCCAACAATTACTGGTATGCAAGGATATGAATTTGTTATGATTACTATAAGTAATCCAAATGCGGGAGGAGTAGATGGTGATTTAAATAATAATGTAACTGGTTTTACATCTTATCCTCCTGGAGTAGCAGGTCAAGGACAAATAACTGCTTCAATTTCACAAAGCGGTAATTCTCTTACAGCTAATGCTGCAAACGGAAATGCTCCATATACTTATACGTGGAATACTGGTCAAACCACACAAACTATCACCCCCGCTACTGGAGGCAGTTATTCAGTTCAGATAGAAGATGCTAATGGATGTATGTCTGACCCTATTGCATATATACTTACCCTTTCAACAGGTTTAGAGAGTCCTGAACACATAAATGAACTTAACATTTATCCAAATCCATCAGAAGATGTATTTACGATTACATTTAATAGTGAGAAAGCACAGAGGTATAATCTTAGTATTACAAATGTCCTTGGAGAGGTTCTGTATAGTGAAAAATTAGATGATTTTATTGGATTATACTCTAAACAAGTATCATTATCAAATTATTCAAAATCAGTATATTTCCTTGAAATTGAAACAAATGAAGGAAGAGTTAATAAAAAGCTTATTTTACAATAAGTTTTTTAGGGACGCAGAAAATAAAAAAGGGCTCAATTTGAGCCCTTTTTTATGTGACCCAGGGAGGATTCGAACCCCCAACCCTCAGAGCCGAAATCTGATATTCTATCCAGTTGAACTACTGGGCCATGGAAGGCAAAAATAACATTCCTAATGCCAATCAATTACAATTTTTATAATATTATAAAGTTATCTATTAATAATGCTTTATTATTGTATTTAAGATGATTTCAAAATCCATAAAAATCTATTTTTATTTATTGCTTTTTTGCAATTGCTTTTTTGCAAAAGCTCAACTCACTGGGATTGGTAGTTGGCGTGACCATTTGCCTTATCATAATGCTATTTTTTTAGCTGAAATAGAAAATAAAATTTATTGTGTTACAGAAAGTGGTTTGTTTTATTTTGATAAAACTGACAATACAATTAATCGTATGTCAAAAGTGAATGGATTATCTGATGTTGGGGTGGTTAAAGTTGCTTACAATCCTGAAAGTAAAACCCTAATCATTGCCTATAAAAATACCAATATTGATTTGTTAAATGACGGAAAGGTTATCAACATATCAGATATAAAAGACAAGGCAATTTTAGGAGAAAAAACCATTAACAATATCTTTTTTATTAATGATATTGCTTATTTATCTTGTTCTTTTGGCTTAGTGGCTTTAGATATCCGCTCAGAAGAAATTCTAGACACTTATAAAATAGGAGAAGGAGGAGATTTTGTAAAAATATATGATAGTAATTTTGATGGAGATTCTCTTTTTGTCGCGACTTCTGAGGGGATATACTCTGCAAGTATTAATGAAGAAAATCTTTCTGATTTTCATGCCTGGAGAAAACATACTAACTTTGAAAACAGCTTAAATGCAAATAATTCCTTTCAAAATATTACTTTTTTTAATGGGAGTATGTATGCGAAAACATTGGATAGCCTCGTGATTGTTTACGAAAATAGTGTTTGGGAGACATACAATACTTTCAGTAAAAAAATTGAACATCTTCACAGTTCTTATAATGATTTATTTATTGTTTTGGAAGATGAAATTAATATTATAAAAAATCATGGTGTTATTAAAAAGATTACCCAAAACATCTCCTCTGCAAAACATGCAATTTATGATAAAGATGATGGTTTGTGGATTGCTGACTTTGATAAAGATTTACTACAATATAATAGCGAAATATTTGTACGGCAAATTGATCCAAGTGGACCAAGAACAGCCAATGTATTCAAGCTCATTACTACTAAAAATGATTTATGGATTGCTCCTGGAGGTTATTACGCAAGTAGAGAAAATATTTGGAATTTTGATGGGGTTTTCTTTTTTGACAATAATGATTGGGGTTATAAAAGCACTGGAGAACTTGGAGAAACTTATGATATTGTAAGTGTTGAAGTAAATCCAAAAAATAATTCAGAGATATATTTAAGTAGTTGGAATGGGGGTATTATAAAGTTAGAAAATAAAAATTTTGTAACAAAATATACTTATGAAAATACAAATGGTGCTTTAGATACAGTAAGCATTGCAAATGTAAATGGCTGGATACGGATTTCTGATTTATGTTTTGATGACTCTGAAAACTTATGGGCAATTAATTCTCTTTCTCAAAACCCTTTAGCTGTTAAAACAAAAGAGGGGGATTGGTATTCATTTAGGATTAGCGGAATTGATGGCCCATCTACTTATTTTAAAGATTTGGTGGTAGATAATTCTGGGCAGAAATGGGGCGTCATTAAAAATGCTGGGCTTTTTGTATATAATGATAAAGGAACTTTGGGAAATACTAATGATGATGAAGCTCTGCTTATCAATACAAATATTGGAATGGGGAATTTGCCTTCACTGGAAGTGTATTCTTTGGCCGTTGATTTAGAAGGCGAGATTTGGGTTGGAACTGATAAAGGAATTACTGTTTTTTACTCTCCAGAATTAGTTTTTTCAGGACAAAATTTTGACGCGCAACAAATCCTCATTCAACAAGGAGAGTATGGGCAGTATTTATTAGATACAGAAACTATAAATTGCATAGCGATAGATGGTGCAAATAGGAAATGGGTGGGAACAAATGGTTCAGGCATTTTCTTACTCTCGCCTGATGGAACTAATGAAATTCATCATTTTACTTCTGAAAATAGCCCTTTGTTTTCTGATAATATAATTGATATTGCTATAAATGAAATTAGTGGAGAAGTATTTATCGGTACGGAAAAAGGAATTATTTCTTATAGATCTGACGCTACAAAGGGCTATGATTCTTATAATAATGTAACCGTTTTCCCAAATCCTGTAAAAGAAAATTACAATGGGAAAATTGCAATTAAGGGACTAGTAAATAATGCCAATGTAAAGATAACAGATATTAATGGAAATTTGGTTTTTGAAAGTTTTGCTAATGGAGGTCAGGCTATTTGGGATGGCAAAACCCAAAGTAGAAATAGGGCAAGTACAGGAGTATATTTAGTTTTTAGTACTAACACAGATGGAGAAGAAACAATGGTAAGCAAAATTCTTTTTATTCACTAATGCTTCAAAAAACAAAGGGCATTGCTCTACATTACCACAAATATTCTGAAAGTTCTGTAATTGCTAAAATTTTTACCAAAGAGTTTGGCTTACAATCTTTTATAATAAATAGCATAAGGCAGAAAAAAGCTAAATCAAAATTAGGGCTTTTAAAGCCATTGTCTTTTCTTAATTTAGAAATTTATAAAAAATCAAAACCAGGAATAAAACGAATTAAAGAAATCTCCATTTCTAAAGTTTTAGAAAGAATGCATTATGATATAAACAAGAGCCTATTGGCAGTTTTTATTGCTGAAGTTTTATTAAAAACCTTATTGGAAGAGAAAAAAGAAGACTCGATTTTTTGCTATATTGAAACACTTGTTTCTGAACTTGAAAAGATGAGCAAAGTTCAAAACACTTTCCCTTTAGTTTTTTTGATTAATCTAAGTGCTTATTTAGGGTTTTATCCTTCAAAAGAAAATTCAGAATTACCATTTTATGATTTACAAAACGGATGTTTTTCTAAAAAAGCATTTTCACATAGTCATTTTATAAGCGGAGAAGATTTGCAAAATTTTAAAACTATTTTGTTTCGAGAAAAGAAAAACATATCACAAGAAAATAGAAAAAAGATTCTTTTAATCTTATTAGATTATTATAAGCTTCATCATCACGAATTAAAAAATCTGAAATCGCATAAGGTTATTGAACAATTACGACAATGAAAAAGTTTTTATTTTTTCTTTTTTTTGCTATCTCAATTTCAAGTTTTAGTCAAGAGATTCTAATACTAGATAGTATGCTAAAAACCCCGATACAAAATGTACATTTAATCTGTAAAGAAGTGGGAGTGAGCACGGGAGAAAATGGGATTGTAGATATTTCCATTTTTAAAAAAACTGATACCATAAAAATTTCACATCTATCTTATAATCCAAAACAAATAATAAAGTCAAAACTAAAGGGGAAGACTTTTATTGGCTTGCAGGCTAAAATAAAAATTCTAGAGACAGTAGTTTTTATAGAAGATAAAGCGCATGTTATAGGCTGGGATATTATATGTGGAGTAAAAACAGCTAATAAAAATATAGTGACTAAATCCACTGCAGAATTATTATCAACTAATAACGGAATAACAATGCAAGAAAGTCAATCTGGCGGAGGAAGCCTAAACTTTAGAGGGATGGAGGCAAACCGGCTTTTGTTAGTAGTAGACGGAATTCCGTTAAATAATGCCATTTACAGATCTGGTCATTTACAAAGTGTGACAACGATTAACCCTTTTTTTATAAGAACTATTAGCCTGCTTTCTGGACCTGCATCTGTGGCTTACGGTAATGGCTCAATGGGAGGAGCTTTACTTTTCCATACAAAATCTAATCTCCAAAAAGAAAATTCCTTGCTGATTCATCAACAATATGAAAGTGCCACTAATGCAATAATATTTAATTTTTTATCCAATTATAGTACTAAAAAACTAGCCTTTACTTCTGGCTTTTCTATCAAATCAGTTGGTAATTTGAAAATGGGTAATAATAGGCTACACGGCTATGATAACTGGGGCAAAGAGTCATTTATAATTAATGGAAACGAGCAGCTTTATACAGCTTATGAGCAAGTTGATTTTATACATAAAACTTTATTTCAGATTAATAATAAAAATAGTGTCTTGTTTAATTCTCAATATTCAACTTCCTCTAATGTTTTTCGTTTCGACAAAATGAATGATGAAAACACAGAGGGCAATCAAAAATATGATAAGTGGTATTATGGCCCTCAAAATCGATTTTTACAAAGTATCTCATGGAGTCATAAAAAAGCCAGAACAATATATAATAGTTTTAAATCAACATTAGGCTATCAGGACATTTATGAATCACGACATCATAAAAAAATAGGAGAAAGATTTCTTTCCAACAGATATGAAAATGTGAGTATATATGACTTTTTACTGGATTTTAACAAAAATATTTTAGATGCAACTATTGCTTACGGAATAGGTATAAGGCATCAAAATATAAATTCTACAGCCAATTTATCTAACAATAAAAACACTGCTTTTTATAATCCCACCCGATATCCAGACGGAGGCAGTTCAGTTAACAATTATTTTGCTTACAGCCAATTAGATATCCCTCTTTTTAAAAAGGCGAAAATATTAGTTGGAGGAAGAATAAATCAAAATAATTTAATAGCAAATTTTGAAAATCCAACTTTTAATTTCCCAAAAATAAAAACCACTAATAAATCATTTATTAAATCTGCTCTTTTTTCTTACAACATTAGCAGAAGTACTACAATTAAAACATCTTATTATGGAGGTTTTCGTAACCCAAACATTGATGATATAGGGAAAGTTTTTTCAAAAAATGATAATGATGTAGTCATCCCAAATGATAAGCTTGAGCCAGAATATATTGATAATTTGGAACTTGCAATTAATTATCAAAATCAAAAAGTACAATTTCAAATTCAGCTTTATAATGCCAAATTAAGCAACGCCATCAGCCGAGAATATAGTAGCTTAAATGGTGTTGATAGTATGCTTTATGATGGTGAAATGATGAGAATACAAATGAATAAAAACATAGAGTCTGCAACTATTAATGGTATTAGTTTTTTTGGCAAGTATCACCTAAGCAGATCCTTTAATATTCATGCAAATTGCAATTATTTAAAAGGGAGGAACTCAAATAACATCCCTATTGCACACATCCCCCCATTAAATGCAAGCCTTACATTTTCTTGTGTTTTCAACAAGCACGAATTTGATTTTTACACTAAGTATAATGCTTGGAAAAAGGAAGAGGATTATGATATTTCTGGAGTAGATAATTTGGAAGAAGCTACAGTTGATGGGACCCCAATGTGGTATGTTTTAAGCCTACATTATACATATAAAATCGATGACTCCCTTAGATTTGGCTGTGGTGTTGAAAATATTATGGATATTCATTATAAAACATTTGCCTCTGGATTAAGTGGAAGTGGTAGAAATTTAATATTATCTTTGTCTTCTAATTTTTAATACATTACTAAATGAAAAATATATTATGGTTGTTTAGTTCTATTCTTTTTGCTAATTTGTCTTTTGCCCAAATTTGGGAAAAACAACTGTTACTACAAAATGAAAATGCTACACTTGCTGATAAAATCTCGGCTTTTGAAGATTACAAATCCAAAAACCCCTATATAAAAGGGAATGGCTACAAACCCTACGCTCGTTCCTTGTACTTTTTAGAAAAAAGAATGCCAGAAAATGATATTTTTCCTTCTTCTGCTTTATTTTTAGAATGGGAAAAAGAAAAAGAAAAAATGATGAATTCTAAAATTTCTTCCTCATCGAATTGGCATCCTTTAGGCCCTTTTGACACTCCAATTATTTTATCTAATGGGAAAAAGAGGGGAAACGGAAGAGTAAATGCTATTGCTTTTGATCCTTTTGATCCTAATATTATTTGGATTGGGTCACCTGGTGGCGGACTTTGGAAAACTACAGATGGAGGAAGTAATTGGACTACCAATACTGATAATTTGCCAGTTATGGGCATTTCTTCTATTGTAATACACCCTGTGAATAATCAAATAATGTACATTGCTACTGGAGATGGAGATGGTGCTGATACATATAGTATTGGAGTTTTGAAAAGTACCGATGGAGGAAATACATGGAATACAACTGGTCTTAGTTATGGAGTTAATCAGAGTAAAAGAATCAATAAGCTAATTATGAATCCTAATTTCCCTGATAGCTTGGTGGCAGCTACAAATAATGGAATTACTATTAGCCCAGACGGAGGAACAACATGGAATAGTACTCTTACAGGAAGGATGAGGGACGTGGAATTTAAACCAAATAATCCTTCTGTAATTTATGCTGCATTGGATGCTTCAAGTGGAGCTTCTAAAATTTACAGAACAACAAATGGGGGGGCTGGATGGACAATATTGGGTGGTGGTTTGCCTACTGGTGGTTTAGATAGAATTTTACTTGGTGTCACAAAAAATAATCCGGATGTTATATATGCCCTTATTGCAAATTCAGATGCTGGTTTTTATGGTTTTTATAAATCAGTAGACATGGGAGATACTTGGTCTACACAGTTTGACTGCCCTGATTATAATACTGGTTGCAATATTTTAGGAAGAAAGACAGATGGAACTTCTGAAGGAGGGCAGTCTTGGTACGATATGAGTTTAGCAATTTCTCCTAATGACGAAAATATTATTTACGCTGGGGGAATAGCTCTATGGGAATCTAGTGACGGAGGACAGAGCTGGAATATTGAAGCAAGTAGTGGCAGTGGTAGTTACGCTTATATGCATGTAGATCAACACGCATTGGAATACAATCCAATTAATGATGTTTTATATGCAGGAAATGATGGTGGTTTTTACAAATATGTTGATTTCTTAAATGACTGGATTGATCTTAGTGATGGTCTAGAAATTTCTCAGTTTTATCGTTTAGGTATATCAAAAAGCAATAGTGATATTTTAGTAGCTGGAGCGCAAGATAATGGAACTGAAAGACTTTCGTCTTCTGGCTGGGATGCAATAAGGGGTTCTGATGGGATGGAATGTATTATTGACCCTTACGATCCTGATATTATATACTCTTCTTCTCAATACGGAGGTCTTAAAATAACTTATGATGGAGGCAATAATTGGTCAAACTTTAAACCTGTTTCTTATGATGGTAGCTGGGTTACACCCTACAAAATGCATCCATTAAATAACAATATGGTTGTTGCTGGTTATGATGAGGTTTATTGCACAAAAACTGGTGGCGCTTTTTGGGATTCTATTTCTAACAATCAGATGGGTTCCGTGAAGATAATTGCTTTGGCTCCATCTGATCAAGATGTAATTTATGCCGCTACTTACGCAACATTATATGTAACTTTTAATGGGGGGGTTAGTTGGAATAGGATTGATAATGGCCTCCCAAACTCTATTTCTGATGTTACTGTTTCGGCAAATGACCCTAATTGGGCTTGGGTTACTTGTTCAAATTATACTGCTGGGAATAAGGTATATGAATCAACAGATGGAGGGAATACATGGTTAAATATTTCTGGCTCAAACTTGCCAAATCTACCTGTAAATTGTATCGTTTTTCAAGATTTAACTAATGATGATTTGTATATTGGAACAGATGTCGGAATATATCATAAAGATAATGGTATGAGTGATTGGCAACCATTTATGACAGGACTTCCAAATGTGCAAGTGGATGAACTAGAGATTCACTATGGAGCAGGAAAAATTAGAGCTGCAACTTATGGTAGGGGAATTTGGGAAAGTGTTTTGCACTCTCAACCAAATGGAATTACAAACGATTTTATCTCTTATGTAAATGCTTATCCGAATCCTGCAAAAAATTATTTTATTTTAAGAACCCCTGAAAATGCTATAAATAAAACTCTTATTTTGACTATTTATAATTTAGCTGGTCAAGTTGTTTTATCTGAAAAAATCGAAGCCTCCAATCAATTTATTGATATTTCTAAATTACATTCTGCTTATTACATTTATGAAATAAGTGGTGTTGGGATTAGAACAGCAAGGAACAAATTGATTGTCCTTCCAAATTAAAGAAGAGCTTCCATCTCTATCATAAAATGTTTTTTTGGTTTTCCTGGGGCAAAAACTATTCCAATTGAGACAATTATTTCTCCTTCATTTTTCTTGTGGATTTTCATTAAAAAAGGACCCCCCATAAATTCTTGATTCATTTTCCAAAGGCCTCTATAAGTGTTATTTGAAACTTCTAGCGGAAACCTCTTTTCTATTTGAACAAAATTATTTGCCCTATTTCCTTTTAATGTTCTTTCTAAAACAGAATCTATTTTGTTTATCAGATCCTCTTGAAAATTTATTTCATTCACCTCTAAGTTAAAAACTATAATTTGTTTTATTAAATCACTTTTTTGAGGATTAAATGTGGCCCAAAAAATATTTGTGCTATCAATAATAATTGTGTATTCAGAAGGAATCTTTACATGAATCCCAAAATTGTTTTTTATGTTTTGATTTTTTTTCGTGAATTTTTCTGCTAATCTATTAAGTTGACTTTGATAAAAAATATCCCTATACCTTTTACACTCTTTTAAAAATTCTTTCTCGTTGTCTTGATTATTCCATTGCATCCCAATTATCAATTGCGGCCTTGCCCATAAATCTTTTGTTGGCCCTTGTTTTTGTGTTTCAGAGATTAAAATTATGTTTTGGTGCGTTTTGAATATAGTAGAAAAATCGGCAGGATTTATTTTGATGATATTAAAAAATGATTCGGATTGTTGTAAGCCAGGATAATCTTCTGTAAAAATTTCTTTAATCGCTTTTGAAGGATATTTATCCCAAATTGCATCTGAAATAACTAAAACAATTTCGTTTCCTGAACCTGTTGATTTTGGGAGCGTCTTTCTCGCTTCATTACAAGAAAGTAGAAAAAGAAAAGAAAAAGCAAAAAGTAGATTTCGCATTATATTATCCCGTAGGAAGAAGTATCTTTTCGCCTGGTTTTAATTGATTAGGGTTTAAATTGTTATGCTTGATTAATTCGTCAACACTTATCCCTTCATATTTATTTGCTATATCCCAAAGTGTATCCCCTTGCTTTATTATATAAACAGGATTCTCAATCTTTTTTTGCTCAGTTGTTTTAAAATCGTCTTTTATAAATAATACCAACTTTTTGCCAATCGAAAGATTGTCATTTTTTAATTTATTCCATTTTCTAATGTCTGTGATGGACATCCCGTTTTCTTTGGCTATTTTCCCTAAATAGTCTCCAGATTTTACTACATATACCAATCTGCTTTCATTTAGTAAAATTTCTTTTTGCTTTACTGCCTCAACAAATGTATATATTGCTTGCTCGTTAATCACAAAATCTAACATAACATTTTTTGGGAGTGTTATATTGGTGTTTTTTGGAAAAATCTTTTTGGTAATGCTTGGATTTAATTGAGCTATTGTTTCTTTTGGAAGACAAATAAGTTCAGATAGGACAGAAAAATCCATTTGCATTTTAAGGGTGATGGTATCGGTTTCAATCATTGGATTTTCTAGCGTTTGAATTTCAATTCCATATTCTTTATAATAATTCATTACATAATTTACAGCGACAAATGCCGGAACATATCCTCTTGTTTCCCTTCTTAAATAGGGACGTAATTCCCAATAATCATATAGTCCCGTTTTAGTCATAAGCCTTGTTAAATAGCCAGGCCCGCCATTATATGCTGCCAAAACCAAATTCCAGTCACCAAACATTTCATAAAGCTTTGCAAAATACTGACAAGCTGCCTCAGTTGACTTTAAAGGATCTTGTCTTTCGTCAAAATAAGAGGTGACATTTAAGTTATATTGTTTACCTGTAGTATACATAAATTGCCACAATCCCCTTGCCCCAGAACGAGAACGAGCTCTTGGGTTCAATGCTGATTCTACAATTGCTAAATATTTAAACTCTAATGGGATATCATATTTGTCCAGGAATGCTTCAAACATAGGGAAATACTTTGGTGCCAAACACAACATTCTAGATACCAATTTTTTATTTCTACCTAAGTAAGCATTAATCGAATTTTCAACATAGGAATTATAAACCAAATCAATCGGACTTTTTTCATTTAAAATTTTAAGGCGTTTTTCTATTACGTTTTCCTCTTTTTCTTCTAACGAAAGTTCAATCTCTTTTTTAAAATTTGTACTATCAGAAGAGACGGCTAAGGAATTGCCAGCAAAAGCAAATTGAAATAACAAAACTGATAATATAATTAGTATTATTTTTTTCATTGCAAATCTAATCAAAGAACAAAGCTCGGAAATATCTTATTGAACTTCTAGGCGTTTCTTTGTAGTTTTTAACTACAAACTGTTGATTAGATTGTGTGAAAAGGCTAAAAGTTCAGCTTCATGAAATGGCTTGCTCATAAGCTGTATGCCAAATGGCATGTCCTCTTGATCCTTTGCAATAGGCAATGAAATAGCTGGATTCCCACTTAAATTTGCCAAAACAGTATAAATATCTTCTAAATACATAGCAATAGGATTTTTCTTTTTCTGACCTAATTCAAATGCAGAATGAGGAGTGGTTGGGCTTAAAATAAAATCATATTCCTTTAAAATTTCATTGGTTTTATTTTGAATCAGTCGCCTCATTTTTTGTGCTTTTGTATAATAAGCATCCTGATAGCCAGCGCTTAGAACAAAAGTGCCAAGCATAATTCTTCTCTTTACCTCTTTACCAAACCCTTGAGTTCTTGTTTTACTATATGTAGTTTCGGAACTATTTGCATCAGCACTTCTAAAACCATAGTGTACGCCATCAAATCGTGCTAAATTAGAAGATGCCTCAGCTGTGGAAATTAAATAATACGTCGGCACTAAATAATCCAAATAAGGAAAGGAAACTGCCTCCACTAAATGTCCATTATTTTTTAATTGTTGAATTTGATTTTCTATTGCAGATTTTACATTTGTTTCCAGTGCCTCATTTTCCAAATATTCTGGGAAATAGGCAATTCGCTTCAAAGTTTTTTTATCCTCTAAAATTTGGCTATACTTTTCTACTTTTTTAGTAGAGACCGTACTATCAAAATCATCTTCACCTGCAATTACTTCTAATATAATTGCAGCATCTTCTACTGTATTTGTAATTGGTCCTATTTGATCAAATGATGAAGCAAAAGCAATAAGGCCAAACCTTGATACTCTGGAATAAGTTGGTTTTAATCCAACATTCCCACAAAAAGATGCTGGCTGTCTGATAGAGCCACCCGTATCACTTCCAAGTGCTGCCAAACAAAGATTTGCTGCTACTGCAGTTGCTGCTCCTCCCGAAGAACCGCCACTTACCTTTGTATTATCAATTGGGTTTTTACATGGTCCATAAACTGAATTTTCATTTGCACTTCCCATTCCAAATTCGTCACAATTTAATCTGCCAATAATTATTGCGTCTTCCGCCAACAACCTATCAACTACTGTTGCACTATAAAGCGATTCAAATCCTTCTAATAGTTTGGAAGCAGCTCCTGATTTATGATTTTTGTAGCAAATATTATCTTTAATGCCAATTGCCATTCCTGCTAATTTTCCTGCAGTTCCTTTTGCTATTTTGATGTCAATTTTTTTTGCTGTTTGTAATGCCTCTTCATCAAAAACTTCAATAAAAGCATTTAAGGACTTATTGTCTTCAATATTTTTAATGTACGATTGGATTAAGCTATGACAAGTAGTTTCACCAACTTTTATAGCATTTTTTATGCTATTTAAAGAGCGATAAGTATTCAATGGGTTGGCTTAATTAATTATCTTCTTTATTTTCGTTTGACTCTTCTTTAGAAGCACTTTTAAATTCCTTTATCCCTTTTCCTAATCCTTTCATTAATTCTGGAATCTTTTTTCCCCCGAAAAGTAAAAGAATGACCAAGGCAATTATTAGCCATTCTGTTCCGCCCATTGTAAATAATAATATTGATTTCATAATTGGTTTGTTTAATTCACAAAAATAGTAATTTCTTTATTAGTGAGCCTTATAAAGCCAATGGGAAGGGTTCTGTTTTTCATAATTTTTCCAAATCTCAAAATGAAGATGTGTTTTTTGATTGTTTTTATCTGTCATTACAGTCCCTATTTCTTGTTTAGAATATATTTTTTCTTCCATTTGAATGCTTACCTCTGTAAGACCAGAATATACGGTAAAATACTCGCCATGATTTATCAAAATTACTTTCCCCTCTCCTTTAATGAAAAATATTCTGGATACTTTCCCATCAAAAACTGCCCTAACCTTTGCGCCTTTATCAGTAGCAATATCTATACCATTATTGTAGATTTCTATGTTTTTGAAAACTTCATGTTGTTGTTTACCAAATCCTTGCACAATTATTCCTTTGTCAAGTGGCCAGGGAAGAGCTCCTTTATTTTCTAAAAAGTTATCTGAGATTCTTTTTGCTTCAGGTGTTAGAGTAAATCCTTCTTTTTTTTCTTTAGCCCTTTCTTTTTTTATTTCTTCTTCAATTATTTTTCTAATTTTTTCATCTAATTCTTTTGCAGCAAGCTGTTGTTTTTGTAATTCTTTTTTGAAACGACTTTCGGATTTTTTCAGCTTTTTAATCAGTGATTTTTTATCCGTTTTTTGCACTTCCAATTCTTTTACTTCTATCTCCTTAGATCCTATAAGTGCTTTTTTATTCTCTTTGTCTTTTTGTAAATTGATTTTCTGATTTTCCAAATCTGCTATCTCTTTTTTGAGCTCTTCTTCTGTCCTTATAATTATTTCTGCTTGTATTTTTCTATGCTGAGTATATTGCTTCAAATATTTAAGTCGTTTATATGCCTGATTAAAGCTTTTAGAAGAAAAAATGAAACCCCAGCTATCAAGAGAATGCTTATTCTTATAAGTGTAATAAATCATTTTTGCATAGTCTTCTTTCAATTTTATTAATTCCTTTTTTTTCTCTTCTATTATTTTGTGATTTTCAACTATTTTTATTGTGGTTTCCCCAATTTGCTTTTCAATAAAACTGATTTCAATATTTAGCATTTGTAAAAGTTCTTCTCTATTTTTTAATTGTGTACTTAGTACCTTTAAATATTCCAAAGACTTTTCCTTGTCCTTTTTTGTTTTCTTTAAAAGCTTATTAGTGTATTTTATGTCCTTGTCTATTTGCTCTCTTTTTTCTTGTAATGCTTTTTTGTTTTGTGAAAAAACAGGTATAGCAAATAAAATAATCGCTATAAATATAATCTGTTTACTGAGCTTCAGCATAGCTTTTTGGAATAGAAAAATGCATTTTTAATTTTTTGTTCGTTTTGATTTTAGAATGAGTAAGTTTGACTAAAAAATTATCTCTTGCTCGTACATCAAGTAATACATTTTTAGGAATGAGAAAGTTTGTTTTTGTAAGAACATAATTAGTTAGATTAAATTTAAAGTGTTCATCTTTATTTTTAAAATAGCTCCCTTCAATAATTCTAAAGCTCTCTTTATCTATATTAAATGAAATTGCTCCTTTTGTTTTATTTTTTGCAGAAATTATATATTCTTTTTCGGTTTTTAAGAAACTATACTTACCTTTTTTGATATTAGGGGTTCCAAAAAACATTTTTTGAATTTGCTGAAAAGATATTTCTGTTTTTATCTGCTGACGAAGATAAGAAATTGGCTGTTTTCTAAAGGTAGATTTTGAGATGTTCATATAAAATATACTGTCAGGAGTTAGCACAACTCTAAAAAGCTCTATACCAAAAGGCCCACTAGCTGACATCCAAATAGCACTATCTCTTCTGATACGAATATCAGTTGAAAAGTTTATTTTTTGTCCTTGTTTTTCTAAGTGTATTTTCCCTTTAAGCGATAGCCAGTCTGGGGATTTATCATTGGCAACCACTATACTAATAAGAGTTTTTGCAGAATTTAGTGGTGTAGTAATATTATTTATCGTTCTTCTTTTTACATTACATGCTATAATGAAAAAAATCCCTAAAATCAGAAATATCGATTGTTTATTCATAAAGCATTTTTTCAGCTATTTTTTTATCTAAAAATTTTGATCCCTTTCCCAACTCTTTTGCTTTTTCCCAAAAAATAAGAGCTTGAATTTTATCCCCCAATTTGAAATAAATATCTCCAAAATGCTCAGTAATTACTGGGCTATTTTTACCCCCATTTTCATATGCTTTTTCAAGCCATATTTTTGCTTGTTTGTATTCTTTTTTTTGATATAAAATCCAAGCATAAGTATCTTGAAACGAGGCATTATCTGGGGATAATTCATTGCTTCTTTTAGACATCTCAATTGCTCTATCTAAATTATGATTTCTAAGAGAAAGATAATAGCTAAAATTATTTAATACTTGCACATTGTCTGGCTCAATAGCAAGTGCTAAATTATAAAGTGAATCAGATTTTTGATGCTCATTTAAAGAATGATAGTTATCTCCAAGCGTGGAGTAAAATTGTACTAAAAGAGCATTGTTTTCTACAAGAAATTCTAAGCCCATTTCAAGAGAAATTATTGCTTTTTTATGGTTTTCAATTTGAGAATTGGCTATCCCATTGAAAAAATAATAAACTGGATTTGTTGGAAAAAGTTGGAAGGCTTTTTCACTATCTCTTTCCAGCTCTTTATAATTGCCAAGTTCCGATTCTATAAATAATAATTGGCTCCAAACTTGAGGTTTATTTTCGTCCAGCTCAATCACTTTTTTATATTGTATTTTTGCTTTTTTGTTTTGGCCATTCTGATATAAAAAGTCCCCATAAATAGCATGTGCTATTGGATTTCTTTTATGTATTTCTACCAAAATTTCGCAAAGCTCCATCGCTTGATTTTTCATTTGCTCTGAAAAATCAGCCAAAGGATAATATGAAATAAGTATACTTACCTTTGTCTCAACAGAAAGTTTAATGCTTGAAAATGCAGCTTTTAGCTGTTTGTATGACTCTTCATTATTACCTTCTTCTCTGTAATAATCTGCTAAAGTTAAATGAATTTTAGCATTTTCAGGATCGAGCTGCAAAATCTTTTTAAATACCTCAAAAGCTTTTTCTTTTTCGTTATTTAAAAGATATAATTCAGATAAAGTTTCGTAAGCATTAATATCATTTTGGTTTATTTTAATTAGCTTTTTAATTTCAGAAATAGCTCCTTCTAAATCATTTTTTTCTAGATATAATTTCTGTTTTTGAATGATGATATTTTTATCTAGTCCTTTATGTTTTTCTAATTGATTATAAATTTTGATTGCCTCTAGAAATTTCCTAGAGTAAATATAGTTGTCTGCCAATAAATAATAATATTCCTCATTTCCAGGGCTTTTTTTTATCATTTGCTTGTAGATAATAGCAGCTTTTACGTTCTGCCCACTGATAGCTAAAAGCTCAGCATAAAGCAATTGATACCAAATATTTTCTTTATTTAAATAGTATGCTTTTTTGGAGAACTCTAAAGCTGATTCGGGTTGTAAAAATTTTTGGCAAATGATAGCTGATTCATAAAATGGCACAGAATTTTCTGGAATTATACTAATACATTTTTCAAATTCTAAAAGAGCTTCTTCATATTTTTCTAAGGATTTTAAGCTAAGAGCATTATAAAAATGAGTATTAAATTTGAATTTAGCGTTGTCCTCTTCACTATTTTTATTTTTCTCTTTTTTAGAAGTTTTTCTTTTTGTCCCTTCTGGATAATAGCTTTCCCATTGCGCAAAAGTTTGTATGCTTAAAAAGCATAATATAATCAAAATCCTCTTGTTCATTTATTATTTTATTTCTGAAAAATCTCCAATACTAACCTCTTGCTGGGTATTTTTACCATTAAAACTTACTAAATTCCCAAGCATAGAGTTGTTAAGTTTTGCATTAATAATAACGCTATTATTTTGAATAATTGTTTTTATAATACTACTATTTTCAATTTGTGTATTACTGCCAATAGAAACGTGAGGTCCTATTTTGGAATTTTTAATTTTTACATTTTCTCCTATAAAACAAGGCTCTATTATTTCTGAATTTTCGATACTTGCTGAATTAGAAATATTATTTTTATTATGTTCTAATACTCTTTGATTAGTAAAAACAGTCGCATCTTTATCCCCACAATCTAACCATTCATCCACTTTTCCAGAAGAAAATTTCGTTCCTTTATTTTTCATGTTTTCAAGCGCATTAGTAAGTTGAAATTCTCCCTTTTCTTTTATGTTATTGTCCAAAAGGTATTGTAATTCATTTTTTAAATATCCACCATCATTAAAATAATAAATCCCAATAATTGCTAAGTCGGAAACGAAAGTGTCTGGTTTTTCTACAAAATCGGTAATGATATTTTCATCATTTAATTTCACTACGCCAAAAGAAGAGGGGTCGTCAATTTGACTCACCCAAATAATACCGTCTTTTTTACTATCTAAAGTAAAATCTGCCTTAAACAATGTGTCAGCAAAAGCCACTACACAATTCCCTTTTAACGAATCCTTTGCGCACAAAATAGCATGTGCAGTTCCTAGCGGTTCATTTTGATAATAAATGCTTCCTTTTGCGCCTAATCTTTCTGCCACTTTTATTAAACTCTCTTCTACTTCTTTTCCAAAATCGCCAATTACAAAAGCAATTTCATCTATTTTTTTTCCACAAACCATTACAATGTCTTCCACAAGCCATTGTACAATTGGCTTACCTGCAACTGGAATTAGTGGTTTTGGGATAGTAAGTGTATGAGGCCTAAGGCGAGATCCTCTTCCAGCCATTGGAATAATTATTTTCATTTTTTGCTATATTTTTTATTTTACACCAGTGCTACCAAATCCGTCAACACCTCTTTTTGTTTCTACTAACTCTACTACTTCTTTCCAATCAACTTGTTCGTGTTTTGAAATTACCATTTGTGCTACTCTTTCTCCATCTTCAATTACAAATTCTTCATCCGACAAGTTTACTAGAATAACGCCAATTTCTCCTCTATAGTCAGCATCAATAGTCCCGGGAGAATTAAGAACTGTTATTCCTTTTTTTAAAGCCAAGCCACTTCTTGGGCGAACTTGAGCTTCATAACCAATTGGCAATTCGATAAAAAGACCTGTTTTTACTAGTGTTCTTTGTAAAGGGTTTAATAATATGGGCTCCTCTAAGTTTGCCCTTAAATCCATTCCGGCAGACTGAGTAGTGGCATAATGGGGTAACTTATGTTTTGATTTATTTACAATGTTTACTCTCATTTTTTAGTCAAATAATTCAGGCTCGGAAATTACTTCTTTTTTTGATTTTTCTAAAATAAAAACTGCTATGATAAATACAAATAAATAAATCGTATTTAGTAGCATAGAGCTTTCAAAATAGGCACTTATTTTATATAGTGCAAAAGAAAGGAATATATAACTAGCTATCCTTTTCAAGTCATAAGGAATTGAATAATGTTTTCTTCCTATTAAAAAAGATCCTATCATCATGCTAAAATAGCAAAATAATGTAGCCCATGCAGACCCAATAAATCCAATTCTTGGAATAAGTATGATATTTAATATTAGGGTAATTATTGCCCCAAAAATAGCAAGAATTGCGCCGTATCCAGTTTTTTCAGTTAATTTATACCAAATAGAAAGATTGTAATAAATCCCTAAAAAAAGATTTGCCATCAATAAAATAGGAACAATTTCTATCCCCTCTGCACTATGGAAAGAGCTCCCAATAAAATGCTTAACAACATCTAAATAAAGCATTACCGATAAAAAAATTAATGATGCTAAAATGACAAAATACTTAAGCACATCCGCATATATTTTTCGAGAGTTGTGTTGTTTTTCTTGTGAAAAAAAGAATGGCTCTGCTGCAAAACGAAACGTTTGTATAAACAAGATCATAATAATAGATATTTTGTAAAAGGCCCCATATACACCAATTGCTGCCATTTTATCTATCCCCTGTGGCAAAAGTTGTTTTAATAAAATTCTATCAATCGTTTCGTTTGTCATGCCAGCAAGGCCTGCTACTAAAAGTGGTAATGCATACCACATCATTTTCTTCCAAAGCATTATATTAAATCCCCAACTACTTTTTATCATCTCTGGTAAAAGCATTAAAATGGTAACCCCGCTTGCAAAAAGATTAGAAATAAAAATATATCCCACTCCAACTTTAGGATCATAAATTGAATTTACAAAATCAGTAGTAGGCAAGCCGTTCTCCAAAGCATAAGGACAATAAATAATGAAGAAAAGATTAAGTCCAATATTAATAAAAATATTCACTAGACGAACAAGTGCAAAACGAGCCGCCTGCTCTTTTTCCCTAAGCTTTGCAAATGAAATAGATGAAACTGCATCAAGCCCAATAATTAAAGCAAACCACATTACATACTCTGGATTTTGAGGGTATTCAAGCCAATTGGCAATGGTTTGCTGAGAAGAAATCATTATAAATACAAATAAAATTGAGCTAATAATAAGAGATATTAAACTAGTTGAATATACCAAGTCTTTATCATATTTCTTTTGTGAAAAACGAAAGAAAGCAGTTTCTAGGCCATAGGTAAGGATAATTACCAAAAAAGCAACATATGCATAAAGTTCGGTAACTACTCCGTATTCTGCTGGAATAAAATAACGAGTATAAAGCGGAACTAATAAATAGTTAAGCAAACGCCCAACTATACTGCTTAAGCCATAAATAGCAGTTTGTCCAGCTAATTGTTTTAAGGGATTCAACTATTAAAAATTTGCTTTTCTTTTTTCTAAAAATGCCTTTGTTCCTTCCTTGAATTCTTCCGATTCAAAACAATTTCCAAATTCTTTTTTCTCCACTTCAAAACCATTTAGTCCATCTTTAAATCCTGCATTTACAGCTTTTATTGCTCTTCTTATTGCCATTGGAGAGTTCCTCATGATTTTTAATGCTATTTTTTCTGCAAGAGGAAGAAGTTCTTCTTGTTTGCAAAAATGATTTATTAATCCCCAACTTTTTGCCTCTTCCGCCGAGATCATTCCGGCAGTTGTAATCATCTCCATTGCCTTTCCTTTACCTACTAAATTAGCCAGTCTTTGAGTACCTCCATACCCAGGAATAACTCCCAAAGAAACCTCTGGCAAACCCATTTTTGCATTTCTAGAAGATATTCTGATGTGACAAGCCATAGCTAATTCTAAACCACCTCCAAGTGCAAAACCATTAATTGCAGCAATGCTTGGCGTTCCGCAATTTTCAACTAAGTCACACAAAAGTTCTTGCCCTTTTCTTGCTAATTCTTCTCCTTCTTTTTTTGAGTAATTAGTAAATTCTTTAATGTCAGCGCCCGCTATAAAAGCTTTATCTTCAGATCCAGTAATTATTATACATCTAACTAGCTTATCCTTTTCTGCTAATAAAATTGCATTATTTAATTCATCTATAGTTTCTGTATTTAAAGCGTTAAGTTGTTTTGGTCTATTAATCGTAATATATGTAATTGAATTCCTATTCTCGGTCAAAATATTATTGTAGTTCATCTTTTTAGTATTTAATACAAATATAGAGTTTTCAAATGGTTCTAAAAGAACCCCCCCCATCAATAGCGGGGGGTTGAACAAATTTATTTATTTTGATTTTAGTCGTTTAATGCTTCTGCACCACCAACAATTTCTAAAATTTCACCAGTAATAGCAGCTTGCCTTGCTTTATTATAAAATAGGGTAAGATCGTCTTTTAAGTCATTCGCATTATCAGTCGCTTTATGCATTGCAGTCATTCTTGCGCCATGTTCAGAAGCATAGGAATCCAATATCGCTTTGAAGAGTTGGGTTTTCAAAGATTTTGGAATTAACTCTTGAACTATTTCTTCTTTTGAGGGCTCAAAAATATAATCTCCAATACTTGCATTTTCGTCATTTAATGTTTGAACTGGCAAATAGTTTTCTTTCATCACAATTTGAGTGGCTGCATTTTTGAATTGATTATAAATAAGTACTACCTTGTCATATTTACCTTGAGTGAAAGCGCTCATTATAGTTTCAGCAATTTCTACAACTCTTTCAAATGTGATGTCATTATACAAATCATCATGCGTATTAATTACATTAAATTCATTTTTAGAAAAATATTCAGATGACTTTTTCCCTACAGAAATAATAGCCGCATTACAATTCTTATATTCATTATTTATCAGCGAAGTAGTTTGTTTGATAATATTGGAATTAAATCCGCCACAAAGTCCTCTGTTAGAAGTTATACTCACAAAAAGAATATTTTTTACTTCTCTTGCTTTTGAAAAATCATTTCCATCTGCACTGTCCAGGCTTGCACTTAAATTTACAAGCATTTCAGTTAATTTATTAGCGTAAGGCCTTAGTTGAACAATTGCATCTTGTGCTCTTTTTAACTTAGCAGCAGATACCATTTTCATAGCAGAAGTAATCTGCATGGTTGATTCAACTGAAGAAATCCTATTTCGTATTTCCTTAAGGTTTGCCATAAATTATTTTGCGTATTTTTTTGTAAGATCAGCAGCTATTTTTTCTAGAGTTGAAGTAATTTCATCTGACAATTTCCCTGCCGCTAAATCATTCAAAATATTTTGGTGTTTTTCACACATAAAAGAAATGAATTCTGTTTCAAATACCCTAATTTTATTTACCGGGACATCCATTAATAAGCCATTGGTCCCACAATAAATAATAGCTGCTTGCTCTTCTACTCTAAGTGGAGAATATTGCCCTTGTTTTAGAATTTCCACATTCCTTTTCCCTTTCTCAATAATAGCAGTAGTTGCAGCATCCAAATCTGACCCAAACTTTGCAAAGGCTTCTAATTCTCTATATTGCGCTTGATCTAATTTAAGTGTTCCCGCAATTTTTTTCATTGATTTAATTTGTGCATTTCCTCCCACACGAGAAACTGAAATCCCCACATTAATTGCTGGACGAACTCCCGATAAAAATAAATCCGATTCTAAAAAAATCTGCCCATCGGTAATTGAAATTACGTTTGTTGGTATATATGCAGAAACATCCCCTGCTTGGGTTTCAATAATCGGAAGTGCAGTTAATGAGCCTCCACCTTTTACTTTTCCCTTTAAAGATTCTGGCAAATCATTCATTTGAGCAGCAATTTCATCATCATTCACCACTTTTGCAGCTCTTTCTAATAATCTTGAGTGTAAATAAAATACATCTCCTGGATATGCTTCTCGGCCTGGAGGTCTTCTAAGCAATAAAGATACTTCACGATATGCTACCGCTTGTTTTGATAAATCATCAAATACAATAAGTGCTGGACGGCCAGTATCTCTAAAAAATTCTCCAATTGCAGCTCCAGCAAGTGGTGCGTAAAATTGCATTGGCGCAGGGTCTGATGCATTTGCAGATACAATAACAGTATAAGCAAGCGCTCCAGCATCTTCTAATTTTTTAGCCAATGCTGCAACTGTTGAAGCTTTTTGTCCAATCGCAACATAGATACAAAATACTGGCTCTCCTTTATCGTAAAATTCTTTTTGATTGATAATGGTGTCAACAACAACAGCTGTTTTCCCTGTTTGTCTGTCTCCAATTACCAATTCTCTTTGTCCTCTTCCAATTGGAATCATTGCATCAATTGCTTTAATACCTGTTTGTAGTGGCTCGTTTACTGGTTGGCGAAAGATAACTCCTGGTGCTTTTCTTTCAATTGGCATCTCAAAAGTTTCTCCTTTAATTGGCCCTTTTCCATCAATTGGCTCTCCAAGAGTATCAATAACTCTTCCCAACATGCCTTCACCTACATTTATAGAGGCAATTCTTTTGGTTCGTTTTACAACCTCTCCTTCTTTAATCCCTTTTGAAGGGCCCAGGAGAACTGCTCCAATATTGTCTTCTTCAAGGTTTAGAACAATTGCTTTTAGTCCGCTTTCAAATTCTATTAATTCCCCAGACTGAACGTCTGTTAGGCCATAAATTCTAGCAATACCATCTCCTACTTGTAATACAGTTCCAACCTCTTGTAATTCTGCCTTTGACTTGTGTCCGGCTAATTGTTGTCTTAAAATTGCTGATACCTCAGCTGGTTTTACTTCTGCCATAATTTTTGTTTTTAAAAGTCCTTTATATAAAGATTCTTACTAAATGTTTGTTTTAATTCTACTATTGATTTTTTCACGCTAGCGTCCAATTGTTTGTCTCCCATTCTTATAATTGCTCCTCCAATTATTGTTTCATCTACTTTTTCTGTCAAATCTACCTCTGTTTCTCCATGAGTTTTAATAAAATCTGTTATTTCTTTTTTTAAAGTTTCATCAAGTGGGAAAGAGGTTGTAATGGTAGCCGATTCAATGTTTTTATGTGCTCTGTATAGTGCGATAAAGCTATTTGCAATTCCTTCTAAAATAGATTCTCTTTTTTTATTTGTAATAATATTAACAAAATTTATGCTTACTTCATTCATTTTGTTATAAAATATCTCTTTAAAAATAGAAAGTTTTTGATCTGTTTTAATAATTGGGCTTTTAAGCAGTAATGATAAATCTTTACTGCTAGCACAAATGTCTGCTACAAACTGCATGTCCTCTCTACATTTCTCTAAAATATCTTGCTCAATGGCAAGGTTAAATAAAGATTTTGCATAGCGTAATGTAGCCCGGGTTTGTTTCATTATTTAGTTCTAATTTAAGTCTTTCTCCGCAATTGCTTTTGTAACTAATTCTTTTTGCTTATTTAAATCTTGTAATTCTGATTTCAGAATTTTCTCTGCAATTTCAATTGAAAGGTTAGCTACTTGATTTTTTAGTTCAGTTATTGCCTTCATTTTTTCATTTATAATTTGCTCCTTTGCTGTTGTTAATATTTTCTCAGCATCTACCTTTGCTTTATCTTTCGCTTCCGCTATAATACTCTCCTTAATGTCTCTTCCTTCTTTTAAAATCGTGTCTCTTTCTTTTTTTGCTTCCATTAGTATCCGCTCATTGTCTGCGCTAAGAGAAAGCATTTCTTCTTTTGCTTTGTCTGCCGCTCTTAATGCGTCTTCAATACTTTTATTTCTTTCATCAACTGCACTTAAAATTGGCTTCCATGCATATTTTTTTAATACAATAAGTAAAAGCGAAAATACTACTATAGTCCAAAATATTAACCCTATCTCTGGTGTTACTAGTTCCATAATTTTATGTTTTTTATTAATCCTCTGTTAACAGAAGATTAATTGGTTATTATGCCGCCTGCATAAGAGCAATAACACAGCCAAATAGCGCAACTCCCTCTACAAGAGCGGCGGTAATAAACATATTGGTTTGAATCATTCCTGAATGTTCAGGCTGACGAGCCATTGCCTCAAGAGCTTTTCCTCCAATTAATCCGATTCCAATACCTGCTCCAACAGCTGATAAGCCGGCACCAATTGCTGCAATTCCTTTTATTTCTTCCATTTTAAATAATTTTTAGTTAAACAAATTTGTTAATAATTAATGATCTTCTGCTACGGCCAGCCCTATAAATACAGCTGACAACAATGTAAATATATACGCTTGTAAAAAAGCAACTAATAATTCAATAAACATTATAAAAAGTACAAATAATACTGAAAGTGGGGCAACACCAAAAGCAGCGCCATTTCCTGATTGTGATTGCACCATAAATATCAAAGAGATTAAACTCAATATTGTTATGTGTCCTGCTGTGATATTTGCAAATAGCCTAATCATAAGAGCAAAAGGCTTGGTAAATACTCCAAAAATCTCAATTGGAACCATGATCGGCATTAAGAGTAGTGGTGTTGGGGGATTAAAAATGTGTTTCCAATAGTTTTTGTTTCCAGAAAAAGTTGTAATAACAAAAGTAAACATCGCAAGCACAAGAGTAACCGATATATTACCTGTTACGTTTGCTGCACCAGGTAATAATCCCATATAATTATTAATCAAAATAAAAAAGAACGCGGTTAATAAAAATGATGTATATCTTTCGTATTTCGGACCTATGTTGGCCTTAATTATATCATCTCTCACAAAAAGAATAAGTGGCTCTAAAAAAGCCTGTATTCTTTTGGGAGCGTATTTATTTCTTTTATACCCTTTAGCTGTTGATTTAAGCAATAGTAGGAGTAGCAATACAGAGATTAGCATTGATGCTACATTTTTCGTAATTGAAACGTCAATAATAGACGCTCCACTTAATTCATGAATATGCTCATGTTCATCGAGCATGTATGTCCTGTCTCCTTTTTTCACAGCTACCTGCCCATGCTTGAAATCGCTTGATAAAAAAACATCTATACTCCCCTCTGTAAAAAGAATAATTGGAAGAGGAATAGAGACAGGATGTGATTTCCCCTCATTATCTTTATAATCAAACAAATGCCATTCATGCGCATTTAAAACATGGTGCATAATCATTGGCTTTGGATCATATGCTTCTGTTAAATCGCTTGTATCAGTATGTGCTGCTTTTAATTCTGAAAAAAAAGCACTGGAAAATATAAGTACTAAAAATAATGTTTTTAGCTTGATTTTTAACATGTTTTTAATGCTCTTAAAATTCGGGCGCAAAATTAAATAAAAAATTGAACTGTAAAATCTTTTTATATTCTTTTTAGAAATTATTCTAGTATTCAACTAATATATAGTTTTCCCTCACCTCCTTTATTAATATAATAAAATAAGCAATGAAAAAATGCAGAATATAATAAGTAGTCATCTCTGTTTTATCGAGTATAATTGGAAGCAAAAATAAAATACAAGCTATAATTTTTATAATATTGATGAAAAGTAAAAAAAAGGGGGATTTGTTTTTGAACTTGTTTAGTATATATATATATCCTGTTGAAAAGAGAGAAAGTAAAAACAACAAGAAATAGCTTTTAATCAAAAATAAATTGATCTCCAGTTTTAATAAAAACTCTGAAATAAGAATGTGTAGGGTACAAATTGCTAAAAAAATAAGAAATGATTTTAACTTTTTCATTTTTTGATCATTCCTTTCAAGCTTATATATAGCGCAATAAAAATAGCAAGAAGCGAAAAGATAATAGTAAAGATTGGGGCTTGATTTTCGGATTGCAAATCTAAATACTTGCCAAGATACGCACCCCCAGCAATAATAATTCCCATCTGAAGAGTTAGGGAAGAAAAACGGACATAGTTTTTAAGCCGTTTTTTCTTTTGATCCTGTTTTTTCGACATGCTTAATGTCTTTAATAACCGCCCCCATACTGCAATGCCCTGTAAATGCTGCTCCTGGCTCAATAGCTAATTTATTAGTCACCAAGTCTCCAGTAAGCTTTGCAGTTCCTTTAAGTGAGAGTAGCTGTTCAACTGATATTTTGGCATTAAGTGAGCCTGCAATATCTGCATTATTACATTCTACATCGCCTTCAATTATTCCAGCTTCCCCCACCACAACCTTTCCGCTTGTTTTGACTGCTCCTTTTAATGTGCCATCAATTCTTATATCTCCCTTTGATTGAATGTCGCCTGTAATAATAGTGCCAATTCCAATAATATTTACAGCTCCAGAGGTTTCGTTTTCTTTATTCATTTCTTTTTTATTTGTAAACATGAGTACTTGCTTTAGATGGACAAATGTAATAATTTATTATTCAATTACTGAGTTCCGTCAAATAATTATTTATAAAAAACTCATAATACTTTTCTATGTCTTGATATTTGAAAAAATGCTGAAAATTTTGTGCAGAAATGATTAGCTTTTGACTCTCTGTTTTCGATAGCTCATTATTCACCTTGCTTGCACTAGCAAAATCTTTATAGTAATCTGCAGCTAAACTACTATTTTCAAATGTTTTTATCATAATAAGATGTCTATCTTGGCCGAGAAGTGTCGCTGTAATTTCAAATGTTTCTATACTATATTGCTTACTATGATAATCCGAAAGCAGGGTTTTGATGAAATTAACATCCGTTTGTTCTTTTGGCATAATAAGCATAAAATAATGTGCTTCAGCTTGCTCAAAAATATAAGGCGTTCCTCTTTCTATTTCTTTGTTTATTTTTAGCATTTTTTCTGGATTTTCCAAAAGCGCGATGATTTCTTCTGCTTTAATTTTAACCTCTGACTCTGGATAGTTTTTAACGATTTTTACAAGTTCTTTTTTGAAATTTATACTATCATTGCTTTTACCTATCGCTAAAGCCTTTAGTAAATCATATTTTGATTTTAGCTCTTTGTTTTCTGTTTTAATTAAAATGGAATCACATTCTAAAATAACTGCTGTGTAATTTTTTTTGTTGTATAAAAGCAGTGTGTTTTCATAATGTTCTTTTTGGTTTTTTTTGCGTTTTTCAATATTTGCTAAATAATTTGGCTGATTTAATAACTTGCTGTATTTACTTTCTGGAAAATTAGATAGTAATTGGGCCTTACAGTTTTCTGCTTTTTTATTTTGACTTTGATCTATGTAAATAACATATAAATTATACAGCGCAAGAGGCGAATGGTTTTTGTTTTGAGGATATCTTTCGCAAAGTTCGGTCAACATTTTTATTGCTTTTTTGTTTTCGTTTAAATAGCTTTTATAAATTATCCCTGCTTGAAAAAGCGCTTCCATTATTAAAAGGTGAGACGCCTCCATTTTTTCTTTTGTAAGTGGGATTATCTCTTTATAATATTTAGTATCTTTTTTGTTGGCTAACCTCTCTCTTCCTTCTTGATTTTGTGCAGTAGAGTCATTTTCTAGTTCTGTTGATATTTTTTTATCACTTCTTCTCCAATCGTCTTCGTTTTTTCTTTTCCCCCATTTTTTTACAAATTCTGAATATCCAAAACTAAGGGTTGCTGGATTGTAAAAATACCACCTTCCTCCGCTTGTTTTCTGTCCGAAATTATTTTCTCTTCCTCCAATACTATTACTTTCAAACCTTTGACTTGCCCTTTGTCTCTCCTGTTGTTTTTTCTCTAATTCCTTTTTTTGTTCAGCCGCTATGAGCTGATTTATTACTTGATTAAGCTTCCCCTCTGGAAGTCCCGCTAGTATTTGCAGGCTATCTTGTAGATTTATAGTGTTTATATAGCCAGCAAGCTCGGCAAGCAACAATTGCTTTTCTTTTATTTGATTATACTCTTTGTGTTCTGAGTCCATAAAAATAATAGTGCTATCGTAAAAAACGGAAGAGTTCATATAATCTGATTTAACATAATATATTTTGGCCAATTCTAAAAATGAGCGAGCTTTTTGCACATCATTAAATTCACTTTTTTCAGCAGAAAGTTTAAAATTTTCTATTGCTAAAACACTATCCTCTTGCACTAAATCCATTTTAGCAATAGCGTAATATATTTGATCTAAATATTCTTTGTTTTTATCATCTTTTATCATTTTCATTAGTTCTGATCGAACTTTTTCAGATTGCTTGCTGTGGCCTTGTACACATTGCGCTTTATTTATTTTCGAATTAAAAACCATTTCATATTCCGGATTTGCATTTATCACCTTTTGATAATACCCGCTTGCTTTTTTGTAGTTTTGATGTTTTTGATTTAGTTGTGCTAAAATAAAATAGAATCTTGTTTTATTTTTTCTTTTTTTAATCAGTTTACACGCAGTGCTTAGTTCGTCTAATGTTAAAATATAATTTTCTTGTTTTAGGTAAAAATCTGCAAGTATAACTGCTAGCTGATCATCTAATTTTTCTGGAAATTTTCTGTCAGTTTGCAGCTCATCTAATTCCATTTCAGCAGCCACAAAATCTTCTTTTTCTGAAAAACATCTTGCAAGCCAAAGCGCTGCATCATATTTTATTGGAGCCCTTTTATAACTTTCTTTTATATAATTAAATGTTTTTATTGCCTCATCAAATTCTCCTTTATAAAAATACGCCTTGCCAATCATAAAATAATTGTCGTCAATCCATTTATTATACTCTCTTCCTTTTATGTTCATGGAGTGGGTTTGAATTGCAATTGATCCTTTTTCGATGGCTTTGTTCATATAAGGATGAATGGTTTGGTCTTTAGTTAAATCCCCCATTTTAAAAACTGGAATAATTTGCGAAAAATCATCTTTATAGTTTTCTTTTAATTTTCTTATTCCCGCCTTTAAACTTTCGTTTCCATTAAAATAACTATTATATTTTGTTGTGGTTCTGTGATAATTCCTATTCATGAAATTATTCTTTTTTGTAGAACAAGAAGAGATTACTAGAGTAAGTGTAACTAATATTAGTAATTTTTTGGCTTTATTTTTCTTTGTTAAATTCATTTACAGCAATTAAACTAATTTTGCACAAAATTATTTTATTTTTTGGTATGTTTTCAGCTATGGAGAATTTTTATTTTTTGGATATTTGCTCTTTATTATGAAGAAAAAAAATGATATTACATTTTTAAGCAGATTAAAGGATACGTTTCGTTTAATTGTAATGAACGATAACACCCTTGAAGAGCGGGTTTCAATTCGTTTTTCGACTCTAGAAATGCTTTCTCTTTTTTCTTTTGGAGGAGTTTTGTTATTTGTTTTTTTTCTATTACTTGTTGGTTACACTCCTATGAACGAGTTTATTCCAGGAAAAGCAAGTGGCCATTTGCATAAAGAGTTGATTGCTATAACTCTTAAAACTGATTCTTTAGAAAAAAAATTGTTAGAAAACGAGCTATACCTAGAAAATATCTCTGCAATTGTAAATGGAGAAGATCCTATTGCTATACAAACAGAGGAGCCCTCTGCTAATAGCACTTTAGAAGGGGAGCTTTCGTTTAGAAAATCTAAAGAAGACTCTCTTTTAAGAATTGCGGTAGAAGCAGAAGATAAAATTTCTATTACTG
>CAYZIA010000004.1:0-30155 GCA_964478325.1 uncultured Weeksellaceae bacterium
ATAAATGTTAATGCTGTAGGAGATTCTTCAACTATATCTTTACGCCCAGAAAGTAAGGCAGAGGTAGTGTTTAGACGTAATTTTTCAATTTCTGAATTTATTGAAAGATCTTTTTCAATATAAGTTCCAGTGCTTGGAATATAGGCCTCTGGTTGGTAGTAATCATAATAAGAAACAAAATATTCTACTGCATTATTTGGAAAGAATTGTTTGAATTCACTATAAAGTTGTGCTGCTAAGGTTTTGTTATGGCTTAGCACCAAAGTAGGTCTATTTACCTCTTGTATTACATTGGCAATGGTGAAAGTCTTCCCAGAGCCTGTTACGCCCAAAAGCGTTTGAAATTCTTCTTTTTTTTTCAAGCCATTTATTAATTGCTTAATGGCGTGTGGTTGATCACCCCTAGGGGAGAAATTGGAGACTAACTCAAAATTCATGAGTGTTAATGTCTGTTAATTATTTTCAGTTGTTCTTTTAAGATATCTATTTCCTTTTCTGCAGATTTAATTTCCTTTTCCACTTCTTTTCTCAAAACATCATTGCTTTTACTTTTTCCAAAGAAGGAGATATTGTTTTTGTATTGTGCGATTACTTTTTTCACATTATCTATTTTAGTTCTAATCAAATCTTTTTCCTTTTCGAGCTTTATTTTATTTCCATTTATAGCACTTATTTTGCTTCTAAACTTTTCCTTCTCGACTTGTTTCTTGTCCAATTTGATAGCATCAAAATGTTTATTCATTATCTTTTCAAAATCTTTCTCAATACCTTGTTTATTTCTTGGGACAAACCCGCACTTTCTCCACTCTTTTGAGAAACTAATTAAAGTTTTAGAATCTTCTTTTCCATTAGATGAGGGTGAAAATTTTTCGACCTGATTTAAAATATTTTGTTTTGCTTTTAGATTTTCTTCTTTTGTATCTTCGATCTTTTTGAAATGTGCTTTTTTAGCATTAAAAAATGCATTACAAGCAGATTTAAATCTTTTCCAAAGTTTATCTGTTATTTTTTTTGGAGAAAAACCAGAATCTTTCCAATCTTCTTGCAACTTAATAAGTTTTCGAGTAGTTTCTTTCCAATTTGTATCTTCTTTTAATGCTTCTGCTTCTTCGCATATTGCTATTCTTTTCGCAATTATATCTTTAAAATCTTTCTTTCTATTTTTATAAAAATCATTTTTCTTTTGATAAAGATTATCTAATGAATATCTAAGATTTTTCCATGCAATTGAATTTTCTTTTTTCCCTAATTTACCTAATGATTTCCATTTCTCTTCCAATTTTTTACTTTCCATAATTAGCTGTTGCCAACTATTATGTGTGGTAGGTAGTTTATTTGTTAAATCATCAATGGCTTTGCAAATACTATCTTTTGCTTCTAATTTTTTCTTGTTTTCCTCTTTCTTCAAAAGGAAATAATTGTTTCTTCTTTTATGTAATGTTTTTGTTGCAGCTTGGAATCTGTCCCAAATTACATTTCTTTTTTCTTTTTCAACAGGACCTATATTTTTCCAATGTTCGTGTAATTCTTGTAAGGCATCATACGTCTTATTCAATGATTTCTCATTTAGAAGCGCTTCTGCTTTCTCGCAAATCGTTGTTTTTTCTTCTAGATTTCGTTTGAAATCTAAATCTCGAAGATCCTTATTTATTTTTATAAAATCATAAAAAAGCTCTACATGATGCTGGTATGTTTCCCAAAGATTATTATTCTCCATAATAGGAACATTCCCAATATTTCTCCATTCTTCTTGTAATTCTCTAAATTGATCAAAAGTTCTTTTAATAGATTCTTCCTGTTTTGTTAAATTATTAATATTTTCAATTACTTGTCTTTTTTTAAGTAGATTTCTTTCTTCTTGCTTATCTTTTTCTTTTCGTATTTTGGCTTTTTCCTGTTTAAAGGAATTATAGCATTTTCTAAATTCTATTTCCAGGGGATGAAGAGTAGGTTTTTTTGGTTTTTCTTTTGATTTATCTATCTCTTCTATTTCTTCTGTTTCGTCTTCCTTGATTAGCAGTTCTACTATTTCACCGGAGATATCTGGTGAGATCTTTACTTTTACTTCTGGTTGGATTTTTTCGCTAGATGAAAGAGCTTCTGTAATACTTCTTTTTTTTATTTCTTCTTTTTGATGTTGTTTTAGTTTCAGGTAAAAAAGAGTCCTTATTTCCTCTGCTTCTTTAGATACCGAAAGGATATTGTTATTAGTTAAAAGAATATGCATTTTTTGAATTAACTCTTTCATACTATACGACGAAAGATCCATCTCATCTTCAGTTTTCAATTCTCCATTAGATGAAATTTTAGTTACATCAATCTCAATAATCTCTTTTTGTGTTTCGTTTTCGTTCATTCTCCAATTTGGGTAATTTTACAAATTTATGTTTAAATTCCATATTTTCCAACTCTTTTCGGCTTGAAGACATAGCATCTGTTTTCCATTTTTTATTTTTGCATTCTTTGCTTTTGCTTTGCGTAAGAAGGTGCTTTGTTCAGGGTTATATACTAAATCATAAACTAAATGTTTCGAATTGATTGCATTATATGGTAAATTAGGAAATCTATTTGTTTTTGGATACATACCCAATGGAGTTGTATTAATAATAATACTATGTTCTTGAATAGTTTCTTCAGTAATATCTTTAAATGTAAAATCAGAATTTCTACTTGCAACTATAAAATCAATATTATTTCTTTTCAAAACAAATTGAACACATTTAGATGCTCCTCCATTTCCTAGGATTAGTGCATTTCTTCTCTCTTTCAGAAGAGGAATAAAACTTTGAGCAAACCCAGAAAAATCTGTATTGTGTCCAATAAACTTTTCTCCTTTTATTTCAATGGTATTTACTGCGCCTATATCAGCGGCATCTTTACTTAATTTATCTAAAAATGGAATTACTTTTTCTTTGAATGGAATTGTAATATTTACCCCATTTAGATTGTTTTTCTTAATAGTATCTCTTAAGATTGAAATATCTTCTATCTCAAAATTCAAATACTGACAATTTGAAAGCTGTTCCTTATAAAATTTCTTTTGAAAATATTTATGGGAAAAAGAATGAGAGAGGTTTCTGCCTATAAGTCCATAAGTTTTCATGTCGTTTTCTTATGCTCGACATTTTCTAAAATCCATACGACAACAATCCCAGCAATAATTAAAGTAAAAGCAATAAGTGTATCTTGCTCAGCAATATTTGGAAAATATAAATCGTATTTGAGTATTTTTTCCTCCTCATTAATAATCATACTTTTTATTGTTTCTTTCCACGGCCAGATCATTTTTAAAGAGCCCAGAATAAATCCAGTTAGTAGTGCAAGTATTGCATCTTTATAGTGTTTTAACAGCCAATAAATAACATGTGAAATACCGATAAACCCAACAACTGAACCAGCAACAAATACAGATAATAATAGATAGTCTAATTCAATAAGTGCAGTGACCATTAATAATTCATAGTTTCCCATCAAAATAAGAAGAAAAGAACCAGAAAGCCCTGGTAATAGCATACCACTAATCCCAATTATTCCACAAATAAATATAAAAAAGAGATTATTGTTTTCATTAGCAGGTGGTATAAACGATAGTGATATTGCTATACTAAACCCTATAATTAATATAATTATATTTAGTGATCTCCACTTTTTAATTCGCTTACCAACAAAATAAGTAGATGCTGCAATTAAACCGAAAAAGAAGGACCAAATCAGTATTGGATAATTGGTAAATAGAAATTTGAAAAGATTGGCTGTGAAAAAAACACTTACTATAGAGCCTGTAAAAACTATGAGTAGAAAATAAAGGTTTACGTGTTTAATAAGTTCTTTAAAATCAAAGGAAATAAGCAGTTTTAATGCTTTATTATCAAAGGACTTTAAAGAGCAGATCAATTCTTCATAGATTCTTGTAATCAGTGCCATTGTTCCTCCTGAAACGCCAGGAATTATATTAGCAATCCCTAAACCCATACCTTTAATAAAAAGAATCAAATAATATCGCATTATTTTTGGAGGTAATGAAAGAAAGTATCACCTCTAAGCCCTACTCTTAAGGTTTCTAAAGGAATGACCTCATCCCAAGCAATATTTCCTAAATTTACATTAGCCCCCAATAGTTTTATAAACCAAACTTGTTGTGATTTTCTTGGGGCTTCCCAGACTATCTGATCATTTGGGATTTCTGTGAGAATCTCATCAATTAAATCAGAACGAACATCACCACCTCTGTTGTAAATACCTACATTTCCTCCTTCACGGGCTTCTGCAATAACTTTCCAAGCACCTGCCTCTAATTCTTTGTTCATTAGTTTAATCCACTTATATGGTGGAATCAATTTATTCGCATCTTTTGATCCAACTTCTGAAACTACTTTGAATTCTTTAGATAATGTTTTGATATAATTACACTTTTCTTCATGAGAGATTTCAATACTTCCATCTGATACTTCACACATATCCAGATCCCATTTTCTAAGTAATTCTTTATATTCTTTAAACATATTACGGACGATAAATGCTTCAAAAAGGGTTCCTCCAAGATAGACCATCAAACCAGCCTCTTTGTAGAGATCAATTTTAGCTCGAACATGAGGGGAAACGGCAGATGTTCCAAAACCTAGTTTGACAATATCAGTATGAGGTAGAGACATATCAATAAAATTCTTGGTATCATTGATACTCAAACCTCTATCCATTACCATAGTTAAGCCTTTATTCCTTGGTTTTTTGGTTCTTTCAGGAATATCTGATAAAAAGAAATTCATTTAATCCAATTTATTAATTTTTTACAAATATAGAGTTTCTTAGATTATTGTTTTAATTTTGTCACAGAAAATCTATTTACAAATTATGACATTAATCAAGTCAATCTCAGGAATTAGAGGAACGATAGGCGGAAAGTCTGGAGATTCACTTTCTCCTATTGATATTGTTCGTTTTACTTCTTCTTATGCTGTTTTTATCAGAAAAGAAAGTGGAGATTCCAATACGATTATTATTGGTCGTGACGCACGTATTTCTGGGGAGATGATTTCTAATATTGTTGTGGGAACATTAATAGGTTGTGGATTTGATGTGCTGGATATTGGACTTTCAACGACTCCAACTGTTGAGGTTGCTGTGCAATTAACGCAATCGGCAGGAGGAATAATTATAACAGCAAGCCATAACCCAAAAGAGTGGAATGCACTTAAGCTATTAAATGGAAAAGGCGAATTCTTATCAGTAAAAGATGGTGAGAAGATATTAGAATTAGCCGAGAATGATGTATTTTCTTTTGCAGAGATTGATACTTTAGGAAAATATACTTTTGATGATAGTTTTAATAATAAGCATATTGATGCAGTTTTAGGTTTAGACTTAGTAAATGTAGATTTAATAAAATCATCAGGATTTAGAGTGGTTGTTGATGCAGTTAATTCAACAGGTGGATTTATGATTCCAAGATTATTGGCAAGAATAGGAGTAGAGTGTGTTAAGTTGTATTGTGAGCCTAATGGACAGTTCCCTCATAATCCCGAACCTCTTCCTGAGAATTTGTCTGAGATTTCAAGATTAGTTGTTGATGAAGATGCAGATTTTGGTATTGTAGTTGATCCTGATGTAGACAGATTAGCATTGATTTGTGAAGATGGCACTATGTTTGGAGAGGAATATACTTTGGTTACAATTGCAGATTTTGTTTTAAGCAAAACTTCAGGAAATACGGTTTCTAATTTATCCTCGACTAGAGCATTGAGAGATATTACAAATAAACATAATGGCAATTATGAAGCATCAGCAGTAGGAGAGGTGAATGTTGTGGAAAAAATGAAAGCTACAAATGCGATTATTGGTGGGGAAGGAAATGGAGGTGTAATCTATCCTGAGTTGCATTATGGTAGAGATGCATTAATTGGAGTAGCATTATTTCTTACACAATTGGCAGAACTCAAGATTTCTGCAAAAGAATTAAGAGAGACTTATCCTAACTATTTTATTTCAAAGAATAAGATTCAGTTAACTCCTGATATAGATGTAGATAATATTCTTGCTACTTTGAAAGAGAAATATAAGAATGAGAAAATCACGACTATTGATGGGCTTAAAATTGATTTTAAAGATGGTTGGGTGCATCTTAGAAAATCTAATACTGAACCAATAATTAGAATTTATGCCGAAAGTGAAGGAGAAGAGAAAGCAAAAACTTTTGCGCAAAAAATGATTAAAGAGATTAAAGAATTACTATAAATGAAAAGAGTTTATTTAGATAATGCTGCCACTACCCCTATGGCGCCAGAGATTATTGAAATGATGAGCGAAATGATGAAAACTCATTTTGCGAACCCTTCCTCTGTTCATTCCTTTGGAAGTGAATCAAAAATAGTTGTTGAAAATGCTAGAAAAAGCATTGCTAATTTACTGAACACTTCTCCAGGATCAATCTTTTTCACTTCAGGAGGTACAGAAGCGGATAATATGGCAATTAAATGTGGAATAGATGATCATAAAATAACTCATGCTATTACTTCCAAGCTTTCTCATCATGCAGTTTTATATCCATTGGAAGATTTAGCAGCTGAGGGAAGAATTACACTTTCCTACATTGATATTGATGATAATGGAGTTGTTTCTCTTCCTCATTTAAAGGAACTGCTAGCAAATAATCCAAGAACATTTGTGTCGATAATGCATGCTAATAATGAAATTGGAACTATACAAGATATAAAAGCTATTGGTGAGATTTGCAAGGAATATAATGCTATTTTCCATTCAGATACTGTTCAAACTATAGCGCATTTCCCTTTTGATATGCAGGAATTGAATGTTGATTTTATGGCGGCCTCTGCACATAAGTTTCATGGACCAAAAGGAGTAGGTTTTGTATATATTTCAGAAAACATTCAGATTAAACCCTTACTTAGAGGAGGACCGCAAGAAAGAAATATGCGTGCAGGTACCGAAAATATTTATGGTATTGCAGCCTTATCTATGGCTATGGAGATGGCTTATGAGCACTTAGAGGAAGAAGTAAAATACATCAAAGGATTAAAATCCTACATGATTGAAAAATTTAAAACTGAAATGCAAGATGTACAATTTTATGGAAAATGCACGGACATGGACAATAGCCTTTATACTGTACTGAGTGTAAATTTCCCTGAAACAGATATTGCAGAGATGTTACTTTTTAATCTAGATATTATGGGTATTGCTTGTAGTGGAGGAAGCGCTTGTGCTTCAGGAGGGAGTAAAAGTTCTCATGTTCTGAGTGGTATAAATCCAGAAAGCAAACGGCCCGGAATTCGCTTCTCTTTTAGCAAATACAATACCAAAGAAGATATTGATTTTGTAATTGATAAGTTGAAGAAATTATTTAACTAACTTCTTAGCGTCTAAGCGAAATATAATAAAGTAAATAAGTAACTGCTGCCAATGCTGCAACTAGATAAGTGCTTGCAGCCCATTTTAGAGCATCTTCTGCAAAGACCACTTCTTTATCATTTGTTATATTTGATGATTTTAACCAAATAAGAGCTCTTCTACTTGCATCAAATTCTACAGGTAAAGTAATTAAAGTAAATGCAGTTACAATAGCTTGTAGAATTATAAATAACATCAACATGTTCGACCAACCAAGACCAATAAAACTTCCTCCGATTAATCCAATAATAAAGACTGTACTCATCATTCTATTGCTAAAGTTTACAATTGGTACCATTTGTGAACGCATCTCTAGCCACTGATAAGAAGTAGCGTGTTGTACGGCATGCCCGCATTCGTGTGCTGCAATTGCTGCTGCTGATATATGTCTACCTTGATATACATCTGGACTTAAATTGATGGTTTTATCAGCAGGATTATAATGATCAGTCAATTTTCCAGGAATGGAAACTACTTTAACATCAGAGATTTCATGATCGCTTAGCATTTTTTCCACTATTTCTTTTCCGCTTAATCCTGAAACAGTTCCAATTTGACTATATTTTTTTACTTTACTTTTGAGCTGGCTACTTACTATCCCTCCAATTATCATGAAGCCAATCATTATTATCCAAATCATATTTATTTAGTTTTTATTCTTTGCAAAATTAAGAAAAATCACTTCTCAATTACAACAATATTATATTAGTTTTGTTGTATTAAAAATCCAAAATGAAAGAGGCTTTAATTTTAGTTGTAAATGATGATGGAATATCCGCACCAGGAATACGAAAGTTAATTTCAATTATGAATGATTTTGGTAATGTAGTGGTTGCGGCCCCTGACGGTCCTCAATCTGGGATGGGACATGCTATTACTATAAATGCAACTCTCAGATGCGATAAAGTAAATATAGATGATGGGCCGCAATCAGAATATTCAGTTTGTGGAACGCCAGTAGATTGTGTAAAATTGGCTGTAAATCAAATCTTAGATAGGAAACCAGATTTGTGTGTTTCTGGGATAAATCATGGTTCAAATTCTTCAATTAATGTGATTTATTCAGGAACGATGTCGGCTGCAGTGGAGGGTGCTTTAGAGGGTATTCCTTCTATTGGTTTTTCACTTTTAGATTTTTCACACGATGCTGATTTCTCAGAAGGAGAGGAGTATATTAGAAGAATTACACAATCGGTTTTGGATAGAGGATTACCAGAGGGTGTTTGTCTGAATGTAAATATCCCTAAAACCAAGAAGAATGCAAAAATAAAAGGAATAAAGATTTGTCGACAAGCAAAAGCAAATTGGGAAGAAGAGTTTGATGAAAGAAAAGATCCTAATGGAAGAACCTATTATTGGCTTACTGGTAAGTTTGTAAATTATGATAAAGGAGAAGATACAGATGAAAGGGCTTTGGAGAATCATTTTGTTTCGGTAGTTCCTGTGCAATATGATGTAACTGCTCATCATGCTATTTCTATCTTAAATAATATGATTGACAATGGATAAACAGCTTATAAAAGGACTCTTTGTTGGGCTTATTGCTCCAATAGTTGCGTATATAATTTATGTAGCTTTTTATTTGGAGGCAGATGTGATTGAAACCTATCAATCATTGGTAAAAATAAATAGATTGTCGCATGTTATTAGTTTGAGTGTACTCATTAATTTGCTTATTTTTTTTATGAATTTAAAAACTAATAGAGAATTGGCGGCAAAAGGTATATTGTTGGCTACTTTTATCTATGCTTTTATTATCCTGGGTCTTAAATTATCCTGATGAGGTATTATATTATTTCAGGGGAACAATCAGGCGATATGCATGCTGCAAATTTGGTTGCAGAATTAAAAAAGAAAGATCATCATGCTGAGGTTAGAGCTTGGGGTGGCGATAAATTAAAAGGGCAAGGAGTTCAAATTGTAAAACACATTAAAGATTTGGCTTTTATGGGATTCTGGGAAGTAATCGTAAACTTACCAAAAATCTTAAGTAATATCTCATTTTGCAAGAAGGATATTTTAGCATTCTTTCCTGATGTACTTATTTTGGTAGACTATCCTGGATTTAATTTTCGAATAGCAAAATTTGCAAAGCAAAATGGAATAAAAGTTTTCTATTATATTTCTCCTCAAATTTGGGCTTGGAAAAAAAGTAGAATAAATCAGATCAAGAAAGATGTAGATAAGATGTTTGTTATTCTTCCTTTTGAGAAGGAGTATTACACAAAGAATCATTTTGAAGTAGATTTTGTTGGGCATCCCCTTTTAGATGAAATTGCAAAAGATGATTTCTCATTTTCCATTAAAACAGATAAAGAAATTATTGCCCTTTTGCCTGGAAGTAGAAAGCAAGAAATACAGCAAATTCTTCCGCAAATGTTAAAAGTAGTGAATGATTTTCCTAATTATCAGTTTGTGGTGGGAACTATCAATTCTATTGAGGAAGAAGTTTATAAAAATATAATAGGAAATAAAAAAGTTCTACTTGCAAAGAACGAGACTTATGGATTATTGAGAAATGGAAAGGCAGCTCTTGTTACTTCTGGAACAGCCACTTTAGAGACGGCTCTTTTTAATCTTCCACAAGTGGTCTGTTATAAAACAAATTTTTTCTCCTACCAAATTGCAAAACGACTAGTAAAAACAAAATTCATTTCCTTAGTAAATATTACAATGGATAAATTGGTGGTAAAGGAATTGATTCAATCTGATTTAAATGCTAAAAATATTTCAACTTCTTTATCTAATATCTTGGATAATACTAACAGAGAGAAGATCCAAAAAGATTATAATGCCTTAAAGATGAAATTAGGAGTTGAGGGAGCATCTAAGAAAGTTGCTGAAATAATATTAGATTCTATTACTAAATAAAGAAGCCATTCTTTCGAATGGCTCTTTTAAGTCTTTTTTAAATAGAATTATCTTTATAATAAGTTTAGAATCTAGTGAGTATTTTGATATGCCTTGATCATATTGTCATCTAATCCTAATGAGAGACAATTATTTGCTACTACTAAATCTGTTCCTTCATACCAAATATATCCGGTTAGATCTCTTACTGACCATGTCAAAGTAGTTGATAATGCATTTTCCCACAAATAAATAAAATGTACAGGATCCGGATCTATGTCTGTACATAGCACCGCAGATGTAAACCCTGCATTTGTGGGCATGGAACCAGCTAAATCATTACCAACATAAACATCTAAAAATGGAACACCTTGATTAGTCATATATTGAGCGCCAGCAACAGTTAAATAAAAAACAACATCTGCTTCATATTCGCATGCAGGAGAATTTGTTGTTATAAGGTAGTTTGTTGCGTAAGGATCATCGCATTGATATAAGCAAGATCCATCATTTTCTTCTGCATTCGGATTAAAATTAATGGCAGCTGTATCAGTACACCCCTCTTCTATTTCTTTCTTGCAAGCAGTAAAAACAAGTGATACTGCCATAAACAAATAAATTAGTTTTTTCATTATCTTATAATTTTAATTTAGTTAATAAATATCACACCAATATCCTTCTATCCAATAGAAGCCATGTGGCGTTTCTTCCCAATATCCATCATGCCAATGAAATCCGTGTCTTTTCCTTTCCCAGAAACCATCAACCCAAATGTAGGTATGTCCAGACCATTTCCAATAACCATTAATCCAGAAGAATCCTATTTTATTTAAAAAAGGCTTTCTAATATAATTTGGTCTATTTGGTCTCTTTACAATTATGTTATTTATGTTTTTCTTTACGATTACTTTTTTACCATTTCTATTATGATGAGAATGATGATTATTATGCGTATTTAAATGATGTGAGTTATGAGAGTTGTATTTGTTATTTTTTACAATTACCTTTTTATTGTTGTTCTTTATAATCACCTTTTTATTGTTGTTCTTTTTTACTACTTTCACTTTTTTATTATGTCCTTTTGTAGATTTTATAACAGTTTGGGCATTTAAAACTGATAAAGTAAAATAACAAATAAATAGTGTAAATAAAACGTTGGCTGTTTTCATAATAAATTTTTTGTCAAAGATATAACTAAATTTTAGAATTCGTAATTTCTATAATTTCAGTTTCTAAAGCACAAGTATCATCAACTAATTTCTGTCCTCTTTTTAAAATATCATCTACAAAGGCTTTATCTATACAATCACTACAATTAATTTTTACATTTAAAAAAGCGCCAATAACAGCAGTTCGTGCACAGAGCGCGCCTACTCCAGCATCTGTTATTGAATTAGGGTTTCCGAGGTCTACCATCGCTTTCATTACTTCCATAGAAGCAAAAGCCGTTTCCATTACTTTAAAAGGAGTAAGGATAGCATTTTTTGTAGCTGCTTGAATTGCTTCTTGCCTTTTTACTTTTTCTTCTTCTGAATCTTTTGGTAAACGGAAAGCGTTCATAATTTTGTTAAAAGCATTTGTATCTTCATCTACTAGATGTAATAAAGTATTTTGATAGGTGATCCCTTTGTCTGCCCAATTAGAGAATTCCTCCCATCTATCATCCCAACCTCTTTTATGTGCAGAAAGGTTTGCAACCATTGTTCCTAGTGCGATACCCATAGCTCCACAATATGCTGAAATAGAACCACCTCCAGGAGCAGGGCTTTCAGATGCTGTCTCATTTGCAAAATCTGTCAATGTCATGTTGACTAATGGTTTTTCAGCATCACTTTCTAAGAGATATTCAATTACTCTTTCTTTTGGGTTAAAAGGAGCTAATTCATCTAGACCTAATGTTTTGATTGCAATTTTTATAATCTCACTTTCATGAATTCCTGTCGATCTTTTTTGTTTCTTTAGAAAGTATTTTCCTGCATCAATCAGTACTTTCTTGGGAACAAGCCCTATTAATTCTGAACCTGTTACACGCATTCCTCTTTCGATAGAACGCTCACAGGTTTTCTCAAATACTTCATGTAAGGGAGAGATATTAATATTGGTAAGATTATAAGATATTTGAGCTACCCCATATTCTTCAATATACCATCCAATTCCTTTTACATTTTTAAGAAGTCCAGGAGTCTTAAGAGGATTTCCTTCTTTATCCTTCATTATTTTTCCAGTTATTTTTCCACCTTCTCTTTTAATTCTTCCAGCCTCACGGATATCAAATGCTACTGCATTTGCTCTTCTTGTTGATGTAGTGTTTAGATTGATATTATATGCTACTAGAAAGTCACGAGCTGAAATAGCAGTAGCTCCTGATTTTTTAACAGAGTTATTAAATTCTGCAGGTCCAAAATCTGGTTTCCAATCAGGATCTATTAATTTTTTCGATAATCCTTCATATTCTCCAGCACGGCAATTTGAAAGATTTCTTCTTTTTTCTTCTTTTGCAGCTTCTTCATAATGGTAAATAGGAATCCCTAATTCTATTCCTACTCTTTTCCCTAGTTTATGAGCCCATTTAGAACATTCTGACATACTAATATTAGCAATTGGCACTAGAGGACAAACATCAGTTGCCCCCATTCTTGGATGCTCACCAGAATGATTACTCATATCAATTAGTTCTTGTGCTTTTTGTATCAGCAAGAATGCTGCATCAATTACATTTTGTGGTTCTCCTACAAAAGTGATTACTGTTCTATTTGTTGCTTTTCCAGGGTCAACATTTAACAATTTTACTCCATCAACTTCTTCTACTATTTGAGAAATGATTTTTATCTTTTCAGAATTTCTTCCTTCTGAGATATTTGGCACACACTCTATAAGTTTTTTCATTTTCTATTTAATTATTTTTCCGTTAATCAGTACCTTATTAATTATATTGTGTCCAAAACTATATGGTAAATAAGCATAGCTTGGAATAACTTTTGTGATGAATAGATTTGCTTTCTTCCCAATACAAATACTTCCTAATTCTTTTTCAACACCCATAGCGTAAGCCGTATTTATAGTTGTTGCATTTATTACTTCTTCAGGAGTCATATTCATTTGAATACATCCGAGAGATGCTACAAAATTCATATTTCCTGATGGAGTGGATCCAGGATTATAATCGGATGCTAAAGCCACAGGTAGCCCTTTTTTTATCATCTTTTTTGCTGGTGCATAAGGGATTCCTAAAAAGAAAGAGCAAGAAGGTAAAATTGTAGGCATGCATTGAGAACCTTTTAGCACATTATAGTCTTCATTAGTCATTTCTTCTAAATGATCTACAGATAGTGCTCCTAACTCAACAGATGCTTTTACGCCACCGATTGCATTAAATTGATTAACATGAGTTTTAGCAGGTATATTATAGTTATTTGCTGCATCTAATAATCTTTTTGTATCATCAACAGTGAAGTATCCTTTTTCACAGAAAATATCAACATAATCGGCTAAATCTTCTTCATAAACTTTTGGTAACATCTCATTTATCACCAAATCCATATATAAATCTTTTTTGTTCTTAAATTCTTTTGGTAGAGCATGAGCTCCCAAGAAAGTCGCTTTTATTGTTATATCAGATGTTTCTTTTAATCGTTTTATGACTCTAAGCATTTTGATTTCTGATTCTAGTGTTAATCCATAGCCACTTTTAATCTCAATAGCTCCTGTTCCTATTTTTGCTAATTGACTTAAACGAGTAAATGCATCTTCATATAATTTATTCTCAGCAGATTTTTGTAATTTCTTAGCAGAATTTAAGATTCCTCCACCTCTATTAGATATCTCCTTATAGGATAAGCCATTTATTCTGTCAACAAATTCATCTTCACGGCTTTCTGCAAAAACTAAATGTGAATGACTATCACAATAGGTAGGGAAAACCATTCCTCCCTCAGCATCAATTATTTCAGTATTATTCCAGTCATCAATTCCAGTCCAATTATTCATACTTCCGAATGTTGTAATAATTCCATTCTCAAACTCTATAAAAGCATCTTTAATTGTGCTCAGGTTTTTCATGTCATTTCCTGCCACCCATTTTCTAGGATTCTCTTCTGTTTGAACTAATTCTGCTATATTCTTTATAACTGTTTTCATATACTTTCTTTGATTGTGCGAAAATACAAAATTCACTTCAATCATTATTGTATATTTGCTCACTATGGGAAATACCTTTGGTAAGATTTTTAAATTGACTACTTTTGGAGAGTCACATGGCAAAGCAATTGGAGGTGTAATTGATGGTTGTCCTGCAGGATTAAAAGTAGATCTTGATTTTATTCAAAAGCAGTTAGATAGAAGAAAGCCAGGACAATCTAAGATTACCACAGCGAGAAAAGAGAGTGACATAGTTGAATTTTTATCAGGAATTTTTGAAGGAGTAAGTACGGGTACCCCTATTGGTTTTATAATCAAAAATGAGGATATTAAGAGTAAAGATTATTCTCATTTAAAAGAGACTTATCGACCTTCTCATGCTGATTTTACTTATCAAGCGAAATACGGAATAAGGGATTATAGAGGTGGAGGAAGATCTTCTGCAAGAGAAACAGCTTGTAGAGTAGTAGTTGGTGCAATTGCTCAACAAATTCTAGCTAAGATTGGTGTAGAAGTCAGAGCTTATGTAAGTGCTGTTGGTAGTGTAAAAATGAATAAATGCTATAAAGATTTAGATTTATCTTCTGTTGATGAGAATATTGTTAGATGTCCTGATTCTGAAAATGCAGTAAAAATGATTACTGAGATTGAAAAAATAAAGGCAGCAGGTGATACCATTGGTGGAGAAATTACAGTAATCGCTACTAGTGTTCCTGTAGGATGGGGAGAGCCCGTTTTTGATAAGTTGCATGCAGATATAAGCAAAGGAATGCTTTCTATTAATGCAGCTCATGGTTTTAAATATGGTTTTGGTGGAGTGGATATTGTTACAAGTAAAGGGAGTGAAGTGAATGATATTCTGCTAGATGAAAGTGGAACTACTAAAACAAACTACTCTGGTGGGATACAAGGAGGGATAAGTAACGGAAATGATATATATTGTGAGATTGTTTTTAAGCCAGTAGCAACTATTATGCAAAAACAGAATAGTATTGATACAGATGGAAATATAATAGAAATAGAAGGACAAGGCAGACATGATGCTTGTGTGATACCAAGGGCAGTTCCTATTGTAGAAGGTATGATGGCCATTACTTTAGTAGATCATTATTTAAGAAGTTTAACTAATAAAGTTTAAAATTATGAAAAACTTAGCATTACATTGGAAAATAATAATTGGAATGGTATTAGGGGTAGTATATGGCTTAATTGCCAACCAAATAGGCTGGGTATCCTTTACTAACGATTGGATAAAACCTTGGGGTACTATATTTGTAAATCTGTTAAAATTAATAGCTGTTCCACTTGTGTTTGCGTCTCTTATAAAAGGAGTCGCATCATTATCTGATATTTCTAGACTTTCCCGTATTGGAGGGAAAACCATTACATTTTATTTAGCATCTACTATAATAGCCATAACCATTGGTCTATTTTTGGTAAACTCAGTTCGGCCAGGAAATACTTTTTCAGAAGAGAAACGAATGGAGCTAAAAGAGACCTATGCATCGAAAGTAGGAGCTAAAATTGATGCAGCAACCAATGTAAAAGAGGAAGGGCCTTTACAGTTTGTAGTAGATATGGTACCTAGTAACTTTATGGCTGCTAGTAGTAATAACCGTAATATGTTGCAGGTTATCTTTTTTGCTATCCTGTTCGGTATTGCTATGGTAATGCTTCCTAAAGAAAAAACAACTTATGTAAAGGGATTCTTTGATGGAGTAAACGATATCATCTTACAAATAGTGGATATCATAATGTTGATGGCTCCTTATGGGGTATTTGCACTTTTAGGTGGTTTGGTAGTCGATTTTGGAGGTAGTACCGATTTATTTATTGCTCTTGGTATGTATTCCATTACGGTAATTATTGGCTTGCTAATTATGATTTTAGTGATTTATCCTATCATTTTAAAATCATTTACTAAAGTAAAATATATTGATTTCTTCAAGGCTATATCCCCTGCACAGATGTTGGCTTTTTCTACTTCTTCCTCTGCTGCTACTTTGCCAGTAACTATGGAAAGGTGTGAGGAACATTTAGGTGTTTCGGAAGAAGTTTCTTCATTTGTATTGCCATTAGGTGCCACTATCAATATGGATGGAACCTCTTTGTACCAAGCAGTGGCTGCTGTATTTATTGCCCAAGCTTTTGGTTATGATTTGGATTTAGCTGCTCAATTAACAATCGTACTTACAGCCACTTTAGCATCAATTGGAGCAGCAGCTGTTCCTGGTGCTGGGATGATTATGCTTGTTATTGTGCTTTCTGCCATCGGTATTGATCCTGAAGGTATAGCACTCATCTTTGCAGTTGATAGAATACTAGATATGATGCGAACGGTTGTTAATGTTACTGGAGATGCAACTGTGGCAACTATAGTTGCTTCAACAGAGGGTCAGTTACGTATGGTTTCAGAAGAAGAACTAATGAGTTAGTATGCGATTCTTCTTTCTTATACTTTTTTCATTTTTTACGTTTTTTTGCTTTTCACAGGATTGTATTTCTCAGGATACGAAAATAAAACGAATGTGTAATCGCGTTTCTAATTTGATTACAAAAAAACAATTTTATAAAGCACAGAATCTTCTAAGAAAAGCAAAAGAGAATAAAGATATTCCAGACATAAATCGCTTGTTTTCTATCTTGTATTGGTATCAAGATAAGAATTTACTTGCAGAAGAGTTTGCTTTAAAAACTCTTGAAATATGCCCTGATAAAGATCCTCTTCTTTATTATTTCTTGGGTGAAATTAACTATAAGCGAAAGATGTATGTGGATGCCAGTAAATATTTAGAGAAGGCAATTGCTTTAGGGTTAGATGAAAATATTAAAAAGAAAGCAGAAGAAATGAAAGAAAAAGCAGAAGTCATTGCCCAAATTATTCTTAACCCTGTGCCTTTTAACCCTCAAGTAGTTGAGGGAATTTCTACTAAAGCAGATGAGTATTTACCAATTCTTTCTCCAGATCAAAAACTGATTTTTTACACTAGAAGAGGTAGAAAAAGTGAGATGGGTAGTTTAACCCATTCTATTACAGAAGAATTTATTTTCAGTAAGGAAGATTCTTCAAATTTTAATACTGGAAATCCTATGCCTTTTCCTTTTAATAGAAATTCTAATGAAGGTGGTGCGAGTATTACAATAGATAATAACACTTTGTATTTTACCGTGTGTACCAACTTAGCTTCTGGCTATAATAATTGCGATTTGTTCTATACTTTTAGGCAAACAGATGGAAAATGGTCTGAAATTATTGCCTTTGAGAAAAATATAAATGGATCCAGAAGTTGGGAATCACAACCTAGTGTATCAGCAGATGGAGGTACTATTATTTTCGCAAGCGATAGGAGAGGAGGCTTTTCAGGCTCCGATTTGTACATTATCCAAAAAGACAAAAAAGGAAATTGGTCAGGGCCAAAAAATTTAGGTAAAAATATTAATACACAAAGCAATGAAAAATCTCCTTTTCTGCATCCAGATAATCAAACACTCTTTTTTGCTTCTAATCAATTCCCATCTGTTGGTGGATATGACATTTTTTATAGTAGAAAAGATAGTTTAGGGAATTGGCAAAAACCAAAAAATATTGGCTTTCCAATTAATACTGTTTCTGATGAATTAGGGCTTTTTGTTAGTACAGATGGAAAGAAAGCTTATTTTGCTTCCAACCAATTAGAAGGAATAGGAGGTTGGGATTTGTATTCTTTTGATTTGTACGATGAAGCAAAACCAAAAAAGGTATTGTTTTTAAAAGGAAAGTTAAAAGATAAGAGCAATAATTTACTTCAGGGAGCAAGTATTCAGCTTAAAAATATTCGCACCAAAGAGAATCAGCAAATTTTTGTTCAAAATGGAGAATATACTATTGCTGTAACTCTTGATGAAGGAGATGATATTTTATTTAGTATAAATAAAAAAGGATATGCTTTTAACTCTACTTATATCTCTTTTGATGATGATAGCTTTTCTTCTCCAAGAAGAATAGATTTTGAGGTGGAGAAATTAGGAAATGGTAAAGTTTTCCGATTAGATAACATTTATTTTGCAAGTAATTCATTCAATTTAAATAATATTTCCAAAGAGATTCTTCTTGCATTTATTGATTATTTAAAGTTAAACAACTCACTAAAATTAGCTATTCATGGTCATACTGATAATGTAGGTTCTGCTTCTGCTAACTTGTTACTTTCCAAAAATAGAGCAAAGGAAGTTTTTTCTTTTTTACTAAATAATGGAATAAAAAAGGAAAGATTAGATTTTCAAGGTTTTGGAGAAGAAAAGCCAATAACAACTAACAAAACAAATAATGGTAGAGCTCAAAATAGAAGAACAGAGTTTGTGATTTTAGGGCAATAATAAAAGACCTAATACTCAGGTTTTTATTCTATTTTCCACAAGCTTATTTTCTTTTTTCTTGAATCCTAGCTTTTTTACCGGTAAGTTTTCTTAAGTAAAAAATCTTTGCTCTCCTTACTTTTCCTTTCTTGTTTACTTCAATTTTTTCTAAAGTTGGAGAATTTAGGGGGAAGATTCTTTCTACACCAATTCCTCCTGACATTTTTCTAATAGTGAAAGTTTCAGTAGTTCCGTTACCTTTTCTTTGCAAAACAACACCTTTAAAATGCTGTATCCTTTCTTTATTTCCTTCCTTAATTTTGTAATAAACAGTAATTGTGTCCCCAGTACCAAATTTTGGAAATTGATTTGTTGTAGAAATCTCTTTTGATATGCTGTCGACTAAGTTCATTGCTAGGTAATTCTTTGTTTAAAATTGGTTTGCAATATTACAATTTATTTTTTGAAACAACTATATCCTTTTTAAGATAAAATTTATTTATCTTTTAAAATGTCTGGTCTTATATTTTTTGTTTTAATCTCTGCTTGTTCTTCTCTCCATTCTTCAATTTTTTTATCATCTCCAGAAAGTAGAATCTCAGGAACTTTCCATCCTTTATATTCTGATGGACGAGTATAGATTGGGAAGGATAATAAATCATCTTGGAAGGAATCAGTAAGAGCAGAAGTTTCATCCGAAATTACGCCAGGAATAAGACGAATAATAGCATCTGAAAGGACAATTGCACCTAATTCCCCACCTGTAAGCACATAATCGCCAATACTGATTTCTTTTGTTATCAGATTTTTTCTGATTCTTTCATCAATTCCTTTGTAATGTCCACAAAGCAAAATAATATTCCTTAGCGTAGAAAGTTGATTGCAGATTCTTTGATTAAGCATTTCTCCATCAGGAGTTAGATAAATAATCTCATCATAATGCCTTTCGCTTTTTAGCTTGCTTATCAAATCGTCAATAGGTTGAATACACATTACCATTCCAGCTCCGCCACCATACTGATAATCATCTACACGTTTTTGTTTTTGTGTAGAGTATTCTCTAATGTCGTGAATATAAATTTCTACAATCTTTTTTTCTTTTGCTCTTTTTAAAATAGATTGCTCAAAAGCACCTGTAAAAATATTGGGTAAAATACTTAGTATGTCTATTCTCATTTTGCAAAACTACAAAAACAGAGTTTCTTATTTTGTTTTTCATAATTGTTTCTTTTTTGTTAAAAGTAGACGCATGACATCTTGTCATCTAAGAAACATATACCCCTTATAATCAGTATAATAAGATTTTTAGATAAAGCTATACAACACTACTATTGTATTAATCATTATTTTATACTTTATTTTGTATTTAGAAATATATATATGCAAAATACAGAAAAAATGTTGAAAAAAAGTATCTCAGAAATTATTTGAAACGGACAAAAAAATTACTTTTACGATTCTGTTTATTACAATGAAAAAACACATTATTTTTTTTATTTTTTGTTTAGCAACTTTGTTTTGTTTTAGCCAAGATGTAGATTCTACATTGATAAATAGTGAAACAAATTTTAGCGATTCCATAGCAAAATATAATCAGCAACAAAAACTGTTGAAATTATCTCGTGATGCTTACAATAAAGGAATACAATTTTTTGAATTGAATAATTTTACTGATGCCATAAATAGTTTTAATGAGGCGATTGAAATGGATTCTTCTTTTGTTGCTGCGTATTTTAATAGGGGAGTTTGTTATTCTCAGATTTCAGATTATGATAAAGCTATTTCTGATTTTTCTCTTACTTTCTCCTTAGATGGGAAGCATGTTTTATCTCTTTTAAAAAGAGCAGAAACTTATAGAAAGATTAATAAAAATAATTTATCTCTTCTTGACTACAAACAGATTATTCAGATAGACAAAAAAAATTACAAAGCGTATTATGAAATGGGAGTTTTACTTTTTTTGCAAAACAATATGGAGGAAGCTATTAAATTATATTCTAATTCTATAGAGATAAAACCCACAGCTAATGCCTATAATGATAGAGCAAGTTGTTATCGCAATTTGCAGCAATATGATAAATCAATCTCAGATTACAATAATGCTATCTCACTCGATCATGCTTTGGCTTTTATCTACAATAATTTAGCAGCTATTTATAGAATAACTGAGAATTTTGAAAAGGCAATGAATAATTATAATATTGCAATTGCCAAGAATCCGGATTATGAAATAGCTTACAATAATAGAGGAAGATTATATTTTGAGCGAAAAGATTTTACTGCAGCTGCTACTGATTTTAATAAAGCTATTTCTCTAAATCCTGATTACGCACCTTCCTACAACAACAGAGGAATTCTACACCATAAGAATGAAGATTATATTTCTGCAATTACTGATTTTGATAAAGCTATTTCTTTAGATGATAATTATGCGAAAGCATATTTAAATAGAGGAATCTCAAAGCAAATGAAGAGGGATGAGGATGGGGCCTGCCTTGATTGGGAGAAAGCATCAGAGTTAGGTATAGAACTCTCTAAAAAGTATTTGATAAATGATTGTTACTAGATATAAATTCATAAAAATTATTTTGATGATTTTATTTTCAGTAAATCAGATATTTGCTCAAAATATTGATTTTAAATTGTCTAACTTTAGATCAGATAAAGAAGGATTTAAACAAGCGATAAAAGATATTAAATTAGGAGATGAATATTTGGAAAAAGGAAATGAAGCAATTTTTACAAGAACTGATGCAATTGACTTTTTTGAGAAAGCACTTTTTTATTTTTTGAAGGCAGATAATTTTAATCCAAATAATTTAGAACTTAATCTAAAAATCGGAAATGCTTATCTTTATACTAATGAAAAATACAATGCATTTCAATTTTTACAAAAAGCAATGGATATGAATGTAAATGAGCAACAGGAATTTGCCAATATTCACTTTTATTATGCCATAGCCTTACAATTAGAAGGAAGATATAGTGATGCAATTTCTCAATTTAGAATTTTCAAAAAGAAACAATCAGAAAAACGATTTGATCCATTTAGCGATTTCTATAAAAAACATATCAAAGAGTGTGAGAGCGCAATGGAATTGTCAGATGAACCGCAAAAAGTTTGGATAGATAATATAGAACTAAATTCTGAAGATAATGATTGGAGTCCTTGCCTAAGTGCAGATGGAGAATTTTTAATTTTTACTTCTAACAGAGCAAACGAACATTTGGCAGATGATTTCGGTAGGCACGATAATGAGATTTATTTTTCCACTCTTTCTAAAAGAAAATGGAATGCCATTTCTCCAATTACAACGTTAAATACAAATGAAGATGATGTTTCTGGTGGACTTTCCTATGATGGCCAAAGATTACTTATCTACAAAATAGAAAACGAAAATGCAGATGTTTTTGAATCCAAACTAAATGGAACTACATGGGAAAAATCTGAACGAAAAATGGGAAAGTCATATAATTCTGTAAATACTTCCGATAATGAAACTCTTGCATCTTATGACCCTGCAGATATTAAAGTTTACTATTTAACAGATGGAGGATATGCTAAAAATTGGGATATCATGTTTTCAGGAATTATGAATAGGGAAAGAAATATTTGGGGTAAAGGACAATCTGCTGGGCATGAAGTTAATACTAAATACCACGAAGGTTCTGTGTATATGCACCCTGATGGAAAAACGATGTATTTCTCTTCACAAGGACATAATTCTATGGGGGGCTATGATATTTTTGTTTCCTATATTGATGAGTTAGGACATTGGGGGCCTGCTCAAAATTTAGGAACGCCCATCAATACACCATATGATGATTTATTTTATTCCTCTACAGCAAGTGGAAAAGTGGCTTATATTTCTTCTAACAGAAAAGGAGGGAAAGGTGGTTTGGATATTTATAAAGTTACTTATTGGGGAAGTGAGAAACCCCAATCTTTAGATTCAGAAGAGCAATTGATTGCAAGTATTGCTAATCCTGTAAAAGACAAATCAATTGCCAAACAGATAGAGGTTGAAGTAAGAAATTTGACGGTTTTTAAAGGTAAAGTTTTGGATTTAATTACAAAGGAAGCAATACAGGCTGATATTATAATAACGGATAATACAACTGGTAAAGAATATATTCAGTTAAGCTCAAATTCATCAAGTGGAAAATTCTTAATATCCTTACCTTCTGGCAAGAATTATGGGATTACAGTAAGTTCAGATGGCTACCTTTTTCATTCAGAGAATTTTGATATTCCAAAAGGAGAGGCCTACAATTTAGTTGAAAAAGATATTCTCTTAATGTATATTGATATCGGAAGTAAAATTGCCCTACGTAATGTATTTTTTGATATTGGGAAATCCATTGTAAAAGAGGATTCTTTTCCCGAATTAGATAGATTAGTTTCTTTAATGAAACAGCTTCCAAATTTGGTGGTAGAGCTATCAGGTCATACCGATAATACTGGATCAGAAGTTCTGAATAATAGATTATCTCAAAAAAGAGCAGAAGCGGTAGTAGAATATCTTATCGATAAAGGGATAGATAAGAAAAAACTAACTGCAAAAGGTTATGGCTCAAGTATGCCAACTAGCAGTAATGAAACTTTAGAAGGTCGGCAAGACAACAGAAGAACAGAATTTGAAATTATAGGAAACTAAGGAAGGATTAGTTTTTTGGTAACCTTTCCTCCATTTATTGTATTCATATTTATAATATAAATTCCGGGATTTAGAAAATCAACATTTATAGTTGTTGGTAAAAAAACTTCTTTTTTACTATAAACTAATTTAGAAGAAATATCAGTTACTTGCAAATTACTAATACGCATCGATTCTTTCCCATTAATCATAATATTTTTTGATAGTGGATTTACAAAAGTGGTAATACTATTTTCGTTATCATTAATATTAATAGATGAAGTGGCTTCTGAAAAAGGACGCGAAGTAGTATAAACTTCGTCTCCAGAGTTATTTCCATCTCCATTAGCAGCTATAGCACTAACATAAAAAACTACTCCACCGGAAACACTTGATGTTGGTGCAGTCCAATTCATACTCCAAGTTTTTGAGCCTGAGCCAGAGATACCGCCTTGTGTATGTGTTACAGCAGCGTTATTATTTACAAACTTAGTAGTGGTGGGATCAGAAATTCCAAAACTTCCTGTTTTATTACTTCCAAAATTTCCTTCTTCACAAGTAATCTCAAATCCAAATCTATTTATCGTATTTTGAGTTAGTTGTATTGTAATAGAATAGGTTTGACCGGAAGTATAGCCCTGAACTGGAATGTCAGTAGTAACCGAAAGCAATCCATTGCCAGAATTTACCGGTGCATAATGGCATGCGGTACAATTATTTCCATCCGTAGGGGAATCAGTCTTTGCTCCTGGAGAGCCATTTAGTTTGCTAAATACACTTGGTGTTAAAAGTAAGCAAATTGCTATTACTGATAATATGTAAATCGATCTTTTCATAAATAATTGTTTTTCGCAAATCTAAAAAAAATATATTATTATTATATTTATAAATGAAATTCTATGACTTTAGTAAGATAAGTATTATTACATTTGCCAGAAATACATAAAATAACATGAAAAACATAATACTTGCAGTACTAATGGTAATTTCCTTCTCTCTATTTGCCCAAAATAGTATGAATATGATATTGATGGGAACTTATGAGTGGCCTTCATTAAATACAGAAGGAAGTGATATTTGGGGTTGGGTAGATCCTAGTACTAATGAAGAATATGCGCTTGTTGGATTAAATGACGGATTCTCCGTAGTAGATGTCAGTAATGGAACTAATCCTGTAGAAAGATTTTATATTCCAGGTCTTAATTCTACTTGGAGGGATATTAAAACTTGGGGTAATTATGCATATGTAACTACTGAGGCTGATGCAGGACTTCTTATTGTTGATTTAACTGATATGACAGGTAATTCTTTTTGGCATGTGAGTAATTTTACAAATCCTACAACGGGTGCATCTGTTGAGTTTACAGCAGCACATAATATTTATATTGATGAAAATGGGATTGCGTATATTTTTGGGGCTTCAGACACATCAAGTTCTCCATCAGATGGAGCTATCTTTTTAGATGTAAATGCTAATCCTATTAGCCCTGTTTATTTAGGCGAATGGGATGATGAATATATTCATGATGGAATGGTAAGAGGTGATACTATGTATGCGGGCTGTATATATGCAGGAGAACTTTTTGTAGTTGATGTGAGTAATAAAAGTAATCCTCAAACATTAGGTAGTACACCTACACCAAATGCGTTTACGCATAACGCTTGGGTCTCTGATAATGGAGATTTTGTATTTACTACTGATGAACAATCAGATGCTTATTTGGCAGCTTATAACATCACAAATATTAACAATATTCAAGAAGTAGATAGGATTCAGTCTAATCCTGGAAGCGGAACAATTCCTCACAACACTCATGTAGATGGTAATTTTTTAATAACTTCTTATTATAGGGATGGAACTACAGTCCACGACATTACTTATCCAAATAATATGATAGAAGTGGCTTATTTTGATTCTTATTCTGGCAGTGGAAATGGTTTTGATGGTAATTGGGGAACCTATCCCTTCTTGCCTTCAGGAAATATTATCTCTTCTGATATAAATTCTGGAGCAAATCAAACGGCAAAACTTCTAGTTTATGAAAGACAATTTCAGCAGGCTTGTTATATAGAAGGAATAGTAACAGATGCTAATACAACAAATGCTATTGCTTCAGCAAATATTGAAATTTTAACTTCTTCTATTTTGACATCTACAAATATTAGTGGCGCATATACTTCTGGAATAGCAAATGGAGGGACTTATAATATCTTATTTTCAAAACCAGGATATGAGAGTGATACTATTTCTACTATTCTATCAAATGGAGTTTTAATTACTTTAAATGCACAATTGACTCCTCTTCCATCTTTTACAGGAAATGGAATAGTAACAGATGTTAGTGGAAATGGAATAGCAAATGCACAAGTTCTTATTTACAATAACGATTTCACTTATACTTTAACAACTGACCAGAATGGTAATTTTAATGTGGCTAATATGTATGATGGAAATTATGAAGTGATTGCTGGGCAATGGGGATATAATACTGTCTGTTCAAATGAAAATATAACTTCAACAAATAATAATCTTACAATTGTACTACAAGAGGGATATTATGATGATTTTACTTTTGATTTTGGATGGAGTGTAAGCGGAGGTATAACTTCAAATGATCCTGGTTTTTGGGAAAGAGGTGATCCGGAAGGAACCTCTGGTCAAGGACCAAGTCAAGGAGTAAATTATAATCCTGATGATGATGTGAATTCAGATTGTTATGAATATGCTTTTGTAACTGGCCTTGCTGCTGGAGGTAGTGTGGGAAGTAATGATGTAGATGATTTTAATACTATTTTAATTTCTCCTGTTTTTGACCTAAGTTCAAACCAGCCACATTTTTTGAACTATCATTCTTGGTTTGCTAATGGTGGTGGAGGATGGGGTGGAGGAAGCACGCCAAATGATACATTCACTGTTAGTATTACTAATGGAAACATAACAGTGGTTTTAGAGACTAAAACAGCAAATGATACTGATTTAGGACAATGGAACTTAAGAAGTTTTGAATTAGGGCAATATCTTACTCCTACATCAAATATGCAACTAATTATTGAGACAGCAGATTGGGATGCACAAGGTGGGCATTGGGTAGAAGCTGGATTTGATATGTTTAATATTACTTCAGGTCCTCAGACAGTAATTGAAAATATCCCAACAGAAACCCTTATTATTTATCCAAATCCAACAAAAGATAACATTGTAATAAAAAGCACAATAAGAGGAGAAGTAGAGATTCGGAGTATCTTGGGTGAAACAATAATTACTTCACAAAAGGAAACAGAATCAAAAGTTATTGATATCTCTGATTTAGCAAGTGGAATATATATTCTAAGAATAGGGAAGATATCTCGTAAATTCTTTAAGAATAATTAAATTTACATATTATGAAAAAACTATTTACTTTCTTTCTATTAGTAGCAGTTAGTATTCATGGCTTTTCACAAGGTCTGAATATGTCTCTTGTTGGGAGTTATGACGCTTCTTGGAATAATTCAAGGGGGAGTGATCTTTGGGGTTGGGTAGATGCCAATGGTACAGAATATGCATTAGTTGGACTTAGAGATAGGTTATCAGTTATAAACCTCTCAAACCCTGCTTCTCCAACGGAGGAGTTTTACATTAATGAATCTGCTTATCAGTCAAATTGGAGAGATGTTAAAACATTTGGTAATTATGCATACATAACTACTGAGGCTTATGAAGGGCTTTTAATTGTAGACCTTAGTGACATGACTGGTAATACATTCTGGCGAGTTTCCACGTTCAATCATCCTAATAATGGTAGTTCAGTTTATTTCTTAGCTGCTAGAAATCTATATATTGATGAAAATGGAATTGCATATATTTTTGGAGGAACAGATCCAGCCATTTCAGCAACAGATCCTTCTCAACCAAATGGTGTTATATTTTTAGATATCGCAAGTAACCCTACAAATCCTGATTATCTGGGAGGCTGGCAAGATTACTACACTAATGACGGAATGGTAAGAGGGGACACATTGTGGGCTGCATGTATGGGAGAAGGTAAGTTTTTTGCAGTTGATGTTTCTGATAAAGCTAATCCAATTGTAATGGGACAGCAAGCTTCTCCAACAGGGTTTACAAACAATTGTTGGATTTCTGATAATGGTGATTACTTATTTGTCTCAGAAGAGGTTTCTAATGGATATATTGCTTCCTATGATGTGACAAACTTAAGTAATATTGTAGAAGTAGATAAAGTGCAATCAAACCCTGGGACAGCATCTAGTCCAAAAAATGTTATTGTAGATGGAAATTTTTTAATTTGTTCTTACTATCGTGATGGAACCATAGTTTATGACATTACTTTTCCTAATAGTATGATCGAGGTTGGATATTATGATTCTTTTTCAGGGTTCGGTAGTGGTTATGATGGGAATTGGGGTATTTACCCATTCTTGCCTTCAAATTTAATTCTTGCAACAGATATTAATACAAATTCTGCATCTAATGGAAAATTAAATATTTATAGTCGACAATTTCAACAAGGGTGTTTTATAGAAGGAAACGTAACGGATGCTTCAAATGGCAATCCAATTGATGGAGTAAATGTTGAGATTTTAACAACCCAAGCAACAACATCAACAAATATAACAGGTGATTATGCTACTGGAACAGCATCGTCTGGTACATATAATGTAGTATTCTCAAGATCAATGTATGCACCAGACACAGTTTCTGTAAATTTAACTAATGGTATTATACTTCCCTTAAACGTATCACTTGATCCAGTTCCAGCATTTGGAGTTACAGGGTCAGTTACAAATTCGAACGGAATAGGTATTTCTAATGCAGAGGTATTGATATACAACTCTAATATATCGCAATCCGTTACTACAGATGTGAATGGTAATTTTTCTATTAATTCTGTAAGTGGGCAATACTTTTATGACGATTATTATGAAGTTGTTGTAGGAAAATGGGGTTATAGAAATTTTTGTAATTATGAGTATATTACTTTATCAACTAACAATCTATCTATCACATTAGATGATGGATATTATGATGATTTTACATTTGATTATGGATGGACGATAACTGGACAAGCTACTGATGGAATGTGGGAAATAGGAGATCCTGAAGGAACTAGTACCGGAGGTTCTGCTATGAATCCGGATGATGATATAAATGGAGATTGTTATGTAAATGCTTATGTAACTGATCCTGATGATGGTAGTCAAACTGGAAGTAATGATGTAGATGATGGAGATGCAGTACTAACTTCCCCAATATTAGATTTAAGTAGTTATCCAACACCACATATTCATTATCATCGTTGGTTTGCTAATGCTTCTTGGGGAGGTGGTGGAGGTAGTGGTGGTACTCCTGATGATAGTTTAATTATTAGCATCACTGATGGAAATTCAACAGTAGAAGTAGAGGTTATAACAGCTAATTCACCAAATCTTTCCTCTTGGCAACAGAATAGTTTTAAAGTAAGTGATTATCTTGCTCCAACTAGTAGTATGCAAATTATTTTTTATACAGCTGATTTACCAAATGGTAATAGTAATTATTGTGAAGCAGGAGTAGATAAATTTCAAGTTACAAATTCAGCAATACCACCTGTAAGTGTAGTTGATTTATCAGAAAAAGATTTTATACTTTACCCAAACCCTTCAAATAATTTCATTGTGGTTAAAAGTGAAGAAATAGGTGATATTGAAATATATAATCTTTTAGGAGAAAAGGTTTTATCTAGTAAGAAATTTACATTACTAAAAGAGATAGATATTTCTGTTTTACCAAAAGGCTTATACATTCTAAAATTAAAACAAACAACTAGAAAATTCTTAAGGAACTAATATATCTTATGAGAAAAATATTGCTTCTAATTTTTACTTTTTTAATTTCAATAAATACTTATGCCCAATCAGGGCTGTTATCAGGTACTGGTTATGCACCAAACTTTACAGTTAATGATATTAATGGAAACTCACACACTCTTTATAATTATTTAGATAGTGGAAAAGTTGTTGTTTTAGAATTTATGAGTGTTACTTGTGGGCATTGTATTCAGCATGCAGCAGGAACTGAAAACTCATATATTGCTAATGGTCCAAGTGGAACTGATAAAGCTCGCTTTTTGGGACTGGAAGTTAACGGATCTACTAATAATACTGCAGTTGCTAATTTTGCAAGTACATATAGTGTCACTTTTCCCATTGCTAATAATATTACAGCTACTATTGGTTATCAATGGGCATATACGCCTGGATATTATGTTATTTATCCTGATTCTACATATACAACTATTTGCCCAGCATATTGTATTACAACTCAAAATTCTTTGACTATAGAAAATTTACTTAATACCGCTATTGCATCTTGGGTTCCACCAATTTATGGATGTACAGACCCTTTGGCAGTAAATTATGATTCTACAGCAACAATTGACAATGGTAGTTGTGATTATAGTTCTTATACGATTACTACTTCTGGAATGAATTTTGTTCCTGATACTATTATTTGTGATATTGGGGATACTATTAATTTCATATTAGGAGGCTATCATAATGCAATAGAAGTAAGCCAATCTACTTTTATTGCAAATGGCACTGCATCTAATGGTGGATTTCATATTGGTTTTGGTCAAACAGGAACTTATATTCCAACAGCTGTTCAGACCTATTATTATGTATGCCAGCCTCATGTAACATTAGGAATGAAAGGAGTGATTATTGCGAATGCATCATTACCTATTTATGGTTGTACTGATTCTACAGCCTTAAACTATAATCCGCTTGCTACAGTAGATGATGGTACTTGTA
>CAYZIA010000005.1:0-5512 GCA_964478325.1 uncultured Weeksellaceae bacterium
ATTCCTTATATTATTAATAAATAATGGTAATAACTTCTCAGGAAATTGATTTGGACCATAATTATTAGAACAATTAGAAATAATATAAGGCATTCCGTATGTGTTTCCATAAGCCCTTACAAAATGATCAGAACTTGCTTTTGATGATGAATATGGTGATTGAGGATCATATGGAGTTGTTTCTAAAAATAATCCTGTATCTCCCAAGCTTCCATACACTTCATCAGTTGATACATGATAGAAAAGTTTTCCTTCTTCACTTCCTTTCCATAAGTTTTTTACTGCATTTAATAAGTTTACTGTTCCCACAACATTTGTCATAATAAACTCCATTGGATTGGTGATTGATCTATCCACATGACTTTCAGCTGCAAGATGAATTACACTATCAAATTTGTATTTTGCAAACAAGTCTGCAATAAGAATCTTATCTACTATGTCGCCTTTCTCAAAAGTATAATTTGGTTCATTTTCAATATCTATCAGATTCTCAAGATTCCCTGCATAAGTTAATTTATCCAAGTTTACAATTTTATAATCAGAATATTTGTTTACAAATAGTCGTACTACATGCGAGCCGATAAATCCTGCTCCTCCTGTTATTAATATCGTTTTACTCATTTTTTTTTTTTTACAAAAATATCAAAATTAAATATGGGTACTTTCTGCTTCTTGGGTTTTATAAGCTTCTTCAATAAAAGAAATAACTTGCAAACATTCCTCAGGAGTTGCATCCTTTGTAGCATCTCCTTTTAAAGTTTCAATTACATTCTTAATTACAAACTGATGGTTGTTAGCACTACCCTTATAATTACCATAATCATTTGCATTATTACTTTTAATTAGTTCAGGTATTTTATAATTATCTATATGACAATACTCCACTTTTTCCATGTATTGCCCTCCTATTTTTACACTCCCTTTTTCGCCTATTATCGTAATGCTCGATTCCATGTTCTTTTCAAAAACAGCAGTAGAAAATTGCATACTACCAATTGCATTTTTCTCTAATGTAAAATTTAAAATACCAGAGTCTTCAAATTTGGTTGTTTGCTGATGATTGAAATCAGAAAGTTTTACGCTTGCTAGTTTTACATTACTAAAAAGATGAAAAAGAACATCTACAAAATGGGAAAACTGAGTGAATAGTGTTCCTCCATCTAAATCCTTACTTCCTCTCCAATTAGCTGAATTATAATAGCGATTATCTCTATTCCAAAAACAATTCAAATTCACCATATAAATTTCGCCAAGTACATTATCCTCTATTAAGGATTTTAACCATTTTGCTGGAGGCGAATATCTGTTTTGCATTACACAAAAAAGCTGATGTCCTGTTTCTTTTTCCTTTTGAATCAAACTGCTTGCATCATCAACTGAAAGAGCTATTGGTTTTTCCACTAACACATTACAATGGTTTAATACTTGTAGAGATTGAGTGGCATGCAATCCATTTGGCGTGCAAATATTTATTACATCAGCATTAATATTTGAAGATAAAAGTTCGTCTAAACTCCCAAAAAAAGAAACACCAAAATCTTCAAATTCATTTTTGTTTTTGATATCGCAAACAGCCAAAAGAAGAGCATTAGGATTAGCGTTTATTTCTGCAATATGGCGCTTTCCGATATGTCCACAGCCAACTACTGCAAATCCTATTTTTTTGTGCTCATTCATATTTTCTTGCAATTCCCATTTTCTAATTTATATTGATCCTTTGTAGCTTTACAAGTCGCAATATCGTTTTCAAATTCTAACTTTTCTCCAAACTCTGAAATCCAACCATCTTGCTTTGCCGGAACGCCTTTCATTAGTGCATAATCGACAACATTTTTTGTAATTACTGCACCAGCTGCTACAAAAGCAAATTTACCAATAGATGTACCACAAACAATAGTTGCATTTGCACCAATTGTAACTCCTTTTCTTATTATTGTTTCTTGAAATTCATCTTTTCTAACAATAGCGCTTCTTGGATTCTTTATATTTGTAAATACCATTGATGGTCCTAAAAAAACATCATCTTCACATTGTACTCCGCTATAAAGCGAAACATTATTTTGCACTTTTACATTATTACCTAAAACAACATCATTAGCGATAAATACATTTTGGCCAATATTACAATTATCCCCTATTTTAGCACCCTTCATTAAATGAGAAAAATGCCAGATTTTTGAGCCATCGCCAATGATACAACCCTTATCAATTATGGCTGTTTCATGAGCAAAATATGTAGTAGAATTACTCATTAATAAAATCAATAATTATGTTTGAAATATAATCCATTTGATGAGTAGTAAGTTCAGTATGCATGGGCAAAGAAAGTACAGTTTTACAAAGCATATTTGTTACTAAAAAATGTTCTTCTTTAAACCTGTCATCAGAATATGGAACTTGCTGATGCAAGGGTGTAGGATAATACACCCCAAAAGGAATACCCAAGTTTTGCAGATGAGCGCTCAACTTATCCCTATTTATATCTTTTATAATTAAAGTGTACTGATGAAAAACATGAGTAGAAAAATCTGCTCTTTTTGGGGTAATAATTTGGTCACAATCAGAAAAACATTTGTCGTAATAATTAGCTGCATCAATTCTTGAAGTATTATAGGAATCCAAATGTTTTAGTTTTACCTTTAGGATAGCTGCCTGTACACTATCGAGACGAGAGTTTACACCAATATATTTATACTGATATCTGTCTTCCATACCATGATTTACCATCTTTCTCATCTTTTCAGCCAAAACATCATCATTTGTAAAAATAGCGCCACCATCACCATAACATCCCAAATTTTTAGAAGGGAAAAAGGAAGTAGTCCCTATATCTCCTATTGTGCCTGCCTTTTTCCTTTCTCCTTTTTTAAAGATAAAATCAGCACCTATAGCTTGTGCAGTATCTTCAATTATAAAAAGATTATTTTCCTTTGCAATTTTATTTATTTCTTCCATATTAGCACATTGCCCGAATAAATGCACAGGAATAATAGCACGAGTTTGTGGCGTGAGTGCTGCTTTTATTTTCTCAACATCAATGGTAAAATTATCTTTATTCACATCGACAAAAACTACTTTTAACCCTAATAATTTCACTACCTCAGCAGTAGCTACAAATGTAAAATCTGGGCAAATAATCTCATCTTCTTTTTTTAGTTCTAATGCCATAAGTGCAACTTGCAAGGCATCCGTTCCGTTTGCACAAGGGATAAGATGTTTGACATTCAAATAATTTTCTAATTCTTTCTGAAAACTTTGTACTTCTGGTCCATTAATGTAGCATGTAGAACGTACCACTTCCAAGACTGCTTGATCTACTTCTTTTTGTATTTTTTTGTACTGACCATCAAGGTCAACCATTTGTAATTCCATAATCTGAAAATAGTAAACGGCAAATATAGACAATTATTACTGCCTATAAGCGTTTGTCAAATACGAAAAAGCGTACTTTTACGCCAAATTAATTTTTATGAAGAAAGGATTCGTTTTTATTTTTTGTTTTTGCATACTGCATGTTTTTGCTCAGGAAAAACAAAATACACTGAATGCTATTTCGTTTGATTACACCCACCAATTTCCTTTTGGTAATTTGAGTGAAAATTATGGAGACAACTCTTGCATAACAATGCATTTTATACATAAAACCGAAAATAATTGGTTTCTGGAAATAGATGGATCTTATATTTTTGGCTATAAAATTAAGGATGAAAATCTGTTTGATGGTATTGCAACTGAAAATGGAGAACTAATAAATAAAGATGGATTATTTGCAAATGTTTTAACTTATGAAAGAGGATTTTCTACTTTTTTAAATGGAGGCAAAGCATTTACTTTTTATGAAGGAAATGAAACAGGTATTTATCTTTCTGCAGGAATTGGCTACATGCAACACAAAATTCGTATTCAAACACAAGAAGATATTATTCCTCACTTGGATGATGATTATAAAAAGGGTTACGACAAATTAAGTGGTGGAATTAGCGCAAAAATAAATGCTAATTATATGTATTTCAGTAAAAAAAATAATATAAAAATATATACAGGAATAGAACTTATTAAAGGTTGGACAAAGAACTTAAGATCTTATAACTTTGACACTCAGAATTACACTTCTGATGATTATAGAAATGACATCTTGCTAGGAATAAAAGCAGGTGTTATCATCCCAATATTAAGGAGAAACCAAGAAGAGTTTCACTACCGATAATGCACCTCTTTTACAACATAAGCATCCTACTTTATAATTTAGGAATTAGAATTGCTTCCCTATTTAATTCTAAAGCTAAATTATGGATTAAAGGGAGAAAAAACATCTTTCAAAAACTACAATTAGTCACACAAGGACATGCTAATATTATATGGTTCCATTGTGCATCACTAGGAGAATTTGAACAAGGCCGGCCTATTATAAAAGGTTACAAAAAAAAATATCCAACACATAAGATATTGCTCACTTTCTTTTCGCCATCTGGATATAATATAAGAAAAAATGACAAGATAGCAGATTGGGTTTTCTATTTGCCAGCCGACACAAAAGCAAATGCAAAAAGATTCATTTATATTGTAAAGCCAATAAAAGTATTTTTTGTAAAATATGAGTTTTGGCTTAATTATATAAGAGAATGCAAAAAATATAATATTCCTTTTTATTTTGTTTCCTCTATATTTAGAAAGGAACAAATCTTTTTCAAAAACAAATGGTTTGCAAGGCAACTTAAACATGTTACTCATTTTTTTGTACAGGATAAAGCGTCAAATGAACTTCTAAAAGATATTGGAATAAAGAACTCAACAATAAGTGGCGATAGTCGATTTGATAGTGTGAAAGAAATTAAAAAAAACCAAAAATCAGTCCCATTAATTGAGGTGTTTAGTAAAAATAAAACCACTATTATTTGCGGAAGCACTTGGCCAAAAGATGAAGAATTAATCATTAAAATTATAAAGGAGAATCAACAATTCAATTACATAATTGCACCACATCAGCTCAATAATATTTCCCAGTTACAAAAAAGAACAAATGGCTTATTATTTTCGGAGGCAAATAATCAGAATCTCCATAATTCAAATGTGCTAATTATTGATAGTATCGGTTTGCTTTCAAACATTTACAACTATGGAGAGATTGCTTATATTGGTGGTGGATTTGGTTCAGGAATACATAATGTTTTAGAAGCAATAACTTTTGGTTTGCCAGTAATTTTTGGTCCCAATTATCAAAAGTTTAATGAGGCAAATGAACTTATTAAATTAGGAACTGCTAAAAGTATTACTAATTTTAAGCAGTTGAGAAATGCTATTTTTTATTTCGAAAAAAAGTCTCTACAAGAAATTTGTAAAAATTACATTGAAAAGAAAAGTGGTGCAACAAATAATATTTTACAAAATATTTAAAAAAAACGGGAAACAATCTTTCGAAAGTCTCCCGTTCTGTACCCAGAGCGGGACTTGAACCCGCACGAGCATTACTGCTCATTGGATTTTAAGTCCAACGTGTCTACCAATTCCACCA
>CAYZIA010000005.1:5612-29459 GCA_964478325.1 uncultured Weeksellaceae bacterium
GAGCGAGTGATGGGATTCGGACCCACGACCCTCACCTTGGCAAGGTGATGCTCTACCCCTGAGCTACACTCGCAAATGGGTGGCAAATTTAATTAAATATTCGTTTTTGCAAAGCTCAGAAACTCTTTTATTTCTTTCCGATATACTTTTTAATCTCATTAAGTTTTAATAGTGCTTCAACAGGAGTAAGTGTGTCAATATCAATATCTAAAAGCTCCTCTCTTATTTGAATTAATACTGGGTCATCTAGTTTAAAAAAACTCAGTTGGAAATCATCCTTTTTACTAATCTTTTTTGATTTTTCTTTCAATTCATTTGCTGAAAGAGAACTCTCTAATTGTTGCATAATAGTATTGGCTCTTTTTACAATACTACTTGGCATACCAGCCATTTGTGCTACATGAATACCAAAACTATGAGCACTCCCTCCTTTCTTTAATTTACGTAAAAAAATAATTTTCCCATCTATCTCTTTTACCGAAACATTGTAGTTTTTTATCCTTGTAAAAGAGTTTGTCATTTCATTTAGCTCATGATAATGAGTAGCAAAAAGAGTTTTCGCTTTACTATTATGTTCATGCAGATATTCGGCTATTGCCCATGCAATTGATACCCCATCATAAGTACTTGTCCCTCTACCAATTTCGTCCAGTAAAATCAAACTCCTTTCCGAAATATTATTTAAAATGCTGGCTGTTTCGTTCATCTCCACCATAAAAGTAGATTCGCCCATTGATATATTGTCAGCCCCCCCAACACGAGTAAAAATTTTATCGACAATACCAATTTGAGCAGTATCTGCAGGCACAAAACAACCAACCTGAGCCATCAATACAATAAGTGCTGTTTGTCTTAAAAGCGCTGATTTCCCTGACATATTTGGTCCGGTTACCATTATTATTTGTTGAGTATCTCTATCTAATTGTGTATTGTTTGATACATAACTTTCCCCAGCTTTTAGTTGCCTTTCAATTACAGGATGTCTTCCTCCTTTTATGATTAATGCTTTTCCATTATTGATAATTGGTTTTTTGTAATTATATTTTTTGGATATAAAAGCAAAAGAATATAAACAATCTAATTTTGCAATAAGCTGTGCATTAAGTTGAATAGGCGCTATAAACTTTGTTAAATTTTGTACTAATTCCTGATAAATCTTTTGTTCAAGTACAGAAATCTTTTCCTCAGCAGTTAGAATCTTGTTTTCATAATCTTTCAATTCTTTTGTGATGTACCTTTCAGCACTTACAAGCGTTTGCTTTCTAATCCAATCTTCAGGTATTTTATCTTTGTGTTTATTTCTTACTTCCAAATAATAGCCAAATACATTATTGAAAGAAATCTTAAGAGAAGAGATTCCTGTTTTTTCTGTTTCTCTTTCCAAAATTTGTTGCAGAATTTCTTTTCCTGAATTTGCAATTTCTCTTAACTCATCCAATTGTGTATTTACCCCAACATTTATTACATTACCTTTATTTAGTAATGTTGGCGGATTAGGATGTAATTCTTTTTTGATCTTCTCTCTTATTTGAGCACAAACATCAATCTGTTTTCCAATATTCTTTAATGTTTTATCGGAAGAATTTTGACAAGCATCTTTTATGGGGATTAGGGCTTCTAATCCAATTTTTAATTGCATACATTCTCTTGGAGAAATTCTAGTAGTTGCAACTTTTGAGATGAGGCGTTCCAAATCACCAATTTGAAAAATTTGTTCTTTTATAAGATGGGAAAAATCATCATACCCAATAAAGTAATTCACCACTTTCAATCGTTCATTTATTAATTTTTCTTCTCTTAGAGGAAATGTTACCCACTTTTTTAGCATTCTTGAACCCATAGCAGAAATTGTATTATCAAGTACATCCAGCAAAGTTTTTGCTCCATCATTTGGGGAATAAAAAAGCTCCAAATTTCGGATAGTAAATTTATCCATCCACACATAATGCTCCTTATCAATTCTGCTAATTTTTACAATATGAGTAGTATAATGATGTTCCGTTTCTTGTAAATAATGTAAAATAGCCCCTGCTGCAATTTGTCCATTTTTCATTACCTCAATTCCAAATCCTTTTAGCGTTGAGGTATCAAATTGTTTTTGCAAAAGCTCGGTGGAATAATCAGGTGTAAAAACCCAGTTATCTATAGCAAAACTATTATGTTTTTCTCCAAAATCTGCAATAAAATCTGTTCTGGTTTGTTTTTGAAACAATACTTCTGCAGGACAGAAGCTTTCCAATAGTTTGTCTATGTACTCTATGTTCCCTTCTGCTATAAAGAATTCTCCAGTGGAAATATCTAAAAAAGAAATGCCCAGATCTTTTTCACCATAATATACAGCTCCCAAAAAGTTATTTTGTTTATTCTCTAACACCAAATCATTATAAGATACTCCTGGTGTTACAAGTTCCGTTACCCCTCTTTTTACTATTTTTTTGGTAAGTTTAGGGTCTTCCAATTGCTCACAAATAGCAATCCTTTGACCAGATTTAACTAGCTTTGGTAAATAAATATCTAAGGAATGGTGCGGAAAACCAGCTAACTCAATTTTAGAATCTCCATTGTTTCTGGCGGTAAGTACTATGCCTAAAATCTTGGAGGTTGTAATAGCGTCTTCCCCAAAAGTTTCATAAAAATCACCAATTCTAAAAAGCAAAAGAGCATCAGGATGTTTTGCCTTAATGCTATTGTATTGCCCCATAAGAGGAGTTTCCTTTTTTTGCTTTTTATTTTTAGTTGTCAAAAATTAATTCTTTAATATTGTCGACAAATATAATAGATGAGGAAGTTAAAAAATAATGAATTGCAAAGAATAAGTGTTAAAGATTTCAAATCGGCAAAAAAGACACCTATTATTATTGTATTAGATAATATAAGAAGCGCCATGAATGTAGGATCTGTCTTCAGAACTGCTGATGCATTTATTATTGAAAAAATCTATTTGTGTGGGATTACTGCCTGTCCACCAAATAAAGAAATATTAAAAACTGCAATAGGAGCAAACGAAACTGTAGCTTGGGAATATGTGAAAGAGACAACTGATATTATTACAAAATTAAAAATAGAAAAGCATCATATAGTTGGGGTAGAACAAACTGAAAAAACAACTCTTTTACAAAACTTTGAAAATCATAATAAGAAAATAGTTTTAATTTTCGGACATGAAGTTTTTGGCGTTGATGAGCAAGTGATAAATCTTTGTGATGAATATATTGAAATTCCACAATTTGGAACAAAACATTCTTTAAATATTTCAGTAAGTGTTGGAATTGTAATGTGGGAAATATGGAAAAAAATAAATTAGTAGATTAATTTTTTCTAAATTAATTGTGTTCCCTAAAAAACAAAAAGTACTTTTAAGCGTTATCTGTGTGTATTTTATATCTTTGCCGAGAATTTTAGGAATTAACCAAAAAACTTAGAAAAGCATGAATCTATCAGGTATCTCAAAAGCAATCTTAATCCTATTTCTTGGCGCTTTAATAAGCGGATGCGGACTTACGCAAATGACAAGCAAATACGATACAGTTTTATATACTGTAACTCCACCAATCTTACAAGTACATGGCGGCAAAGTAGCGGTAAAGATTGATGGAAATATTCCGGCTAAATATTTCCACAAGAATGCAACAGTTAATTTTACTCCTGTTTTAAAAAGTGAGAGTTCTGAAGCAACTTTTAAAACCATTACTTTGCAAGGAGAAGAAGCAACTGGAGGAGAAAAAACAATCTCCTATGCTGCTGGTGGTGGCTTTACTTATAAAGATAAAATAAACTACACAGAAGGCATGTTTGTTTCTAACTTAGAAATACAAGCAGTGGCAAAACTAAAAGATGATGCTGAGCCATTAGGTCCTGTAACTATTGCAAAAGGAGTAATTGCTACATCACAAAGGGTGCAGAATACGGAAGAAATTACTATTGCACATCATGGATATGAGAAAGAAACTATACTTTCTGAATTTGCGACTATTTACTTTTTAGTAAATCAAAGTGCTATCCGAACCTCTGAAAAGAGTGATGAGGATATGAATAGATTAAAAGAATTTGTAAAATTAGGATATAAAACCCAAAGTATTGAGATCAAATCCTTTGCTTCCCCAGAAGGAACGGTAGACGCTAATGATGATGTGTCGGAAAGAAGGAATAAATCTACTGTAAGATACACAAAGCAAATTTTGAAAAAACTAAAATTAGATGGAGCTAATAATGAGCAACTTTATACCAATATTTCATACGGAGAGGATTGGGATGGCTTTAATCGGCTTATGAAAGCCTCTGACATGCAAGACAAAAGAAGAGTTTTAAATATTGTAAACTCTGTGGAAGATCCTGAAAAAAGAGAACAAGCAATTCGTGATATGGCAGAACTTTATGATGCTATTGACAAGAATATCTTACCTCAACTAAGAAAAGCGCAAATCAGTATTCTGTGCTATCAGCCAAAAAGAACTGATGAGAACATTTTAGCTCTTTCTACATCCAACCCTGATTCATTGGATGTAAAAGAATTACTTTTTGCTGCTACTCTTACAAATGATAGGGAAACTAAAATGCAAATCTATAATACAGTAGTGAATTTGTATAATGATTGGAGAGCTTGTAATAATATTGCTTGTATTTATATTGCAGAAAACAATTTAGATAATGCAAATAACTGGTTAGACAAAGCATTTGAGATAATTGGAAATCAATCAGATGTACTTAGTAATTATGGCATTATTGCAGCAAGAAAAGGAAATTTAAGTAAGGCACAGCAGCTTTTTAATCAGGCAAATGCAGGCGAAAAAAATCAAGCTATTTTGGATATTCGCCAAGGAGAATATGCAAAAGCAGCAAGATACTTTAAAAATGCAAGTACGCATAATGCAACCTTGTCAAAACTCTTGAATGGAAACAATAGTAGCAATTGTACAGACAATACTGCTGCTTGTTATTATTTGAATGCAATAGTTGGTGCACGTTCTGCTAATATACAGATGCTCACAAGTAATTTATCAAAAGCAATTGCCTCTGACCCTTCTTACAAACAGGAAGCAGAAAAAGATTTAGAATTTATCAATTATAGAGAAGATCTGAAATTTAAAGCACTAATTAATTAAAGTTAATTCTACATGTGATTTTGAAAGAGCCTCATATATTTGGGGTTCTTTTATTTTAAAACTTAAATGAAAAATATTCTTCCAAATTTTATCATCATTGGGGCTCAGAAAGCAGCTACCACTTCCCTTTATACTTATTTAAGGCAGCACCCAGAAATTTTTATGACAAAGGTAAAAGAGCCTATGTTTTTTAACAATTACAAACAAAAAAATACTTTTTTTCTAAAGGGGAGAAAAATAGCAAGAAACAAAACCCTTGAAGAATATAAATCCTTATTTGATAATGTAAAAAATGAAAAAGCAATTGGAGAAGCATCTCCTGCATATATCTATAATAAAAAAGCAACTACATTAATAAAAAAAGAAATTCCAAATGTAAAAATTATAGCTATTTTAAGACAGCCAGTTGAAAGAGCATACTCTAACTTTCTGCACACCAGAAGGGCAGGTAGAGAACCATTAGATGATTTTGAAAAAACTTTTGTTGTAGAAAACGAAAGAATAAATAAGCATTGGAGTCCGCTTTATCACTACAAATCAAAAGGATTCTATTTTAAGCAACTACAAAGATATTTTGATATCTTCCCAAAAGAAAATATCAGAATCTTACTTTTTGAAGATGTGATAAAAAACCCAATACTTATTACTAAAGAAATTTTCAAATTTTTGAATGTGGATGTTAATTTTACTCCTAAAACTTTCAGAAAAATGAATGTGTCTGGAACACCAAAAGGAATTTTTGGCTGGATTATCATGAAATTAAGATTTTATAATTTACTCCCAAATATTCAGCTTAATAAATATTTACCTGATTTTATAATTTCTTTACTTTTCAAATCTGCTTATTCTAAACCAGAAAAATTAAATGAGAATTTGAAAAAGGAATTGACAGATAAATACTACAAAACAGATATTTTGCAATTGGAAAAACTAATTGAGAAAGATTTGTCACATTGGCTATAAACTAAGGTAATGTAATCCAATAGGATATGATTGCTTTATTGCAGAAAATATCTTTTGGTATACCGAATCATTCTGAACAAAATCAGCATTTGTTACATCAATTATTAAGACTGGGAAATTATTTTGTTTTTTGAAAAAATCCAAATACTTTTCTTGAATCTTTAAGAGATAGCAATCTTCTATATCTTGCTCATAAGTTCTATCTCTACTTTTGATATTTTTTTGCAAACACTGAATATCAGCATGCAAATAAATAAGTAAACTGGGTTTTGGTAAATTGGCAAACATAATATCAAAGAGGCCATAAAATAATTGCAATTCATCTTCCCTCAAATTATTTTGTGCAAAAAGCCGAGATTTTATAAAATAATAATCCGAAACGATAAAATCTAAAAATATATCTTGTTCTCTCAATTTTTTTATTTGCTTGTAACGTTCAGCTAGAAAAAAAAGCTCTAAGGGAAAGGCGTATTTTGTTGGCTCTTTATAAAATTTTGGCAAAAAAGGATTGTTAGCAAACTTTTCTAAAACTAAACGTGCATTACAATCTGCTGCAATTTTCTCAGCTAAGGAAGTTTTTCCTACACCAATATTCCCTTCAATACAAATAAAATTATACTGCATATTCCTCCACACTTTCTATATCCTTACACTCACTTAAAAGTTCTTCTATGGTTTTATTGTATTTGGGATGTATGAAGCTAGGAGCAACTTCATTTAGTGGAATAAGTACAAATCTTCTATTGTGCAAATGTATGTGAGGAATACAGATACCATCTTTTTCTACAATTGAATCATTAAAAAGTAAGATGTCAATATCAATAATTCGCTCTCCCCATTTTTCATTTCTGATACGACCAATCTTATCCTCAATTTGCAATACTCTTTCTAAAACTTCTTCTGCGGAGAATTCACTTTTAATCTCCAAAACTTGATTTAGATAATTGTTTTGGTTTTCTACTCCCCAAGGCACGCTTTCATAAATCTTTGATTCTTTTTGAATCACTCCAATCTCTACCGCTAGAAGTTCAGAAGCATTTTGCAAATATTCCTCTCGTTCACCCATATTAGAGCCCAATTGTAGAAAAATGGTATTCATAGTAAAATATAAAGTCCAAATATAGACAATAGGAAATGATTATGTTGTTTTATTTATTACTTTTAGCCAAGAAAAAATTAGAAAATGAGAAACTTCCTTAAAAATGTTTTGTCTACTATTGTAGGTGTAGTGCTTTCAGTAATTGTAGTAATCCTATTATTTATTGGTGTCATCAGTATTACTATTTCTTCCTTTGATAATGAAAAAGAAAGTAAAATATATCCAAACTCTATACTGAAGATTGATTTAACCTCTCCTATTGTAGAGCGTTCTTCGGATAATCCTTTTGAAAGCTTATCATTTGCCAATATGGATCCTCAAAAAGAATTGGAGTTGAGAAGTATTTTGGATAATATTGAAAAAGCAAAAATGGATGACAGAATAAAAGGAATATATTTGAACTCTCCTTTTGTAAATGCTGGCCTTTCACAAACAGAAGAAATCAGAAACAAATTATTAGATTTCAAAAAAAGTGAAAAGTTTATTATTTCTTATACTGAAAATTATTCTCAGAACGGATATTATCTATCCTCTGTTGCAGATGAGATTTATTTAAACCCTGAAGGCATGTTTGAACTCAAAGGTTTGTCAGCTCAAATTATGTTCTATAAAGGACTTTTAGAAAAGTTAGATATTCAGGCTCAAGTAATAAGACACGGAAAATTCAAAAGTGCAATCGAGCCATTTATTTTGGATAAAATGAGTGAGGCAAATCGGGAGCAGGTCTCCTTATTATTAACCACTATATCAGATAATATTCTGGATTCTATTGCTAGCCAAAGAGGATTGACTCTCAGTAAAGTAGAAGAATTAGCTGATAATTTAGAGCTCAATACTGCAATTAATTGTTTGGAAAACAATTTTGTAGATGCTCTTATTTACCAAGATGAACTAGAAAATAAATTAAAAATTAAGGTAGGAGAGAAAGAAAAATTGAGATTAATTTCACTTTCAAAATACAATAATGCTAAAGTAGAAAAGCAAGGCCAGATTAGCCGAAATAAAATTGCTATTATTTATGCAACAGGAGAAATAAGATCTGGTAAAGGAGATTTAAAAAGTATTGGTTCTGAAACCACAGCAAAAACAATTAAGAAGGCTAGAGAAGATGAAAGAGTAAAAGCAATTGTTTTAAGAGTTAATTCTCCCGGAGGAAGTGCTTTGGCATCTGATGTAATTTGGCGTGAAACAACATTAGCGAAAGCAGAAAAACCACTTGTAATTTCTATGGGTGATGTAGCTGCAAGTGGAGGTTATTATATTGCTTGTGCTGCGGACAAGATAGTAGCTAATCCTACTACAATTACCGGTTCTATTGGTGTATTTGGACTAATCCCTAATTTGCAACAATTCTACAAAAATAAATTAGGTATTACGTTAGATACCGTAAATACCCACAAGTATGCTGACATGGGCATAAACAGAACATTATCTTCCTTTGAAAGAGCTAAAATAAAAGAAGTTATTGAGGGTATTTATTCTACTTTCATCTCACATGTTGCAGAAGGTAGAGATATGAGTATAGCTGCTGTAGATGATATTGGACAAGGGAGAGTTTGGACTGGTTATGATGCAAAACGCTTAGGACTCGTTGATGTTTTAGGTGGTTTGGAGACTGCTGTTAATATTGCTGCTGATTTAGCAAAAATATCAGATTACCGAATTGTTTCTCTACCAAAAAAAGAAGACCCTTTAGAAGCATTTATAAAAGAAATAACTGGAGAAGAAAGCAAATATATTGCTAATTATTTAGGCGTTGATCGTAAATTTGTTAAATCAATTGAAAATTTAATAAAAGGTGAAAAAATTCAAACAAGAATGCCTTTTATCTTAGAAATTAACTAGAATAATCTTCCCTGCGTAGTTTCTGAATAAGATACTTTGGAGATATATCCTTCATGTGAACGCATATTAAAAACCCGATTAGCATCAAATATTAGATATTGTCCTTTTATACCTTTTAACTCTCCTTTAATTATTGGAGTACGATCCAATTTGGTACTATTTATTTTTTTAGGATATTCCCTTACAGGATAATTAATTTCCGTTACTGTATTTTCTGGTAGAATATATTGTTTTAATTCTTCTGGGACATGAATAGATAATTCTTCTTTCATTTTTACCAAATCAACTGCTTCTGGTTTTCCAGAGAGCATTTTTCTCCAATTGGTAACATCTGCTACATGCTTTTTTAACGAAACTTCTATATCTCCAGAAAATCTTCTATTTGGAACTTCAGCAAGTAATATGGCTTGACTAGCTCCTTGATCCATCCACCTAATTACACCTTGTGTACCTCTTGTAATTCCAACTTTTATTCCCGAAGAATTAGCTAAATAAACATAATGTGGTGCCAATTGAAACTTTTTTTCCCACTCTAAATCTCTTTCTTCAATTCCAAGATGTGCTGTGCAAAGTTCTGGTTTAAAAATAGATTGTGAAGCAAGTGGTGACTCCCAATAGCATTTATAACAATAGCCAGAACCTCTGTAAAATGATTTCATTTTCTTACCACAACCACAAATTACAATTCCGCTCCAATCAATTTTTATTTGCTTTCCTATCAAATCGTTCATTACAATAGATTTGCCATGAATATCTAAAGTATATTGCACCACATCTTCCAGCTTTGTATCCATTTTTTTAAGCGTATCTTCGAACATCTTTTTTTTTGTAATTTTAGGGCTATAAAAATAACCATAATTTATGAAGATTCCATTTAAAAATTCTATTCTTTCATGGATGTTTAAAAAACGAATGCATCAGATTGATCTATTTTTAAAATATCCTTTTCTGATTCAAAATGAACTTTTGTTTATTTTATTAGAAAAAGCAAAAAATACAATCTTTGGGGAAAAACATAATTTCTCCTCTATTAAATCTTATGCTGATTTTTGTAAAAGTATCCCCGTCAAAACTTATGAAGAGTTTTTCCCTTATATACAAAAATTAAGAGAAGGCGAAAAGGATATCTTATGGCCAGGAGAAATAAAGTGGTTTGCAAAATCATCGGGCACCACCAATGCAAAAAGTAAATTTATCCCTATGTCTAAAGAAGCATTAGAAGATTGTCACTATAAAGCAGGAAAAGATATGCTTGCAATCTATTGCAACAACAATCATCATACAACTATTTTTGATGGAAAAGGATTGATGCTTGGCGGATCTCAAGATAGTAATACACTAAAAAACTATGTAGATGGTGATTTGTCTGCAATATTACTTGACAATTTTCCCTTTTGGGTAAATATACATAGAGTACCAGATCTGGAAACAGCATTACTTTCAGAATGGGAAGAAAAATTGAAAAAAATTGTAGATCAATCTATAAACGAGAATATCACAAATCTAACTGGCGCATCATCTTGGATGCTTATTGTTTTGAAAAATGTTTTGAAAGAAACTAAGGCAAAAGATATTTTGGAGGTTTGGCCCAACTTAGAGCTTTACATGCATGGTGGAATGAATTTTTCTCCTTATAAAAAGCAATTCCAAAAAATAATTCCTAGCCAAAAGATGAGCTATATGGAATGCTATAATGCCTCAGAAGGTTACTTTGCAATTCAAGATCAAACCGATAGCAATGAAATGCTTTTGATGTTAGATTATGGTATTTTCTATGAATTTATTCCTATAGATGATTTTAATAATGGGAATAGAGAAGCAATTAATTTAGAAATGGTAGAGTTGAATAAAATTTATGCCATTGTAATAAGTACAAATGCAGGACTTTGGCGATACTTAATTGGTGATACGATAAAATTTACCGATTTGCATCCTTTTAGAATTAAAATTGTTGGAAGAACTAAGAGTTTTCTCAATGTTTTTGGAGAGGAATTGGTAATTGAAAATGCAGAAAATGCTTTAGCCTTTGCTTGCAAAAAAACTTCAGCAATTGTTAAAGAATATACAGTGGCTCCTCTTTATATTGATGAGGGAGATTCTGGAGCACATGAATGGCTAATTGAATTTGAGAACCCCCCATATAATTTAAATATTTTCACAAAAGAATTGGATCTCTTTTTGCAAAAAATTAATTCTGATTATCAGACAAAAAGAACTAATGAACTGATATTAAAAATGCCAAAAATAGAAAGCTTAAAAAGAGGAACATTTTATAAATGGCTAAAGCAAAAAGGAAAACTGGGAGGTCAAAATAAAGTTCCCAGACTAAGCAACAACCGAAAAATTGCAGAAGAAATACTTGAATTGAAATAAAAACTTATTAACGATTATTGAAATTGATTATCACTAGCTTCCTGTTGTAATCTTCTTTTTTTATTTTAGTCGAAAATTTTAAAAATATGCATGTAGCTATTGCCGGAAATATTGGCTCGGGAAAAACAACCCTTACGACAAAGCTTTCCAAACATTATAAATGGGAGGCTCATTATGAGGATGTGGAAAACAATCCTTATTTAAATGATTTTTACAAAGAAATGCAAAGGTGGTCATTTAATTTACAGGTTTACTTTTTGAATAGTAGGTTTCGTCAGGTCCTTAATATTAAATCAAGTGGAAAAGATTTTATTCAGGATAGAACCATATATGAGGATGCTTTTATTTTTGCACCTAACTTGCATTCCATGGGGCTAATGAGTAGTAGAGATTTTGATAATTACAAACAGCTTTTTAGTTTAATGGACTCTTTTATGCAAGGACCAGATCTGTTAATTTACTTAAGAGCGTCTACTACTACTTTAATTAGTCAAATTCAAAAAAGAGGGAGGGAATATGAAAATTCTATTCGCTTGGATTATCTAACAAGACTAAACGAACGTTATGAGGCATGGATATCGGAATATGCAAAAGGGAAACTACTTATAATAGATGTGGATGATATTAATTTTTCTGAGAATGAAGAAGATTTAGGCAAGATAATTACCAAAATTGATGCTGAAATACACGGACTTTTCAAAATAGCTTAGAAAACTACTGATTAATAAAAAGCATAAAAGAATAGGGAGATTTCTCCCTATTTTTTTTATGTTAATATTGAATTAATATAATTTGATGCCAATTGCAGAAGCTTCAATGCCTTCAAAATGTTGAGGTTTTACAAGTCTTAATTCACCCACTAATTCTTGAGTTTCCTTGTTAAAATTAAATACTAATTGAGCTGAGTGAGATGAAAATATTAAAGATTCTGTTTTTATTTTACCATTTACAATATATTGAAAGTTATCTTCATGTGTTTCCTCCACGTCCATTCCAAAAAATTGTAAGTCTGGATTATCTTTAGCATTCAAATAATTTTCATCAGTTAATTTCCAGCCTTTCCCTCCTCCTTCAATTGTAGAAGTATTTATAAGAAGTGAGATACTTGAGCCATTAAAATCATATTTATAATCATAACATTCAAATTGAGCATTAATATCTCCACTAAAATCAAAACTTGGATTTTTAATAAACATTTCTTGTTCAGACACATCTGATACGTTTTGATAATCAGAATTATTCACATTCATTGCAATAGAAGGCGCGATAACTAAAGCAACAACCGACATTAATTTTAATAAAATGTTTAACGACGGCCCAGAAGTGTCTTTAAAAGGATCTCCAACAGTATCACCAACAACAGCTGCTTTATGTGCATCTGTTCCTTTTTTACCTTGTTCTTCAATCATCTTTTTTGCATTATCCCATGCACCACCAGCATTAGATTGGAAGATTGCCATAAGCACACCACAAGTAGTAACCCCTGCAAGAAGCCCACCTAACATTTCAGCACCTCCTAAAAAGCCAATAGCAACTGGAACAGCAATAGCAAGTAATCCTGGAGTTACCATTTCTTTAATAGATGCTTTAGTTGAAATATCTACACATTTATCATATTCAGCAACACCATCAGCAGCAGCAAAGATTGCTCTATCTTCAGGACTTGCTTTACTCATATCTGAATCATATTTCCGCATAACCTCTAATGCCTTTTTTAATTCAGGAATATCTCTAAATTGTCTTCTTACTTCTTCAATCATAGCCATTGCAGCTCTTCCTACAGCATTCATTGAAAGTGAAGAAAATACAAAAGGAAGCATTCCTCCAATTAATAACCCAGCCATAACTTTCGGATCCGCTACATTAATAGTGTCAACACCAGCTGTTTTCATAAAGGCAGCAAAAAGAGCTAATGCAGTAAGTGCAGCAGAAGCAATAGCAAAACCTTTTCCAATAGCAGCAGTAGTATTTCCTACTGCATCTAATTTATCTGTTCTTTTTCTAACTTCTGAAGGAAGTTCAGCCATTTCAGCAATACCACCCGCATTGTCAGAAATTGGGCCATAAGCATCTACTGCTAATTGAATACCAGTGTTAGCAAGCATTCCAACAGCAGCAATCGCAATTCCGTAAAGCCCTGCAAAACTATGAGAAACTAAAATAGCAGCAGCTATCAATAAAATTGGAATAGCAGTTGACATCATACCAACGCCTAAACCGGCAATAATAGTTGTTGCAGCACCTGTTTCAGATTGCTCAACTATTGAATTAACTGGTTTTGTACCAGTTCCAGTATAATATTCTGTGATTTTACCTACTAACAATCCTGCTACTAAACCAGCAATTGTTGCCCAAAATACGCCCATTGCTGTATATTGCGTACCAGACTCAACCCAAGTTTCAGGAAGCATTCTGTTAATAATAAGATATGATGCTACTAACATTAATCCCGCTGAGCCAAACTCACCAATATTTAAAGCTTTATGTGGCGAACCACCATCTTTTACTTTTACAAAAAATGTGCCAATAATCGACATTACAATACCAACTGCAGCTAAGACAAGTGGTAAATAAACAGCCCCTAATCCATCAAAAGAGGAAAACTCTGGTAAAGTTGCATAAGCAGCACCTAATACCATTGTAGCAATAATAGAACCAACATAAGATTCAAAAAGATCAGCACCCATACCAGCAACATCTCCAACATTATCACCAACATTATCCGCAATTGTTGCGGGATTTAAAGGATGATCTTCCGGAATTCCCGCCTCTACTTTTCCAACCAAATCAGCACCTACATCAGCAGCCTTAGTATAAATACCACCACCAACTCTTGCAAATAAAGCAATAGAAGAAGCTCCTAAAGAGAAACCAGAAAGCACATTTAAGACTTCATTTAGCTCCCATCCTTGTCCACTATAAAACATAAATAACCCGCTCAATCCTAAAACACCTAAACCTACAACTCCTAATCCCATTACTGCACCACCAGCAAAAGCAACTTCTAATGCACTGCCTAATGATGTTCTAGCAGCTTGAGTAGTTCTTACATTTGCTTTAGTTGCAGCTTTCATACCGATAAAACCAGCCAATGCTGAGCAAATTGCACCAACAATAAAGGATACTGCAACCATTGCGTTAGAACCTTCTTCCCAACTTCCTTTAAAATATAAAAGTACGGTAACTGCAGCAACAAATATTGCTAATACTTTGTATTCGGCTTTCAAAAATGACATTGCTCCATCTGCAATATTTTTTGCAATTCTTGACATTTTTTCTTCCCCTTCTTCTTGCTTAGCAACCCAAGCATTTTTCCAGAATACAAAGCCCAATGCTAATATTCCAAATAGCGGTAAAAATTTTACAATCATTTCCATTTTTTTCTAGATTTAATTAATAATTTTTTATCTTTAATTTTCGGCTGCAAAAATAATATTTTAATTGAAAAAGAGAAATAAATATACAATTCTATTTTTTTAATCTAAAAAATAAAAAAGCCCTTCTTATTATTCTCCTTATTTTCATTAAATTTGCAGACCTTAACTAATATTTAAAAGCAAAATGAATATTGTAGTTTGCATTAGCAGTGTTCCGGACACTACTTCAAAAATAAATTTTACGGAAAACTCAAGTAAATTTGATAATAGTGGAATTCAATTTGTTATCAATCCTTATGATGAATTTGGATTAACAAAAGCCATGATGTTGAAAGAAAAAACGGCTGGAAACGTAATGGTAATTATAGTTGGAGACGTTTCAGTTGAACCAGTAATACGTAAAGCATTAGCTATTGGTGCTGATAGTGCAATTAGAATAAATGCTAAGCCAACGGATAGTTATTTTACAGCTAATGCGATTTCTGATTATTTGAAAAATAAGCCTGCAGATTTAATAATTGCAGGAAGAGAGTCTATTGATTACAATGGAGGTGCAGTAGGTGGAATGATTGCTGAAATGATGAATTTGCCTTTTATAAATGCTTGTAACGGCTTAGAAATAGATGGAAATACCGCAAAATTAAGTCGAGAGATTGATGGAGGAAAAGAAAACTTATCGGTAAATTTACCTTTAGTCATAGGAGGGCAAAAAGGTTTGGTTGAAGAAAGCGAGTTGAGAATTCCAAATATGAGAGGAATTATGCAAGCCAGAAGCAAGCCTTTAACGATTGTGGACCCATCTTCTGATGAGAATTTAACTTCATCAGAAAATTTTAAAAAGCCGGCAGAAAAAGGTACTTGTAAATTAATTGAAGTTGGAAATGAAGCAGAGTTAGTAAGCCTTCTTCAGTCGGAAGCAAAAGTTATTTAAGAAAAACAGAAACAATGTCAGTATTAGTATATACAGAAAATTGGAAAGGAACTTTTAGAAAAAGTACATTTGAGGCAGTATCTTATGCAAATGAAACCGCTAAACTTTTAGGAACAGATGTAATTGCATTATCATTTGGTGAAATTTCAGATGATGAACTGACTAAATTAGGAAATTATGGCGTTAATAAAGTCTTTTCAGCAAGTGGTATTAATAAAGGAGATAGTCAAGCGACAAGTAACTTTTTTGCAAAATATGCAACTGATGCAAACATCATTATCTTTGCAAGCACTTATACCTCAAAAATGATTGCACCCAGATTGGCTGCAAAACTAAAAATAGGAATGGTATCTAATGTAATTTCTATTCCGTTAAGTACATCTCCTATAGCTGTAAGCAGAAAAGCATTCTCAGGAAAAGCAATTGAAAAAGCTATTATAAAAACAGAAAAAGGAATTATTTGTCTGGGTCCCAATGCTTTTGAACTATTAGAAACAGGAGGAGATTGTATAATTGAAAAGCTAAATGTAGCAGAAAATGGAAATATTATAATTGAGGGAGAAGAAATTACTAGCGGAAAGATATCCTTGGCAGAAGCAGAAATAATTGTTTCAGCAGGAAGAGGATTAAAAGCCCCAGAAAATTGGGGAATGATTGAAGAATTAGCAGAGTTACTTGGAGCTGCAACAGCATGTTCCAAGCCGGTTGCCGATATTGGCTGGAGACCACATGGAGAACATGTTGGACAAACTGGAAAAGCAGTTGCTCCTAACCTGTATATTGCAATCGGAATTTCAGGAGCAATTCAGCATTTGGCTGGAGTGAATTCTTCCAAAGTTATGGTAGCAATCAATACAGATCCAGAAGCGCCATTTTTTAAGGCAGCCGATTATGGTATAGTTGGTGATGCTTTTCAAGTAGTTCCGAAACTGATTGAAGAAATTAAAAACGCTAAAAATTAAAATTTGCAATTAATTCAACTTGATATAGCTGCACTCAAAACAAGTGATTCACAAAACAATGCTTATGTTTTGCTACTGAATGAGATGGAAGGAAAACGACAATTGCCTATTGTAATTGGTTGGTGTGAGGCTCGTTCCATTGCTTTAGCTTTGGAAGATTCTGATCCTCCTGAAAGACCGCTTACTCACGATTTGTTTCTAAGTATAAGTAATAATTTTGATATAAACATTAGCAAGGTTGTAATTCACACCTTAAATGAGGGAATCTTTCACGCCTCCTTTTTCTGCAACTCAAAAGGTAAGAAAGAAGTAGAGATTGATGCAAGAACCTCTGATGCGGTTGCGCTTGCCGTTAGATTTAAGTGCCCTATCTTTACTTATGAAAATGTACTAAGCAAGGCCGGTATTATTTTGGACAAAACATTAGAGGATAATTTGATTTTTGGAAAGGAAAAAGAAAAAACCTCTGAAGAGAATGCCTTGAAAAATTTGACTTTAAACAAATTAAAAAATCTATTAAAAAAAGCTATTGAAGCAGAAGATTATGAAAAGGCTTCTGAAATTAGGGATGAAATCAATAGCCGAAATGACAATTAGATGAAACGATTCTTTTTCATATTTTCTTTTACGATTATCTCTTTGTTTTCTTTTGCGCAAAGCATTGAAGGAAAATGGAACTTTGATTACATACTGCCTGAGAAAACAGAAATAGGAGAAAATCTAAAACCAATTTCTGATGGTGATGCTATGCAAATTAATGCTGACGGAAGTTTTCATTATAAAATTTCTAAAGCAGAATTAATTGCTGATGGAAGTTGGGAATTAAATGAAAATAATTTGTCTTTTTATTACACATTACCTAAAAAAATGACAAGAAATTATCAGATAATTTCTAATGACAATTCTTTAGTATTAAATGAGAATGGAATCAATTATGCTTTTGTGAGATCTGAAATTACACCTGCAATAATTACTACTTCAGGAGTCACATTCACTTCAATCTTTAGAGGAATCTTAGGAATAATCTCTCTTGTGTTAATTGCATTTTTATTTAGTAGAAACCGCAAAGGAATCAATTGGGCATTGGTTATAAAAGGATTAAGTATGCAAATCCTGTTTGCATTATTAATATTAAAAGTATCCCTTGTATCTTCTGGGTTTGAATTTGTTGGAAAAATCTTTACCAAAATTATTTCATTCACCCAAGATGGCACTATGTTTCTTTTTAAATCGTTTGAGACAGGTCTAATAGAATCACCTCTCTTGAATTTTGTCGTGATGATATTACCTACAGTAATTTTCTTTTCGGCACTAACTTCCCTATTTTATTATTGGAGAATTATTCCTAAAATCGTTTATGGATTTGCATGGGTTATGAAGCGAACTATGAGGCTTTCAGGTCCAGAAAGCGTAGCTGCTGCAGGTAATATCTTTTTAGGCCAAACTGAATCTCCACTACTTGTAAAACCTTATTTGGATAAAATGACCATGTCGGAGATGTTGTGTTTAATGAGTGGAGGAATGGCAACTATTGCGGGTGGAGTATTGGCAGCATATATTGGTTTCTTGGGTGGAGATGATCCGGTACAACAAATAATGTTTGCAAAGCATTTATTAGCGGCATCTGTTATGTCAGCACCAGCTGCTGTAGTTGCCGCAAAAATACTATTGCCTGAAACAGAAAAATTTGAAGAAAAGCTAGATGTAGAAAGTGCAGGAATAGGCAGTAATGCATTAGAAGCAATATCAAAAGGAACAACTGATGGGCTCAGATTAGCTGTAAATGTAGGTGCTATGTTATTAGTATTTATCGCTATGATATCTATGGCGAATTATATTTTATTAAAGGTTGGAGATTGGACCACATTAAATACTTGGATTGCGACAAATACACGCTATTCTGAACTTTCCTTTAATATGATTCTAGGTTACATTGGAGCTCCTTTAGCTTGGCTGATGGGAGTCTGTAAGGAAGATATGTTTTTGGTTGGGCAATTATTAGGAGAAAAAACAGTATTGAATGAATTTGTAGCCTATGTATCGCTTGGAGAGATGAAGGAAACAGGAAAGTTCTTTGAAGAGAAGTCTATTATTATTGCGACTTATATATTATGTGGATTTGCCAATTTCGCCTCCATTGGTATACAAATTGGAGGAATTGGTGCACTGGCTCCAAAAAGAAGAGGCGATTTATCTAGATTAGGAATTTTGGCTTTAATTGCAGGAACATTAGCTTCTCTTTTTACAGCTGTAATTGTAGGAATGATTTTATAATTATGCAACAATATCTAGATCTAATGAATCGTGTGATGCATGAGGGCACGTTAAAAGCAGATAGAACAGGAACAGGAACTAAAAGTGTTTTCGGTCATCAAATGCGTTTCGATTTATCTAAAGGATTTCCTTGTATAACTACTAAAAAATTACACTTAAAATCAATCATTCATGAATTGCTGTGGTTTTTAAAGGGAGATACTAATATCAAGTACCTCAAAAAAAATGGGGTGCGTATTTGGGATGAATGGGCAGATGGTAATGGAGAATTAGGCCATGTCTATGGCTACCAATGGAGAAGTTGGCCAACACCTGACGGAAAACATATCGATCAAATTAGACAAGTAGTAAATGCTTTAAAAAACAATCCAGATAGTAGAAGAATTATTGTGAGTGCTTGGAATGTAGGAGAGATAGAGCAAATGGCACTTCCTCCTTGTCATGCCTTTTTTCAATTTTATGTAGCAGATAGAAAACTTTCTTGTCAACTCTACCAAAGAAGTGCCGATATCTTTTTAGGTGTTCCTTTCAATATTGCTTCTTATGCTCTTCTTACGATGATGATGGCACAAGTATGTGATTTGGAAGTTGGTGATTTCGTTCATACACTAGGTGATGCACATATTTACACCAATCATTTTAAACAGGTGAAATTACAACTCAGTAGAAATTGTAAGAAATTACCAACTATGAAAATCAATCGTGAAATTCATAGTATTTTTAATTTTAAATATGAAGATTTTGAATTAGTAAATTACGATCCTCATCCTCATATAAAAGGGAAAGTAGCAGTTTAAAAAAGAAAAATGGCAAATATTGTTATTTTGGGTGCAGGGTTAGTTGGTGGCGTTATGGCCAAAGATTTGGCTAAGCAACATAATGTTACTTCAGTAGATCTCTCTCAAAAAAAATTAGATAAACTTAGTAGTATAAAAACCATTTGTGCTGATATTTCAGATACAGAAACTTTACATAAAATCATTGCAGATACAGATTTAGTAGTAGGGGCAGTCCCTGGTTTTATGGGTTACAAAATGATGAAAGATATAATTGAAGCTAAAAAAAATATAGTAGATATCTCTTTTTATCCCGAAGACCCTTTTGATTTAGATGAATTGGCAAAACAAAAAGGAGTTGTAGCTATTATGGATTGTGGTGTAGCTCCTGGTATGGGAAATATTATTCTAGGATATCATAATTTAAATATGAAGGTTGTTGATTACGAATGTTTAGTAGGTGGCTTGCCTGAAAAAAGAGAGTGGCCTTATGAGTATCAAGCTGTTTTTTCTCCTATTGATGTCATTGAAGAATATGTACGCCCTGCCCGTTTTGTAAAAGACTCTCAGATTATTACAAAAGAGGCTTTATCAGATACTGAGATTATAGACTTTGAAGGAATTGGTCCTTTGGAAAGTTGGAATTCAGATGGATTGAGATCTTTGATTGATACTATGCCACACATTCCAAATATGATAGAGAAAACTTTGCGTTATCCTGGTTGTGTGGAGTACCTAAAAGTTTTAAGAGAAAGTGGCTTCTTCTCTTATGATGAAATTAAAGTGAAGGGACAAAAAATTAGGCCGATTGATGTAACGTCCAAACTTCTTTTCCCAAAATGGGAAATGAAAGAAGGTGATAAAGATTTTACTATCATGAGAATCATTATAAAAGGGAAAGAAAATGGAAATGATACAATTTACCGATATGACTTACTAGATAGATTTCAGAATAATACGATCTCAATGGCTAGAACAACAGGGTTTACATGCACAGCAGTTGTGAACTTAGTTTTAAATGGTGATTATAATAGAAAAGGAATATCTCCTCCCGAATATTTGGGAGAACATCTTACCTTTGTAAAGAAATATTTAGAAGAAAGATCAGTTTTCTATAAAGTAAAGAAAAGTTAAAATGAAAATCTCATTAATAGTAGCGGTTTCTGAAAATGGCGTTATTGGAAAAGATAATGACCTTATTTGGCATTTACCAAAAGACATGCAATTTTTCAAAAAAATTACTATCGGACATCATGTAATTATGGGAAGAAGAAACTTTGAATCTATCCCGCATAAATATCGCCCACTTCCTAATAGAACCAACATTATAATTACACGCCAATCAGAATATAAAGCAGAAGGGTGTATTGTTGTAAACTCAGTTGAAACTGCCTTAGAAATTGCCAAAAATAATGGAGATATTGAACCTTTCATTATAGGTGGAGGACAGATATACAGAATTGCTATTGAAAAAAACTTAGTAGATAAAATTTACCTTACAAAAATTCATCACTCTTTTAAAGGTGATACTTTTTTTCCTAAACTAAGTTCTGATTGGAAAGAAACCAATAAAATAGAAAACAAAGCTGATGATAAACACAAGTACAATTATGATTTTATAACTTTAGAAAGAAATTAGTAATTTTACAAAAAATTAAAAATGAAAAAGATAATATTAATATTTGGTATTTTAACCATTCTGCTCTATGCTTGCAAAGATGAAGATATTATAAGTATTCCTGAACAAACCAGCACGCAAGCATCACAAGATCATTTATTTGCAGAGAATATATTTAACGATATCAATAGGGTGGTAGAAGATGGGTTTAATGACAATGGATTGAGCAAATCCTCTTGTGCAAATTATAAATCGATAGCTTCAGATTCATCCGATGCTGATACTTTAATAATTGATTTTGGAGAAGTTGATTGTTTAGATGAATATGGAAAGCTCAGAAGAGGTAAAATAATTGTTATTTATACAGCTCCCTATCAAGATTCTCTAGCTCAAATTAATACAACATTCGACCACTATTATGTAAATAGCACAAATTGGATACAGGGTAGTAGAATAGTTACTAATTTAGGAAGAAATATTAATGGAGATATGGTTTTTAACATAGATGTCGATGCAAATATAACTACTGAAATAGGAAGAATTGATTGGATCTCAAACAGAACTAAATTCTGGACAGATGGTAGAAATACTACACAATATCCTTTTGATGATATTTATATAGTAGTGGGTTCATCCTCAGGTAATGGACTAAATAATAGAGATTTCACTGTGACTATTACAGATAGTTTGGAAGTAAATTTGGGATGTTTGTTACCTATTATTACTCACAATAAAAGATGTGCAATTGTTAGTGGAAAAGTAAGGGTTACTCCTGATGGATATTCTGCAAGAGAAATAGATTATGGGATGGGGGGATGTAATTGCGATTTCTCAGTTACTATAAATGGAGAGACCTATTTGCTGGTAGTTCCTTAAGCAGCTTTCAACTTTTGTACTGATACTTGTTTTAACTTTTCTTCGGCATATCTAAGTGTTATATTCAAATTATCTTTTTTCTTTTCATCAGAAGGAATCTCAAACATAGCATCTAACATTATTGCCTCACAAATAGATCGCAAACCTCTTGCGCCCAATTTATATTCAATAGCTTTATCTACAATCAAATCAAGAGCTCTTTCTTCAAAAGATAAAGTAATTTCGTCCATCTCAAACAATTTCTTGTATTGCTTAATAATAGCATTCTTTGGTTCTGTAAGTATTGCTCGTAAAGCTTTTTTATCTAGTATTTTTAAAAAGGTAAGTATTGGCATTCTTCCGATAAGTTCTGGGATCAAACCAAAACTTTTCAAATCTTGAGGAGCAACATATTGTAAGATATCTCTTTTATCAATACTCTTGTCTGCAGATTTCTTGTAACCAATAGCTTGTGTATTTAACCGGCTTCCAATTTTTCTATCAATTCCATCAAAAGCTCCTCCAGAAATAAACAAAATATTAGCCGTATCAACCGCAATCATCTTTTGTTCAGGATGTTTTCTACCTCCTTGTGGTGGTACATTCACAACAGAACCTTCCAATAATTTTAACATGGCTTGTTGCACTCCTTCTCCACTTACATCTCTGGTAATGGAAGCATTATCATTTTTGCGAGCTATTTTATCAATTTCATCTATAAAAACAATTCCTCTTTCAGCTGCTTGCACATCATAATCCGCCACTTGTAAAAGTCGAGACAAGATGCTTTCTACATCTTCTCCAACATAACCTGCCTCAGTAAGGACAGTAGCGTCTGCTATGCAAAAAGGAACATTCAACATTTTGGCAATCGTCCTTGCAAGAAGGGTTTTCCCAGTTCCTGTTTCTCCAACCATGAGAATATTGGACTTTTCTATTTCAACTTCCTCCTCTTTCTTATTTGGTTGCATCAATCTTTTATAATGATTATAAACAGCAACCGCCAAAACTTTCTTAGCAGAATCTTGCCCAATCACATGCTTATCTAAATGATTCTTTATTTCTTGTGGTTTTAATAATTTGAGATGTTCAGAAAGTTCTGAAGAATCTTTTCCTGCTTTTTCTTCCTGAACAATTCCTATAGCTTGGTCGATACAAAAATCACAAATGTGAGCATCTATCCCAGCAATAAGTACATTAGTATCTTGCTTGTCTTTTCCACAAAAGGAACATTTTATAATTTCTTTATCAGGCATTTTATTTACTACTGACTAAAACTTCATCAATCATACCATATTTTAATGCTTCCTCTGATGTCATCCAATAATCTCTATCTCCATCTTTCCAAACTTGTTTATAAGTTTGACCAGAATGGTTTGCAATGATGTTGTAAAGTTCTTTTTTCAATTTTTGAATTTCTTTTGCAGTAATCTCAATATCTGATGCTTGTCCACTTGCTCCTCCCATTGGCTGATGAATCATAACTCTAGAATGTTGTAATGCAGTTCGTTTTCCTTTTGCCCCAGCACACAAAATAACTGCTCCCATTGAGGCAGCCATTCCTGTGCAAATAGTAGAAATATCACAGCTAATGTATTGCATGGTATCGTAAATTCCTAATCCCGCATACACACTTCCTCCAGGAGTATTTAAATATATTAGAATGTCTTTT
>CAYZIA010000006.1:0-27883 GCA_964478325.1 uncultured Weeksellaceae bacterium
ACCATCTAACCCTCTTCCTACTTTAAAGAAATAGTCGTAAGCTGTAATATAAGAAAGATAAGTAGTAATTATCATTCCAGCAACTCCTAAATATCCAGTGAAATTTTCTTTTATTTTATTCCCAAATAAGCCATTTATCACAAAAACTAAAAATGGAATAAGAGCAATATATATAGTATAAGAGAAATTCATCATTAATATTTCATTTGGTCAATATTTTCTACATCAATATTTTGAATGTTTCTATATAGATTAATAATTATTGCAATTGCAACAGCTGCTTCAGCAGCTGCAATACCAATTATAAACATGCTAAAAAAGTGCCCTTGCATATTTTCAGGATATAAATATTTATTAAAAGCAACAAAATTAATATTCACTGCATTTAGAATAAGCTCAATTGACATGAGCATGGTAATTAAATTTTTACGCGTTAAAAAACCATAAGAACCAATAAAAAACATGATGGTGCTCATAGTCAAAATATAATATATGTTAACTCCTTCTATCATGCTTTTTCTTTTTTAGCAATAACAATTGCTCCAATCATAGCTGCTAATAATAACACAGAAATTACCTCAAATGGTAAAATATATCCATTATCAGAATAAGAAAGCAATGCTCTTCCAATTCCATGAATTGAGCTGTCAATAGCTTGATTATTAGATGCTGCAAATTGAAAATTATTTAAAGTGGTTAATACTAAAAATATTCCTAATCCAGAGCTGATAATTCCCAAAGCAATTTTTTTGATATTGATCTTATCTAAATTAGTATTGATTTGATGAGTAAGTAAAATGGAGAAAATAATCAGTACTACAATACCTCCAGCATAAACCGTTAGCTGAACAGCTGCCAAGAAATTATAGTTAAACATAAAATAAATTCCAGCTGTAGCACCAAGAACAAAAAGCAAATAAACTGCTGCTCTTAATATTTTTTTAGTGGTAACAGTAAGAGCCGAAAAAACTAAAATAACAATGGATAATATGTAAAATATAATCGTCTCCATTAATCTTCCACTCCTGGTGCTAATTTAGATCCGGGTCTGTTTAATACTGTGGTCAATAAACTTCTATCAAATACGGCATGTTCGAAATCTCTTCCCATTTTTATAGCGTCTGTTGGGCAGGATTCTATACATAAGTTGCACATTGTACACATAGATAAATGATAAATAAATTTATCTATTTCTTTCTTTTTCTTTCCGGTTTCAGGATTTAAAACTCTGTCACTAATAATCTCAATTGATCCGTTAGGACAGGCCACTTCACATGCCGTACATCCTGTACATCTATGTTCATTATTTTCATCATGCAATAAAATAACTTCTCCTCTAAATCTATCAAACATTTTAAGCGTATTCTTATTTTCAGGATATTGCTGAGTAATAATTTCTTTGGGATGAGATATATAATGGCCAGTTACCCTCATACCCTTTAATAAGGATCTCAGTCCACCTAAAACTTCTTTTATATATGTAATTATACTTTTCATCATTTTAAAAATACCAGCCATTTAATACAAAAAAGGCCATTATTAAAATATTAATTAAATTGATTGGTAATAAATATTTCCACTCCAAAGTGAGGAGTTGATCAATTCTCAATCTTGGGAAAGTCCATTTGAACCACATCATTAAAAAGATAATAAATGCAGTTTTACCAAAAAACCAAAAAATAGGTGGTATAAAATCCATAATAGAATTAAAACTTTCTAATGCTCCAAAGTGAAGCGGCATCCAGCCGCCCAAAAAGACAGTTGCTCCAATAGCAGCAACTATAAACATATTCATAAATTCTGCTAAAAAGAAAAAAGCAAATTTCAATCCTGAATATTCTGTATGGAAACCTGCTGTAAGTTCGGATTCTGCTTCTGCCAAATCAAATGGACCTCTATTGGTTTCAGCAGTACTTGCAATAAGAAAAATAATAAAAGCAATAAAGGCAGGAATATGTCCTCTAAAAAGCCACCAGCCTTCTCTCTGACTTTCAATAATTTCAGAAAACTGCAAGCTTCCTGTGAGCACAATAATAGTAAGGAGGGAAAGGCCAACAGAGAGTTCATAACTGATAATCTGAGCACCACTTCTCATTGCCCCAATTAGGGAATATTTGTTATTTGAAGCCCATCCAGCCAATAAAACACCTACCACTCCAATAGATGAAATAGCAGTAATATAAAATATGCCTATATCAATATCAAACGCATGCAGGCCATTAGCAAATGGAATGGCTGCAATTGCCATAAATGAAGCAATAATAATAATAAAAGGAGCTAAGTTGAATAGGAATTTATCTGCATTTTTAGTAATTAGAGGTTCTTTTAGTAAGAGTTTTATTACATCTGCAAGAGTTTGCGCCGTTCCCCAAAAACCAACACGCATTGGTCCTAATCTTTGCTGGAAAAAAGCACAAATTTTTCTTTCTACATAAACCAAAATTAATCCTAATACTGCAAATAATGTCAGAAAAATAATTCCAACAATTACCATCTCAGTTATCATAACGGCAGTTTCCCCCATCATAGAAGCTAATGATTCATGGATAGACGCAGTCAGTACAGAAAAGTCATAAATGTCAAATTTCATTATCTGTCAATATCTGGTATTACTAAATCTATAGTTGACATTATAGCTACCAAATCAGCAATCTTACTACCCTTTGCCATGGTATTTAATGCATTCAAAGTGGAAAAACCTGGTGAGCGAAACTTTAGCCGGTAAGGGCTTTTCTTTCCATCACTTACAATATAAACCCCAAACTCTCCTCTTGCTGTTTCTACCTTTTGGTAGAATTCTCCTTTTGGTAATTTAATTACTGCCCTTGTTTTTTCTCTTGCACTTCCTTCAGGAATGTTGTCAATTAATTGCTCTATGATGGACATGGACTCCCACATCTCATCAATACGAGATTTATATCTTGCAAAACAATCACCTGTTGAGTACAAAATCTCTTTAAAGTCAACTCTGTCGTAAGCGCTATAAGGATTCTGTTTTCTAATATCGCATGAAAAACCAGATGCTCTTCCTGTTGGGCCTGTAACACCATAAGAAACAGCATCTTCTTTACTTAAGATTCCAACACCTTCTGTTCTTGATCTAAAAATTACATTGTTAGAAAGTAAATCATCATATTCTGGTAATTTCTTTTTGAAATGTGTGATGAATTCTTTCACTTTAGTTTGGAAATTATTAGGGATATCAAACATTACTCCTCCTGGAACATTATAGTTCATAGTCAGTCTTGCACCACAGGTTTCTTCAAAAATATCGGTAATCATTTCTCGATCACGGAAACCATATAAAAAGGAAGTAATAGCGCCTAAATCCATTCCCATAACTCCCCACCAAAGTTGATGGGAAGAGAGCCGAGTAAGTTCAGACATAATAGTTCTGATTACTTTGACTCGATCCGACACTTCTAATTCTATTGCTTTTTCAACCGCCAAACAAACTGCTTCATTATTCATATGGCAAGATAGATAATCCATTCTGTCTGTAAGATGAACAATCATTTTGTAAGAATCTCTTTCACACATTTTCTCAATAGAGCGGTGTATATAACCCAAATGAGGTTCTACATTTTTAATGATCTCTCCATCTAAGGATAAAAGTAAGCGTAAAACCCCATGAGTAGATGGGTGTTGTGGCCCCATATTGATGAAGTATTCCTGTTCTTTTATTTCATTTACGACCTCTGTCTTCATTATAATTCTACAATATTAATATCATCCTTATAATCTTTTCTAAGTGGAAACCCTTCCCAATCATCATCCAGAAATATTCTTCTTAAATCTGGATGAGTATTAAATTTTATTCCAAGTAAATCAAAAATTTCTCTTTCATGAAAATCAGCTGTTTTCCAAAGATTATAAACAGAATCTACTGTTGGACTTTCTCTATCTGTTATTTGTGTCCTAACAACCACTTCATGCCCATGAGTTGTTGATCTTAAATGATAAATCACTTCAAAATGTTCTTCCCAATCAATACCAGTCTGGCAAAACATATAATCAAAAGAAGTATCATTGTCTTCTTTTAGTTGTTTTGCTAATTCATGTAGTTTAGATGGATTTACGGTAAGTGTAAGAAATTGTGTTTCTTCTTCTGGAAAAGTAATTTCTATGCCAAATGATTCAATTTTAGCTTTTAATTCTTGACTATTCATTATATAAAATCTTCCATTGGATCTCTTGGATTAGAGATAGATTCTGTTTTAATTTTCTTTTGCAATTCCATAATACCATAAAGTAATGCTTCTGGTCTTGGTGGGCACCCAGGAACATAAACGTCAACAGGAATAACATGATCAGCTCCTTTTACAACTGAATAAGAATTATAATAGAAAGGTCCTCCAGATATTGCACAAGCACCCATAGCAATAACGTATTTTGGTTCTGCCATTTGATCATACAATCGTTTCAGTACAGGGCCCATCTTATTTACTATTGTTCCAGCAATTACAATTAAGTCGGCTTGCCTAGGAGTAGCTCTTGCTACTTCTGTCCCAAATCGAGCCCAATCGTGTTTTGAGGCTCCTGTAGCCATCATTTCAATAGCACAACAAGAAGTACCAAAAACAAGTGGCCATAGAGAATTAGCTCTTGACCAATTAATAATTGTATCAATAGAAGTAACAACAATATTTCCTCCATTTCCGGTAGCAATTACCTCCCCAGGAAAATCTTTTGGTAGTTCTGGATTTTGCTCAGGAGTTGGTGAGTTTTGATTATCTATTCCCATTTAAGTGCGTTTTTCTTCCAAGCGTATAAAAGACCTAAACCTAATATGAAAAAGAAGATTAATATTTCAATAAAAGCTACCATTCCTAATTCTTTCATTACTACTGCCCATGGAAAAACAAAAACCGTTTCCACATCAAAAATCAAAAATAAAATAGCAAACAAATAATAGCCTACTTTAAACTGCATCCATGAAGGACCTTCTGTTGGAATGCCACATTCATAAGCTTCTTCTTTTACGGCATTCTTTGTTTTAGGAGCTAATAAATCGGAAGCAAGCATGCCTGCACCAACCATTATAACGCCTGCAATAAAAAATAAGATTAAAGCCTCTGAATTCATTTGATTTATTCTTTAACTTGCCAGGTATCTCCACTTGTTAGTAATTCATCCACGCTATGAAATTTTGCATTCTCTTTTTCATATTCAAGCTGTGCAATTACTCCATCATCATAAGTCATATCCTTTTCTTTTCTAATAACACCTACCGCAACTGGAAATTCCGGCAAACACATTGTTGCTAACATATTATGTAGAGTAGAATCTTTTTCATACGCATCATGTACTAGAAGATCATTTTCTGTTATCCCATTTTCACCAATAGTTACTACTTCTAATTTTAATCCATTAAGGATGATACCTTTATTTTTATCTTTTCCAAATATCATAGGCGCCCCATGTTCAAGATGTAATTGAGCATCATGCTTTACGTCTTTTCCAGTTACATCACCATGACATTTATCATTAAAGATAACACAATTTTGCAAGATTTCTATCATTGATGTACCTCTATGCTGATCAGCCATCACAAATATTGATTGCATCATTTTTGGATTTGTATCACTTACTCTAGCAAAAAATGTACCATTTGCACCTAGTGTTAATTTTCCGGGATGAAAAGGCTGATCAGTTATGCCATGAGGATTTGATTTTGTTTTTATTCCATTTTTTGATGTTGGAGAAAATTGCCCTTTTGTTAATCCATAAATCTCATTATTGAAAAGTAAAATATTAATATCAATATTTCTTCTTACAGCATGAATAAAATGATTACCTCCAATTGCAAGAGCATCACCATCTCCTGTTATTTCCCATACACTAAGCTTAGGATTTGCAAGTTTAATGCCTGTAGCAAAAGCAGGAGCTCTTCCATGAATAGTATGGAACCCATACGTATTCATATAGTAAGGGAATCTAGCAGCACAACCAATTCCTCCTAGAAAAACATAATCTTCTTTTTTATGTTCCAGTTGTGGAAGTGCTTTTTTCATAGAACTTAATATGGCATAATCACCACAGCCAGGACACCATCGGACATCTTGATCGCTAGTAAAATCTTTATGGGTTAAAGGAGCTACTGTTTCTTCCATTTTATTTATTTAAAAGGTTATCAAAATATTGAGTTAATTCTATAGTTGTAAAAGGCAGCCCTTGAGTCTTATTATATTGATTAAATTTGATATCAGGGAATTGTGCTCGTAGATAGTCTACAAATTGACCTCTATTTAGTTCACAAACAACTATTTTCTTAGCTTGACGAAATATATCAATTGTATTTTTCGGTAATGGGTTAATATAATTAAAGTGTGTTAAGGCAATATTTTTATTTTCTTGAATCATCTTAGAAACAGTAGAATATAAATGGCCATAAGTACCTCCCCAGCCAACCACCAATAAATCTGTATTTGTATTTCCAATCACCTCTTGTGCAGGAATAAAGTTTGCAACTTTTTCTACTTTCTCAGCTCTCAATCTACACATAAGCTCATGATTTTCCGGATCATAAGATACATTCCCAGTAAGATTTTCTTTTTCCAATCCTCCAATTCTATGCTCAAACTTTTTAGTTCCAGGAATAGCTAATTTTCTTGCTCCTGTATCTTCTTCTCTAGCGTAGGGCAGATACTCACTTTCATTTCCATTAATACGTAAGGGTTTAATTTCTGGAAGTTCTTTCAGTGTAGTCATTTTCCATGGCTCAGCACCATTTCCTAAATATCCATCTGTTAATAAAACTACAGGGGTAGAGTGCTCTAAAGATAATCTTGAAGCCTCAAATGCCCAATTAAAACAATTAGCAGGGGTACTTGCAGCAACTATTATTGCTGGACTTTCACCATTTCTTCCATATAGCGCTTGCATAAGATCAGACTGTTCCGTTTTTGTAGGTAATCCAGTAGAGGGACCTCCTCTTTGAACGTTTACTACAACAAGAGGTATCTCAGTTACTACCGCAAGCCCAAGAGCCTCTCCTTTAAGAGCTAAGCCTGGACCGGATGTTGTAGTAATACCTAAAGCGCCAGCAAAGCTAGCACCCATTGCTGAGCAAATTGCTGCTATTTCATCTTCTGCTTGAAAAGTTTTTACTCCTAGATTCTTATGTTTAGATAACTCATGTAGGATGTCAGAAGCTGGCGTTATTGGATATGACCCTAGAAATAATTGAATATTAGCTTTCTCAGCAGCAGCCATAAATCCCCAGGATGTTGCTTGATTTCCCATAATATTCCTGTAAGTACCAGGCGGAACTTTAGCAGGCAAAACAGTATATGATGATGAGAAAGCTTGAATAGTTTCTGCATAATTATATCCATCATGTAAGACTTTAATATTAGCATTAACAACATCAGGTTTGGATTTAAATTTCTTTTTAAGAAAACTTTCTGTTGATTCCATTGGGCGATTGAAAAGCCAATAAACAATACCTAATGCAAACATATTTTTACAACGCCCAATACCCTTGCCATCTAGTCCAGAATCTTTTAATGATTCTCTTGTTAAAGACGTAATAGGAGATTCAACAATATTAAATCCCTCAAAGGAGCTATCTTCTAAAGGAGATGTTTCGTATCCGGCTTTTACCAAGTCTCTTTTATCAAAGCTGTCAATATTTACAATGATTGTCCCTCCTTTCTTTATAGAGTTCTTATTTGCTTTTAATGCTGCTGGATTCATAGCAACTAATACATCAGCAATATCTCCTGGTGTATTAATTTCTGTATTTCCAATATGAACCTGGAATCCTGAAACACCAGGAACAGTTCCTTGAGGAGCTCTAATTTCAGCTGGAAAATCTGGAAAAGTTGCTAAATCATTCCCAAATAAAGCAGAGGTATCGGTAAATTGGGTGCCTGTTAACTGCATTCCGTCCCCCGAATCTCCTGCAAATTTAACAACTACTTGTTCAAGTTTTGTAGATCCATTTTCTTTGTTCATTTTATTATATTTGAGTTGTAAATTGTATGCAAAAATACATAGGTTCTACTTTTTGACATATCTTTTTTTTAACTTTTTAAAAGGGTTTTCAACAATCGATCTTCATCTTATTTTTATGATAAATATAAATTATTTATTTTTGTATATTATTATGAATAATAAAAAAAAAGAGATATTTTTGCAATTAATTAATTAAATATGAGTCTATGGCTATTATAATAACGGATGATTGTATAAATTGTGAGGCATGCGAACCAGAATGTCCAAATAATGCTATTTATGCTCCTGATGAAACTTGGAAATATGCAGATGGAACAAATTTAGCGGGAGCAATTACTACTCCTGGTGGAGGCAGTGCAGATGCTGATGAAGATCAAGATGGTGGAGGTTTCTCGGATGAATTTTTCTATATTGCTACTGATAAGTGCACTGAGTGTAAAGGATTTCATGAAGAGCCACAATGTGCTGCTGTTTGCCCAGTAGATTGTTGTATTGATGATGATGACAATGTAGAAACAGAAGAGGAGTTGTTGGAAAAGAAAGATTGGATGCATGGATAATTAAAGAATTATTAGGAAATAAAAAAGCCCTACAAGGGCTTTTTTTATTTAAGATCTTGCAACAAAGTTGTTTGCCAATCAGAAAGCCCCACCTTTTCTTTATCTATCCAAAATTTTACATCTTCGTTTTTATACAATTCTTTCAAATACTTTTTTGCAGGTTTATTTAATCTTTTGTTAGGGTTATAAATTGCATCGAACAAATTATTTACTAAAATTTCATTGTAGATATTTCTACTTTTTAACAGACTTATAGCATTTACCCTTGTCAAAAATTCAAAAGAGGAAGATGTGTATTCGATTAACTGATCCACTGCCATAATAGAGTCTTTACTTACTCCATAATCGATAAAAAGCCCTAATTTGATAACGTTTAATTTTCTTCCATAATCATTCTCACCATTTGTGTTACGTTCCATATCTTGATTTAAAATGTCAGGATTGTATATCACTAATTTCTTATAAGCAAGAGCTTTATTTCTGTAGGATAAATCTTCCAATGCGTTTAAGAAAAAGTCAATTGTTTGCTCACTTACTTCCAATTTATTGAGCAAAGCATTTTTGACTTTCACATCATTTTGGTTTGTATGTTTCTCAGTAAAATCTGTAATTAGTAATTCTGCGTCCTTATTTTCCAGCTGACTAATCACTTCTGTTTTTAACAAATAAAATTCTTCTTTATTAAAAACTTCAAAAAGAAGTTTTTTCTTTTTTGCATAATCCGTTTCTCGTAAGTTTAACAGAGCATCATGTCTGTCTAATAAATTTTTAGCAGAAATCACTTGTGCTTTTAGCATATTATATGTTTTTTTAAAAGCAACATTTTTCAAAATTTTATTGTCCACATCAAAAAGAATATAGGATACTGTCTTTCCTCTAGGAATCTTCATTTTTACTTCTTCTTTTTGTTTTTGAATCCATTTCGTTTTTCTAATGAAAGATCCATCCGTACAATGAATTTCAAAAATAATTGGCATTTTAAATAGCCCCACAAGGTTAGAAGTGTCATGTATTTGCTCCACTATAAAAGTGATGTCTTGCAGAATTCTTTTGTACTCTACATTATAACTTGGTTCACCACCTTTATAAATCCATTGCTCCCAAAACCAATCTAAAGAATAGCCCAAGGTTTCATGAAAAGCAATTAGCAGATCTTCTGAGTCAACATTTTCATAAGCATGTTTTCCCAAATAATGTTTGATAGATTTTCTATACTCCTCCTCTCCAACAATATATTTTAGCATATCTAAAACCATAGCCCCTTTGGGATACTTTCTTACAGAACCAGAGTAAGAACAGGCAATTGGATTATTGTTTTTAAGGGCTTCTTTTAAGGATTTCTCTTTTGCTTTTCTTCTGGTATTGTCAAAATAATCTTTGCCAAAAAATTCCTTTTCTACCATATAACCATAATAAGTAGCGAAACTCTCTTGCAGCCAATGATGAGAAGAAGTTCTGGAAGTGATGCAATTGCCAAACCACTGATGAGCGAGTTCGTGTGCATTTACATACACATAATTTATATCATTAAAACTTACAGAATCTACAAAATAAAAATCTCCAAAAAGGGTAGCTGTAGTATTCTCCATCGCACCATACATAAAATCTTGTACAGGAATTTGAGAGTAGTTTTCCCAAGTATAGGGGACATCAATTTCCCTTTCTAAATAATCAAACATTTCTTTACTTAGATGATAAGCAGAAGCAACTCTTTCTTCCCAATCAGGATAATACCATAAATTAAGAGGTATACCATTCTCTGAGGTTTCTTTTAGTATATTATACTTGCCAATCCCTAGCATAATAAGATAAGAAGGATGTGGTTTTGTGATTTTATAATGCCATCGTATTAAATTATTTTCTTCTTCTGTTTTTTCAATCAAGTTTCCATTAGATAACACTTTATAATCTTTATCAAAATGTACAATAATTTCTGTAATAAGTTTGTCATTCATTTCGTCATAATGTGGAATCCAATGCCTATTATCAATTCCTTGTCCTTGTGTCCATATTTGTTTTCTGCTTAGATTTTGTTTATCATTCCACCCAATAAAATAAATCCCTTTTCTAGGGAAGCAATGGTAGTCAATATTTATAGTATACTTATTTCCCCAACTTAGATTTTCAGAAAAATTTAAAGTAATCCCTTTTTCATTTTGAGAAAATGGGACTTCTTTTTCCTCCATTTTTATACTATGAACCTGGATGTTGGGTGCATCTAGATACAGAGTGTCAATTTTGCTGAGAAGAGGAGTGAAGCTTAAGGAAACATTTCCAATTACTTTTCCAATTTTTGGCTCAAACTTTACATCTAAGAGCAAATGAGTCATATCGACATTGTGCTCTCTGGGTATGAGTTTCTTATCTTTTACATAAGTTCGGTTTTGGCTTTTTACGGAGATTGTTAAAAACAAAAAAGCTATAAAAAATAATTTATTCTTCATGGGCTACAACTTCTTTTATTTGATTTGGAAACCTTTGTGTTAACAGCCCTTCAATTCCCTGTTTTAGCGTTAAAGATGAAGAAGGACAGCCACTGCAAGCTCCTTTCAAAACAACAGAGACCACTCCATTTTTAAATGATTTTAAAGAAATAAAACCACCATCTGACTCCACAGCTGGTTGAATATATTCTTCCAAGATGGCTGCTATTTTTTTTTCCATTTCAGAAAAAGGCACTACTTGCTTTTCTATTTTTTTTTCTGCTTCTTTAACCATTTTCTCCTCTATTATTTCAAGCCCCTCTTTATTCAAGAAATCAGTAATAAAAACTCTTAATTGCATGGCAATATCATCCCATTTTACACCTGCATTTTTGGTGATAGCAATAAAATTTCCACTTATAAAGAGACCTTTAATAAATGGAAAATTAAAAATGGCAGAAGCAATAGGGATTTGCTTTGCATCTTCTGGGCTAAGGATTTCCAAATTTTCAGAAACCAAAATTCTATTGGAAACAAATTTCATTACTGCAGGGTTTGGAGTACTTTCGGCATAAATACTATAATTCATTTTAATTTTTTTAATTCCAAATATTTACTTCCTCAATTTTTATCTCCTCCTGAAAAAAGAACTTTGCACTTTTTGCAAAAGACTTGGTATAATTAGAAATATAAAATTGATAATTTGGATTATTATTTAGGTTTAATAATTGCATATTTTTTAATTCAACTTTTATAGATTCTGCAACTATAGTTGCAGAATCAATTAGTTTTACTTTTCCACTATAAAAAGCATTAATCTCATTAAGAATTAGCGGGTAATGTGTGCAAGCCAAAATAAGAGAATCAATACCTTTAAGCAATCTATTAGAAAGATAATTACTAATAATTTTATGACTAACTTCTTCATTTATAGAACCCTCTTCAATCATAGGCACTAATAAAGGAGTTGCTAATGAAGCAACTACTGCAGAACTACAAATTTTTTTAATTTTTCTCGTATAAACTCCTGATTGTATGGTCGCTTTTGTACCAATTACTCCAATTTTGCAATCCGAACAGTTGGAAGCAACTACATTCGCAACAGGGTCAATTACATTAAACACAGGAATATTTTTTGCTTGTTTTTTTACTAAATCAAATGCAACAGAAGACGCAGAATTACATGCCATTACAATTGCTTTACAATCTTTATTAATTAAAAATCTCGTAATTCTTTTACTGAAATTTCCAATAGCCTCATCTGATTTCTCACCATAAGGTAAATGTGCGGTGTCTCCAAAATAAATGATAGATTCATTAGGAAGTTTTTCCTTTAAAGCATGGGCAACTGTAAGTCCGCCAATGCCAGAATCGAATATGCCAATTGGTAAATTTTGCATGACTTAAAAGTAAAGAAAGCATCTAAAAAGATGTTTCTAATTTGAGATTTTTTCTTTGTTTAGAGTCCTAATTTATTTTTAACAAGTGACATTACATTTTCACTCTCATCAGCATAAAGAATGCTTCCCATGCTAGAATCAAAAATATAAGTAAACTTTCCTTCTTTTGCTACATTCTCAATTGCAGTTCTAGCTTTTGTCAGAATTGGCTCTAATAGTTCTTGCTCTTTTTTCTGTAATGCATTCTGAGCATTCTGATTAAAAGTTTGAATTCTTTGTTCTAACCCTTGTATTTCAGCAATTTTATCTTGCTTTACCAAATCGGTATAAGTTGCTTCATTATTTTGATAATCTTGTACGCTTGCTTGGTATTCTGATTGCATTGCTCCAAGTTGCGATTCTAAACTATTTGCAAAAGTTTGCAATTCTCCTTCTGCTGTTTTCTTTTCTGGCATAATGGATAACAATTCGCTAGAATCGATATATCCAAATTTGCTTTGAGCAAAAGTACTAAAGCTTAAAAGCGCTAAAAAGCCTAAAATTATTATTCTTTTCATTTTTTGATTTGTTTTTGTATTATTATTAAGTTTTATTTTCCTATGTATCCCATATTTTCTAATACCTTATCGCTTTTATCTAAATTAGGATTTGAATAAAGCATTATCAAATCACTTGAGCTATCAAAAATTATGGCATATTTACTATTAGCAGCTAATTGCTGAATAGCATCATATACTTTATCTTGTATTGGTTTGATTAGTTCTTGTCGTTTGCCATACAAGTCTCCTTCTGGCCCAAATCGTTCTTTCTGTAGATTTTTAGCAGATCTTTCCTTTGTAATTATCGCTTCTTCTCTTTTCTTCTTCATCTCATCAGTAAGCAATACTTCTTGGGTTTGATAATCACGATACATTTTGTCAACTTCTGCATAAATGCCTTCAATCTCGGCTTGCCATTGTTTTGATATTTCATCTAACTTATCTTGTGCTTGGTTAAATTCTGGAATATTATTTAGGATATAGTCCGTATCCACATAAGCAAATTTTTGAGCATAACTTACTAATGAAAGAAATAGACAGCTTACTAATATTAAAAGTCGTTTTTTCATAATTTATTCTTTAAAGGTGCAAATGTACGAATTAAAATTGTTGTCCAATTGAAAAATGAAACTGTCCTCCATTAGCATCCGGATTTCCTATTACTTCATCAAATCCCCAACCATAATCTAATCCCATCAATCCAAACATAGGAAGCATAATTCTAACTCCAAATCCGGCAGAACGCTTTACTTGAAACGGATTAAAAGAATCAAAATTGTTCCAAGAATCACCGGCTTCGAAAAATCCTAAAGCGTAAACTGTTGAAGTAGGATTCAAACTGATGGCATATCTTAGTTCTGCTGTATATTTATTATAAATTGTTCCTCCAGTTGATGGTGATAAAGAGTTATTCGCATATCCTCTTAACGCAACCAATTCTCTTCCATCCATAATTCTGCCATAACCAGATAGACCATCACCTCCCACATAATATCTTTCAAAAGGTGAAATACCTAAACTACTATTATAACCACCCAAAAGACCCATTTCAATACGAGTACCTAATACCAATTTATCAGCAAAAGCAGTGTACCAAGTTGATTTCCATTTCCATTTGTAATACTCAATCCATTTATATTTTTCTTGATCATCCAGAGTAGAATAATCATCTACTCCATCAAACATGGAGTAGGGTGGCGTTAGTTTTAGACTTAAAGAAAAATTAGAACCCTTTCTGGGGAAAGTTGGTTGGTCTACTGAACTTCTGCCAAGGGTAATGCTATAACTCATATTATTGGAATAGCCATTAGTATAGGAAAAGAAAGATTGTGAATTGTTTAGTTCATATTGTTGGAAATTGATATTTTGAAAAAGCGTGAAATAATCATCTGGAAATTTTAATCTTTTTCCTAATCCAATAGTTGCCCCCGCAATCTCAATAGACTCTCTATCGTCCCCAGTTTGTCCATTTGATGAAACGGATTTGTATAAGGAAAAAGTAAGAGAGGTTGGTTTTTTCCCGCCAAGCCATGGTTCTGTGAAAGAGATATTATAATTTTGATAATAAATTCCATTTGAAGATGCAGTTAAGGAAAGTTTTTGGCCATCACCAGAAGGAAGTGGTGTCCAAGCATTTTTTTTCAAAAAGTTTCTTGATGAAAAATTGTTAAACACAAGTCCTAATGAGCCAACTACTCTTCCAGCCCCCCAACCACCTTGCAAATTAATCTGGTCGGAAGGTTTTTCAGCTACAATATAATCTACATTCACAGTATGTTTCACAGGATTTGGATCAATATCTACATTTAATTTTTCAGGATCGAAATAACCTAATTGGGCTAACTCTCTTTGTGAACGAATAATATTTGATCGGTTAAATAAGTCACCTGGTTTTGTTCTAATTTCTCGCATTACTACATGATCGTTTGTTTTGCTATTTCCAATTACAGCTACTTTATTCAAACGGGCTTGTTTGCCTTCATATATTCGAACTTCTAAATCAATAGAATCGTTATTTGTCGCAATTTCAACAGGGGTAATATTAAAGAAAAGATAACCATCATCTAAGTACAAAGAACTAATATCTGTTCCATTAGGATTCCCAAAAAGTCGAGAATCTAAAATACTTTGATCAAAAATGTCTCCTTTTTTTATTCCGAGTAATTTATCTAATTCTACATTGCTAAATTTTTGATTACCAATCCAACTAACATTTCTAAAATAATAAGGATTTCCTTCTTCTATTGTTAGCTCAATATTCAAAGTATTATCAGGATTTAGGTAAGTAGTATCACTAATTATTCTGGCATCTCTAAATCCTTTTTCATTGTATTTTTCTATGATGCTATTCTTGTCGGTTTTGTAGGCCTGGGATAAGAATTTAGAGGCCTTAAAAATTCGATACCATTTTTTTTCTTTGGTATCTTTCATTGTTTTCTTTAGTTTTCTTATCGAAATCACATAAGGCTGTTCTTTACCAGAAAAGCTTTTTTTATTCTCCTCCCTTTTTTTTAGTCCAATATATTTTATAGTATTGATTTTTACCTTTTTCTTTTTGTTAATAGTAAAAACCAAAATAGCAGAGTTTACAAGCGTTGAATCGGTAGTTTGGCTAGAGCCCACTTCAATATTTAAGAATCCTTTTTCAATAAAGTAGTCCTTTATTTTTTGTTCACTATTATTTACGATATTTTGAGTAAGGATTTTCCCTTTCATTAATTCTAACTTTTCTTTTATAGTAGTAATGTCTGATTTCTTTAGTTTACCGAGAAACTTGAATTTAGAAAGTCGGGGGTGTTCTTCCACATAAAGGTCGAGAAAAATACTATTGCCCTGAATTTTTGTAGCAGAAACTTTTATATCTGAAAAGAGTCCTTGTCTCCATAATTTTTTGATAGAAGTACTTATCTGCTCTCCCGGAACAATTATTTTTTCTCCCACTTCTAAACCAGATATATTTATTAATGTAGAATGATCCAGATACTTAGTTCCTGAAATAGTAATACCACCAATAGTATATTCGTTAGGATTACTATATTCGATGGTAGACAAATCTTTATGGATTGCAACTTGAGATTTGGCTTGCAAAAAGCTCCATATTAGAGCAGTGAATATTAAAATATAGTTTTTCAATGTTTAGTTTTTTATCTGTCTCTTGCTGTGCCCAAATCTTCTTTCTCTTTTTTGATAATCGATAATAGCACTAATCAAATCCTCTTTTCTAAAATCTGGCCAAAGCGTATCTGTAAAATATAATTCAGCATAGGCAATTTGCCAAAGCAAAAAATTACTGATTCTTTTTTCACCACTTGTTCTGATTAAAAGCTCAGGATCAGGAACGTTTTTTGTACTTAAATATTGCTGAAATGTTTCTTCTGTTATTTCAGATGGTAAATTCTGCTCGCTTTTTTTTAAGATATTATTTATCGCATTTATTATTTCCCATCTTCCACTATAACTAAGAGCTAAAACGAGAGTCATTCGTTTATTGTTTTTTGTTTTTTCAATAGCTTGTTCTAACTCCTGTTTGCATTTATTAGGAAGTTGTTTTAAATTTCCAATAGCGTGAAGGCAGATATCATTTTTCATTAAAGTTTTGGTTTCTTTATTTATTGTAGAAATAAGGAGTGTCATAAGGGCATTTACTTCTTTTTCCGAACGCTTCCAATTTTCTGTAGAAAAAGCATAAAGCGTAAGGTATTTTATGCCAATTTTTGCTGCTGTTTCCACTGTCTCTCGAACTGCCTTTATTCCATTCTGATGGCCAAAAACTCGGAATTCCCCTTTTTGCTCAGCCCATCTTCCATTGCCATCCATGGTAATGGCAACATGCTTTGGTAAGTTCTCTTTTTCTATCTGCTCAATCAAAGCCATCTTATTTCCAGAAATTTTTTAGAATTAGTAGTTGCACCTTTCTTTTTCTGATAAAATCTTAAAAGAAAGTGTGATTCCAGTAAAAGCGTACCAATCTTTATCTTTAGAGTCCCCTCTTTGAAAGTCCTTTGCTTGAGGTCCGTTTAAACTTTTATCTGACATCTCAATTCCCAAGGGGCTCATATCAATTAGATTTCCTCCAATATATGAAGTGCTTACATCATCTAAATAATCAGTAAAAGTTTTACGGATTCCATATTCCAAAATAATATTGAAAGTCTTATTTACTGCAATCTTAAACCCACCTCCCATAGGAATGGAAAATTGTGTAAGGGCATATTTTTTTCTATCTTGAAAGGAGGTTGTTCCTTGCCCTTCAGTCCCTAATGGTTGCAATTCTACCCATTCTCCATTATTAGCTTCTGCCTTAGGATTGAACCTAAAAAGAGATACGCCCACAAATATAAAAGGGGTAAAAGGATACAAAGAGTTGCCCGTTTCATATGGCAAAAAATTGAACTCTACTTGGCCGGAAAGCTCGTAAATAGGCGAACGGAAATGTAAGTTTCTATTTAGTTTCATTGTGTCATTTCTGTTTCTAGCATCATCTGCTCTAATGTTTCCCAAAACCAGTTCACTTTTTATTACAACTCTTCTATCAATATTTTTTCGAATAACTATTCCTCCAGAAGGCATCATATAATCAAAATGCTTACTATTGATGTCACCCAAATAATAGGAGCCACCTCCCATAATTCCAATTTCCATATTTGAAACTACTTGAGCTTTTGTATTAAAATAAAAAAAGACAAAAAAGATTAATAAAGTAGTAATAATTCCTGTTTTTCTATACATATTATTTTGAAGAGGTCTTATCATAAAATTGTAAAAGTTCTTATATCGCAAATATAGGGTTATTTCAACTTTCTAGGCTTTAATTATTTAATTTCTTTTATCAATCCCCCACATGAGCTTACTTCTAATAGTAGAAATAAATGAATTAGATTGTGGTTCAATTAAATTTATTTTAAAATCTGCTTTTTTAATACTGAGCGAAATAGTGGAATCAAAAGCTCTAAAACGAGAATCGAGTGATACCAAAGCCAATTGGTCTTTGTCTGCAACTTTCAGCTTAATCACACCTTCATCAGCTAGAACAATAGGTCGAACATTCAAGTTATGAGGAGCAATAGGCGTAATAACTACATTGTTAGTACCTGGAATAATAATAGGCCCCCCACAAGAAAGAGAGTATCCAGTAGAACCAGTAGGAGTAGCAATAATTAATCCATCTGCCCAATAGGAATTTAAAAATTCATCATTCAAAAAAGCGTCTATTTTTATCATGGATGAGGTATCTTTCTTTACAATAGCTACCTCATTTAATGCAAAATTTACATCTCCAAACAAATCATTTTCTGTTTCCAAGCTTAGAAGCGTTCTCTTTTTGATTTCAAAATTATTATTTATTACATCATTTATTGATGATTCAATTTGATCGGTAGAAATACTAGATATAAAACCAAGCCGACCAGTATTTATTCCTAAAATTGGAATATTACTATCACGAACTAAAGTAGCTGAACCAAGTAGCGTTCCGTCTCCACCAATGCTTAATAAAAAATCAGCATTATCTTTTAGTGTATCATGAGAATTAAAAATTTTAAAAGGTTTCTTAAATGTCACTTTATTCTCCAAAAAAGATAAGTACTCCTCATAAATTATAAGTGGTATATTTTCAGCTTCTAATCGGCTAACCAAATGCTGAATATATTTAGTAAATTGTTTCGAGAAAGGGGTCCCAAATAATGCTATATGCATAATTAAAATGGATTAGTAAAGTGCAAAAATATACCTTTTTCTCCTAATTTGTTTATTCCGTATTCAATTCTTAATAATTTATCATAGTAAGTTATATAATCTATACTAATACCTCTGCCAAAAAGAAGTGTATTTGTTAAATTATTCTCCTCCAAATTTTGATTATCCATCACATAGCCAAAATCAGTAAAAACAGAAAGATATAGAGAATAATGTGCTTTTTTGAATTGCGACATTTTTACATAAGGAATTTCAAAATTTGTTTTTTCAATAAGGGAGTACTTTATGGCAGTTTTGCTAAGCCAAAAGTTTTGCCCATCTATCACATAATATTCATATGTGCGAACATAATTATCAAAACCAAGTGCTTTTTGCGCAAAATAGGGTTGATAGTCACTAGAAGAAATCTTAGCCATAAAACTTGAACCTATAAAAAGCCGATTTTGAATTTCAATGTGTTTTTCAGCTTTTGTCATTGCTTCAAAATATTGAACTGGACTTGTTCCTGCAAAGTGCTTTGTTAATTCCAAACAAAAATAATGTCCATACAATGGATATTCTATATAATCTCTTTGTTCATTTATAAACTGATACGTTGCTTTAAAATAACTTCCATTTTTTTCATTATTTCTCAGATAATTAGGATTGAAATAAGCAATAGAATCCGAAATATTGCTTTGAAGATAATGCAATTTTAATTTGTGTTTCTGACGAATATCTTTTCTGTATGATATATCCAATTCTAATTCAAAATCTTTGGTTGTATAATCTCTATTATTTTCATAATAAACGAGTTTGTTATTTAGGGTTTTGTAAAAAGATTTCTTCCTCCTGAAAAGCTGTACAAAAGTATTTATGCCAATAGTTTTTTTGGTATCGAAATAGGGAATCTCATAATTAAACAAATAATGTTCTTTAAATCCTCTTCTGTATTTTATTCTCAAAAGCTCATTCTTGCCTCTAAAATTCTCCCATACCAAAAATACGCCATAATTCATTCTAGAGAAATCGGAATAATTACTTTCTTCAAATTCATTCCACCACACATTAAAATTTCTTTCAGAAAGTTCTATAATAGGATAGGGCCAAATATACCATCGTTCTACTATTTCAATAGTAATATTTGCTTTTGACGCTTCTATTTCTGCACTAATTTTAGAAAAATTAAAGAGCATTAAATTGGTTAAGTTTTGCTCACTTTCTTTTATTCTCTCATCTAATATTTTTTTACTCAAAACATCCTTTTTTTGAAAAGTAAGTTCTCTTAAAATGATTTCTTCTTTTGTAATTTTATTACCCTTAATTGTTATGGTATTAATTTGTAACTTGTCTTGAGAAAAGCTGAAAAAAGGAATAAATAAAATAAAAAAATAAATAAGATTTTTTCTCATTTTTTTAAGGATTCAAATATCGCATTAATGATTCATATCTTTCCATTAGATCATCTTTTGAATTACCATCATTATAGGATGCCATCACCTTGTATTCAAAGCGTCTCAGATCAGCAATTATAGAATCAAGTTCAGTAATATTTATTTTAATGGTTAGCTCCATTTTTGTAGAATCTGGAACAGAAGTAATGTAAGAACTTAAAATTTTTGCATTATTTGACTCTATAATACTTGCAATCTCACTCATAGAATAATCATTCTGATTCATTTCTAAAACAATAACCCCACCAATATTCTGCACAGCTGCACTTTTTGCAATGGTGTATAATAATTTCCGATTTGAAATAGCCCCAACATATTTTTTTTCTTCAGAGAGTACGGGAACTACTGATAAACTATTAGCTTCCAAAATTTCAATAATATCGAAAAGATGTTGAGATCTAAGTACAAATGGCGCCATCAAATTGGGTAAATGTTCTTCAATTAATTCATCAGTAGATTGCCACTGCAAAATTTCATTCTCAGAAATAAGACCTAAATAAAATTGATTTCTAATCACTGGTAAATGGTTTAACCTTAAATCATCCATTAGAGAAAGGGCTTTTAGCCCATCATCATCTGGATGAAGCGAAATAATAGAAGAAGAAATAAGTTCGCTTGCTTGCATAGGGCAAACATACTATTTTTTACTTTTGTAGCCAATGACAAAACTTAGTGTAAATATAAATAAGATAGCTACTATCCGAAATGCAAGAGGAGGTGTTTTCCCGAGTGTTGTTGATGCAGCAGTAAGTTGTCAAAAATTTGGTGCAGATGGAATTACCATTCATCCAAGGCAAGATCAAAGACACATAACCAGAAAAGATGTTTTTGATATAAAACCAATAATTATAACAGAGTATAACATAGAGGGCTACCCAAGTACTGATTTTATAAAAATGGTGTTGGAAGTAAAGCCAGAACAAGTAACTCTAGTTCCTGATGCCCCAGATGTAATTACTTCTTGTAGAGGATGGGACACTATAAAGTTTCAAGATTATTTAAAAGAAATTATTGTAGAGTATAAAGAAGCTGGAATAAGAACTTCTATTTTTATAGATGCAAACATAGAAATGATTGAAGGAGCAAAATTTTGTGGAGCAGATAGAATTGAACTCTATACTGAGGATTACGCTACAAATTACTCATCAAATAAACATCTTGCAATTGAGCCTTATGTTTTGGCTGCCCAAAAAGCAAGTGAGCTTGGATTAGGAATAAATGCAGGACATGATCTTAGTTTAGAGAATTTGGAGTTTTTTGCAAAAGAAATTCCGGATTTAGCTGAGGTTTCTATTGGACATGCACTTATTAGTGATGCAATATACTTGGGACTAGAAAATACAATTCAAATGTATAAACGACTTTTATAAATGAAACTTTTTTCTAAAATATATGGTGACAAAAGACACGACTTGATTGTGATTCACGGATTGTTTGGAATGAGTGATAATTGGGATTCCCTTGGCAGAAAATTTGCGAAATATTGGAGAGTTCATCTGATAGACTTAAGAAATCATGGCAGATCTCCACATGCTAAAGATTTTAATTATGATGTGATGTGTGAGGATGTTTTAGAATATATGGAGGATAATAATATTAAAAAACCAATATTATTAGGACACTCCTTAGGAGGAAAAGTAGCTATGAGATTTACTTTTAAGTATCCTGAAAAAATAGAAAAATTAATAATTATAGATATATCTCCTAGAGAATACAATACTGATTTTGTTCAGAATCTTTTACAATTATTATACACATTGCCTTTAGAAAGTTTTGAAAGAAGAGAAGAGATTGATCATGCGCTTTCTTTCACTTATAAGGATAAAGATATGCGATTATTCCTTTTGAAGAACTTATATAGAAAGGAAAATAAGGAATTTGCTTGGAAATTTAATATTGATGTGTTATTGGAGAAAGTAAGCAACATACAAGAAGCAGATTTTATACAAGGAATTTGTTCTGTTCCAACTCATTTTATAAGAGGTGGAAACTCAAATTACATAACAAATGAAGACGAACTAATTATACACAAACACTTTTCTGATTTTAGTATTGCCACAATTGATGGCGCAGGTCATTGGCTGCATGTTGAAAATTCTAAAAGATTATATAATGAAGTTATGGAGTTTTGTTTGATGTAAACTTATTTTAAAATTCAATAATCTGACCTTCTCTTGCAAGATTAAATCCTTTTCCCCTTACTTTTTTTTGGGCATGACTTCCATTAATCAGTAAAGGGTTCGTATGGTTAAAATGTATAAAATGTACTTTTTGTTTGTTTTTTTCAGAAAGATCAGAAAATAGATCCATGCTTTCCTCTACAAAAGGATGAGGGATTTCACTCATATCTCTTTTTAGTTCCCCATTTTCATAAAAAGTAGCATCTAAAAAAGCATAATCTGTTTTCGGGATAAGCTCCATAATATTTCTATCCCACTTTTCCCATTTATCAATATCTGGAATAAAAATTAAGGATTTGTTATTTATTAAAATCTGATAACCTACTGTTTCAGAGAACTCATCTCTGTGAGGTACTAAAAAAGGAGTTGCTTTGATATTCTTGTTCAAATCAAAGGTAGAGTCAGTCCTTAGTTCTTTCAAACTGATATTTTCTAATTCTACCAATTGACTCCATGGCCCGTTTTCTTTCAAGAAGGTTTTCATTTTTGGCATCGCAAAAACAGGAATCTTATTTGCCCCCATTACTTCTCTTCCGAAATGCATCAGCCCTGTATAATGCCCCATATGAGCATGGGTTAATAGTACTCCATCTACTTTTTCACTATATGTTTTGCTTTTCAACAATTGCAACTGCTCTTTAATGTTAGGAGTAGCGTCAATAATCCATTGCTCATTTGTAGTAGGGTCAACTATTGCTAGACAAGAAGTGTTTCTTTGTAAATCTGCGCTTTTCCAAGCTCTCTTGCAACAATCTTTTTTGCAATTCATTTGCGGATATCCCGCATCTTGAGCTACTCCCAAAACCATAACATAAGGATTCTTTGGTAGCTCTTCTTTTTGAGAATCACATGCAAAAAGAAATGCAAAACTTATAAGTAGAATTCTTTTCATCTTATTATTTTCTCAAAACAATAATACTCATTTTTATTGGGCTTTAGATAGATATGCCCTAACCTGTCATATCCTAATCGATTGTAAAATTTTATGGCTTTAGGATTTCCAGAATAAGTATCTAATCGAATAGACTTAAGATCTTTTTTAACTACCAAATCTTCTGCAAAATTCATTAGTTTTTTACCTATTTTATCCCCCCAATTTTCCTCTTTTACTGCTAATCTGTGTACTACTAAAGAAGAGTTACTTTTATCTTTCCAATCTATTTTTGAATAGGTTTCATCCTGATTTTGATCTATGTTGATTCCGCCAATTATTTTCCCTTCAATTTCAGCAACATAATAAGTCATTGCTTCTAAATCTTGGCTGATTATCTTAGTGTCAGGATATGTATCATCCCATTGGTCGATACCATTTTTAATCATTCCTTTTACACAAGATTTGTACATCTTCATAATATTTTCCAGATCTACTTTATTTGCTTTTCTTATCATCATTGTACAAGTAAATTACAACCTCTTACATCCACATTATCAAATCTTCCTAATACCAAAAAGGAATCATCATTAAATGTTTTTCCTAGATCCTGTGTGGCAATAAAAGGGCAGGAATAGATATTAGCTAAATCAATTACGTTGATTCCACCTGTTTTATTATTTTCTAAAATTGTCAGTGGATCATTTACATCTCTAATTAGAATCTTTTTCCAAGCAGGCGATTGAAAAATGCCTTTATCTTTGGAGTAGCTTTGAGAAAGTAATTCCGTCATTCCATACTCTGAATGTATGCTTTGTAAAGAGAAAGCAGATTTTAGTATTTTATGTAATTCTTCTTTTAAATATTCCCTTCTTTTCCCTTTTGTTCCTCCAGTCTCCATAATAATAGTATGCTCTAACTCTTGTGGAAATTGTTCAGCTAAATCTAATAAAGCATAACTTGTGCCAAACAACATTGTTTTTTGTTGTTCTTTTTCCAATTGAGAAAGAGTACTTGCCAATTCTTCATAATCTTCTAAGTAAGAACCACTTTTCTTATGATTCGATCGCGAAATAAGTTCATCAATCATAAATATTAATGAAGAGTTTTTTTTATAATTAGGGAGTAATGATAAGATACAATAATCAGATATCTTGCCATAAAAAAGTTCAAATGATTTTAGGAAAGATTTTTTATAAAGCGATGTGTCAGAAATCAAATGTTTACTCTGTTCTCCTGTTGTTCCACTGCTTAAAAAAATCTCTTCAATTCCTCTTGATTTGCAAATTACTTGTTCTTTTTTAAAGAATTCAATGGGTAAGAAAGGAATTTCAAGAATATTATTTGGTATTTCACCTTTTAAAATAAATGTGGCATAAGGGGCGTAAATAGGATTGTTTTCCATCTGAAAATGAAAAAGCTGCAATGCTAATTTTTCAAATTCTCCCTCATTTAATGAATTAAAAATTTTACTTTTGAACTCCTCAATATTTTCAAATGAATGCATCTTCAAAAATAATATTATTTATTGTATTGCTTACTCTTTTTTTTGCCTGTAAAAAAAGAGAGGAATTTTCGAATATTCCTTATTTAGAATTTACAAAATATGAGATAAAAGATAGTATAGATGCACTTGGAAATATTACAAAACTTTGTGAATTACATCTTTTTTTTACTGATGGAGATGGTGATATTGGTCTTTTTGAGGAGGATACAATTGCTCCTTTTGACTATAATTTATTTGTCAATTATTTTGAGATGAAAAATAATAGTTTGCAACAAATAATTGATACGCTAAACCCTCCTTATCATATTCGAATACCAAATTTAACGCCAACTGGCCAAAATAAATCCTTAAAAGTGGATATGAAATATGATGTAGATATTACTTATCGAAATTCGGATACTATCAAATTTGAACTAAAACTTTTTGATAGAGCACTAAATGAAAGTGAGTGGGTAAGTAGTTCATTAATTATCCTTAATTAGATATAAAACCTTATTTTAGCGAAAAAACGTTATGAAAAAATTAAATAATATCAAACTATTTATTTTGCTTTTTACTATTGTAATTAGTGCATGTCAATCTTCTACACAATCTAATGATAAAGCAGTAAATGAGCCATCTGTATTTTTCAAAAACATTCATAATGGTGCAGTCTTATCTTCTCCTTTTCTTGTAGAAATGGGAGTAGAAGGCATGGAAGTAGAGCCCTCTGGAAAAATAAATACAAACAAAGGTCATCATCATATTATTATCAACAAAACGTGTATGGAAGATGGAGAAATTATTCCAGTCGATAATCAGCATATACATTATGGTGGTGGACAAACTCAGGCGGAACTTGATTTAGAACCAGGAAATTATTCTTTAACCCTGCAATTTGCTAATGGGATGCACCAATCTTATGGTGAAATGTGTAAGACTATCAGTGTAACGGTTCGATAATAATGATTAAACTCTCCTTTAAAAATCCATACTTAATAGTAGTATTTGCCATATTGGTTTCGGTCATGTCATTTGTGTTAGTGCCAAGAATGGCTGTTGATATTCTGCCTCAATTTAAAAAATCGGCCATGCAAATCCTAACGCTTTACCCAGGTATGCCGGCTGAGGTAGTTGAAAAAGATATCACAAGCCGAATGGAAAGATGGACAGGACAGTCTAATGGAATTTTAAAGCAAGAGTCCAAAAGTTTGATGGGAGTAAGTTTAGTTACCAACTATTACCAAGAAGATGTAACGGCTGCTGAGGCAATGGCAAACACTTCATCTTATGCTATGTCGGATATGTATTATCAGCCGCCCGGAACTCTACCTCCAATGGTGCAACCTTTTGACCCAACAGCATCTAAACCTCTTATGCTTTTAACAGTTAGTTCTGATATTAGAAACGGAAAAGAATTGTATGGTTTGGCTTATTATTCCCTAAGACAAATGCTGAGCGGGGTAAAAGGAATTATTTGTCCAGCCGCATTTGGAGGATCAAAAAGAAGAATTTATATTTATGTAAATCCAGCAAAAATTGAAGCAATAGGAATTTCTCAAACTGAAATTTCTGAGGCAATTCTGAAAAACACAACTATGATTCCTTCAGGGATTGCTGAAATTGGGAATTTGAATTATGCTATTGATGCACAAGGAATCATCAAGCATGTAGAGGAATTTAATGATATTGTAATCACCCACCGAAATGGTGTGCCTATTTATATTAAAGATATTGGAGTGGCTTCTGATGCTTCTGCCATTCAAACCAATATTGTACGTATTGATGGAAAAGAACAGGTGTATTTGCCGGTTTTCAAAAGACAAGGAGCAAATACTATTTCTGCTGTAGAAGCGGTAAAAAAAGCCCTACCACAATTAAAGGATAGAATGCCTGAGGATGTGAATCTGAATGTTATTTTTGATCAATCTTCTTATGTGAAAAGTGCAATTTCTTCTTTGGTTTTTTCAGGAATTAGCGGATTGATTTTGGTAATATTGGTATTGCTGCTTTTTTTAGGGAACTACCGCTCAGCACTGATTGTTTCTCTTTCTTTACCACTTTCTATTATGACGGCCTTTATAGTTTTGTCCATTACTGGTCAAGCCATTAATAGCATTACCCTTGGAGGAATTGCTTTGGTTTTAGGACTTTTGGTAGATAATTCTATTGTTGTTTTGGAAAATATTGATAGGCATTTGCAGATGGGAAAAAATGCAACAAAGGCCGCTTTGGATGCTGCTTTGGAAGTAGCAACTCCTGTATTGGCTTCTACTTTAGTGATAATAGTTGTATTTATTCCAACCTTATTTTTAACAGGAATTGCGAAAGATTTATTCTCGCCATTGGCCATTACTGTGGCTGGGGCCATGTTGGGCTCTTATATTTTTTCTCTTACTTTAATTCCTATTACTGCTGCAAATTTGTTTAAAAACAAATTACCTAGCACTGAAAAACAAAAAACAGGATTCAGAAAAACAGTGGAAAAATGGCGAATTGCTTATCAAGAAAGTTTGAAACAAGCATTGCAGAAAAAGAAATCTTATTTGGCGTTTACACTTGGTTTATTTCTTTTATCACTTTTTGGTTTTGTTAATTTAGGCTATGAACTATTCCCAAAAACAGATGTTGGGCAAATGGAAATTTTGGTAAGGAAAGAATCCGGAATACCACTTAGAACAACTGAAAAAACAATCGCTAAAATGGAAGGCATACTCAAAGAAGTAATGGGAGAGGATCTTTCTCAGACCGTTTCCAATATTGGAGTTTTTTATGATTTACCTGCTGCTTATACACCAAATTCAGGAACACAAGACGCATTTATTAAAGCACAATTAATAGAGGGGCACGAAAAAGCTACTGATAGTTATGTGCCTATTTTAAGAGATCGTTTCCACAATGAATTTCCTGGGGTTGAAGTGAGTTTTAATACTGGAGGATTGATTACTGCGGCCCTGAATGAAGGGAAATCCTCCCCAATTGATGTGCAAGTAAAAGGTAATAAACTGGAGGTATTGCGCGCATTGGCTGAGCGATTAAGGGATACCATAAATGCAATACCAACAACTCGGGATGTTCGCATCTTGCAAAGGATTGATCAGCCTACTAAAGAGATGGATATTGATAGGGTAAAAGCAGCAGAATTAGGAGTAGAACCTGTGGATGCTATTAAGAATTTAGTGTCAGCATTAAACTCTTCAACTACTTTTAACAAGGCCTTTTGGATTGATGAAAATAATGGAAATCACTATTATGTGGGCGTAACTTATCCGGAGAGTGAAATTAACAAAGAGCATACTTTGGAGAATGTAATTGCTACTTCCAAATTTGGGAATCCT
>CAYZIA010000007.1:0-272 GCA_964478325.1 uncultured Weeksellaceae bacterium
AATGGATGCCTTTGGAAACATAAAAATAAACCAAGGAGATACGCTTAAATTATATGGCAAACAGCTTTTCTATGATGGAAATACAAGCAAAGCTATTATTAAATATAAGGTAAAACTAATTGACAAGCATAGTAAACTTACCACAGAGCAAATCAACTACGATTTAGCTAAAGAGATTGCTAATTACCCAAAAAAAGGAAAAATAATAAATGGAAAAAATAATTTGATTTCCAATAGAGGAAGTTATCATTCCAAAAGCCATTAATTTTATT
>CAYZIA010000007.1:282-27372 GCA_964478325.1 uncultured Weeksellaceae bacterium
ATACTCTCAAGAGATAGATTTGGTGAAAAACCGTTATTTTATTTTAAAGGAAATGTGGAGGTAATCAATATAAATTATGTTATACAAACTGATACCATGCTATATAATTCCAAAACAGAAATTAGTTTCTTTCGAGGACCAACCACCATTACATCAGAGGAAAATATAATTTATTGCGAGAATGGTTGGTACAATACCCAAAGTAATATTTCAGAACTTCAGAAAAATACAAGTATTACACACAAAGATTTTATTTTAAAAGGTGATAGTATTTTTTACGATAAAAATAAAGGATACGGAAAAGCCATCCATAATATCCACTTAATAGATACAATTAATAAGTTATTTATTACAGGAAATCTTGGAGAATACTTTGAAGAATCTCAGAATACCATAGTTACCCAAAATGCTCTTCTGAATTTGATTGCTAATAAGGATACCCTCTTTATACATGCTGATACTCTAAAAAGTATAAAAGCAGAAAATAAAAGAAAAATAACTGCTTATAATAATGTAAAATGCTACAAAAGTGATATGCAAGCTAAATGCGACTCTCTTTCTTATAATTTGAAAGATTCTATTATTGAACTTTTTAATAAGCCTATTATTTGGAGTAATAAGTTTCAAATAACAGCAGATAGTATATGTCTTTTAGTAAGTGGAGGAAAAATAAAAAATATGTTCTTACGCCAAAATCCTATGATTATCTCCTTAGAGGATTCTGTAAATTATAACCAAATAAAAGGCAAAGTAATGACTGGTTTTTTTAAAGAAAATAAACTACATAAAATAGTAGTAGTTGGTGGTGGGCAAACTATCTTTTTGGCACAAAATGATAAAAAAGAAAATATTGGAATTAATACCTCAGAGTGTTCTGATATTACTTTATCTTTTAAGGAGAATGTATTGGATGGTATTACCTTTCATACTAAACCAGCGGCTGTTATGCACCCTATTCACAAAATAGAAGAAAAAAACAAACTCCTAGAAGGTTTCTTGTGGAGAGGAAAAGAACAACCCAAAAATAAATCGGATATTTTTATTGAATAATCTTAAAAGAAGTCCTTCTATTTATCATCCTTCCATTCTTAGTTTCGTTAGAAAGCAAGGGTTTTGTTTCGCCAAAACCCTTGTAGCTTAATCTATTTTTATTAATCTTGTTTTGTATGAGATAATTATAAACAGCAATAGCCCTATTCTCTGATAGAATTTGATTCTTTTTTTCTTCTCCTACATTATCGGTATGTCCCTCAATTGATATCTTAATTTGAGGATTTTTATTTAAATAGATCAAAAGTTTATTTAGTTCAGAAAATGAGGTTTCATCTAGATAAAATGAGTTGTGAATAAACTGAACGTTTTTAAAAATAATCTCCTCTCCTATTTTCTGAGTGATAATCTCCAATTCTAAATCCGAAATTTCATCAGCTTGTCTTTCTTTTGGTAAGTGAAATGAAAAGATATCCTCAAGTCCATAACCGCTCCTATCAGAAACATAATAAGCTATTTTTCCGTTTGTTGCAACTATTAACGAATTCTCTACTTTATATGTGTTTATAGGATAACCCATATTCTTTGGAGATATCCAAGCTTGGCTTGTATTCTTTCTTCTACTAACAAATAAATCAAATTCTCCCATTCCTATATGCCCATCAGAGGCAAAGTAAAATGTAAGATTATCGGCATGTAAAAAAGGAGACATTTCGTTGTATTCTGTGTTAATAATTGGACCAGCATTAAAGGGTTCTCCAAAACCATTCTTACCTATCTCAGAGATCCAAATATCTTTTCCTCCGTATCCTCCGGGTCGATTACTTACAAAATATAAAAACTTACCATCAGGAGAAAAACATCCTTGTGTGTCCCAACTTTTACTATTTACTGTTTCTAGATTTATATTATTCTGAGAGCCAATCTTCAAATACAAATCACAACTTCCTTTACCTCCTTGCCTATTGCAAGCTGTAAAAATTAATAACCTTCCATCAGCAGAGATAGAAATTGCACCCTCATTAAAAGCGGTATTGATGCTACTCATACTATTTACTTTTCGCCAATTGTTCTTTTCATCCTTCTCAGAATAAAAGAAATCTTCCTGTAAACCAAGTTCTCCTTTTACCTTCCTTGTAATCATAAATTTCTTTCCATCTGCAGAGATAAAAGGTAAGTATTCTGCCATTCTAGAATTGATATTCTCTCCCATATTCCTAAGATCAAAATCTACAGGATTTTGCATAGCATTTATAGCAAACATACAATCTTGAATATGTTTAACTGCTTTCTTGTAAAAGGCTTCTCCCTTGTCATTAAAAGCAATAAAAGATTTATAATGATAAAGTGCTTTTTTGTAAAAACCATTCTTAAAATATAAATCTCCTAATCTTTGCCACCATAATTGATCTTCTGAATTATTAGTGTCAAAACCTTGATAATAGTTCTCTACTGCTTGTTCAATATCTCCTTCCTCTTCATATATCTTACCTAGTAATTGATATGGATCTTCCCAATCTGAATTCCTCTGAATACATTTATTTGTATATCTCTTTGCTTTTTCAGTTTCTCCATTATTAAAAAAAATTACTGCTTTATCATAACTCTTATAATCCTTTTTCTGAGAAAAAGTAAAGATGGGAAGAATCAATAATATAAAAAATATCTTTTTCATTAAGGTAAATTCATGTATTTATGCGTTTGTAGTGAGATCTGCCATTCCGTATTTTCCATTACGAAATCAGTAATAAGAGACATCATCTTGTCTCTTCTACTCCATTCTGGTTGCAAATACAATTTGCAAGAAGCAGAAACCTCTAATTGCTGCTGTTTTGCCCATTTCAAATCATGTTTATCCTGTACAATAATTTTTAATTCATTGGCTAGCTGTTTTATTTTATCAAAAGCTTTCTGATTTTTTTTAGGAGAAAAACAAATCCAATCAAATTCGCCACTCAAAGGATAAGCACCTGAAGTTTCCAAATACACTCGCAGGCCTTTTCTTCTTAAACGATTACAAAGTAGATTTAAATTCCACATTAAAGGCTCCCCACCGGTAATAACTACTGTATCTACTATTGTTTCATCAATTAGTTTAATTATTTTTTCTACTTCTATAAGAGGATGTAAATTAACATTCCAACTTTCCTTTACATCACACCAATGACAACCCACATCACAACCACCAATACGCAAAAAGTAAGCGGCTTTCCCGGTATGAAACCCTTCCCCTTGAATACTATAAAAAGCTTCCATTAAGGCTAAAAGCTTTCCTTCTTTTATTAGTACAGCATCAGAAGAATTCATTAAGAATTTGATTTAGATTTAGAAGCAATAAGCGTATTTCTAAGTAACATAGCGATAGTCATAGGCCCTACTCCACCAGGAACTGGAGTAATAAAACTACATTTATCTTTCACCTCATTATATGAAACATCACCTAAAAGCTTCCAACCACTTTTTGTTTTATCTGATTTTACTCTTGAAATTCCAACATCAATTATACAAACGCCATCTTTTACCATGTCAGCAGTTACAAATTCAGCTTTACCTAATGCTACAATTAGGATATCAGCAGTTTTAGTTATTTCTTTTAAATTTTGAGTTCTACTATGAGTAAGTGTTACTGTACAATTTCCTGGATTATTATTACGAGCCATTAAAATACTTATAGGAGAACCAACAATATGACTTCTGCCAATCACAACACAATGTTTACCTGAAGTTTCAATATTATACTTTTTAATAAGCTCTAAAATTCCTGCAGGAGTAGCTGGTAAATAAGTAGCTAAATTGAGAACCATTCTACCAATATTTTCCGGATGAAAACCATCAACATCCTTACCAGGATTCACAGCTTCAGTAACCTTCATCTCATCTATATGATTTGGTAAAGGTAACTGAACAATCAAGCCATCAATATCTAAATTATTATTTATTTGCTCTATCTCAACAAGTAATTCCTTCTCTGACACATTATTATTAAAACGAATCAAAGTTGAATCAAATCCAGCTTTATTACAAGCTTTTACTTTTGCATTAACATAAGTTTCGCTAGCACCATCATTTCCAACCAAAATAGCAGCCAAATGTGGTTTTTTTCTCCCTTCAGAAATTAAATTAGCAACTTCAATTGCTATTTCTTCTTTTATATCATTAGATATTCTTTTCCCGTCTAAAAGTATCATATTATATTATCTCATTCCAGGCATACCATCTTTACCTTTCATCATTTCCATTATTTGTTTTCCTCTACCACCTTGCATCATTTTCATCATTTTACCCATCTGACTAAATTGTTTTATCAATTGATTTACCTCAACCAAAGTAGAGCCACTTCCTGTTGCAATTCTCTTCTTTCTGCTTCCATTTAAGATTTTAGGATTGGTTCTTTCCTCTTTAGTCATAGAATGGATGATGGCTTCAATACCTTTAAAAGCATCATCATCAATATCTACATCTTTCATGGTTTTTCCTATCCCTGGAATCATTCCCGCCAAATCCTTTATATTTCCCATCTTTTTGACTTGTTCAATCTGCTTTAAAAAATCATCAAATCCAAATTTATTTTTTGCAATCTTCTTCTGGACTTTTCTCGCTTCATCCTCATCAAATTGCTGTTGGGCTCTTTCTACCAAAGAAATGACATCTCCCATTCCAAGAATCCTACTTGCCATTCTGTCTGGATGGAATTCATCCAATCCATCCATCTTCTCAGAAGTGCCAATAAATTTGATTGGCTTATCAACTACTGAGCGGATAGTTAATGCAGCTCCACCTCTAGTATCACCATCTAATTTAGTAAGTACAACTCCATCATAATTTAATTTATCATTAAATGCTTTAGCTGTATTCACCGCATCTTGCCCTGTCATAGAATCTACAACAAATAAAATTTCATTTGGATTAATTGTTGATTTTATTGCAGCAATCTCTATCATCATTTTCTCATCAATAGCCAATCGACCAGCTGTATCTACTATTACTACATTATGACTATTTGCTTTTGCGTGTTTTATTGCTTTTTTAGCAATCTCAACTGGATCTTTATTTTCTCTATCCTGAAAAACTTCTACCCCAACTTGTTCTCCTAATACACTAATTTGATCAATTGCAGCTGGTCGATATACATCACAAGCCACTAAAAGCGGGCGCTTATTCTTTTTGTTTTTTAGAAGTAATGCTAATTTTGCTGAGAAAGTTGTTTTACCACTTCCTTGAAGTCCTGCAATTAAAATAATCGTTAGAGAACTCGATAAATTAATTTCCGTGTGGTCACTTCCCATCAATTCTGCTAGCTCATCTTGCATTATTTTTGTTAAGAGCTGTCCAGGATTAATAGCTGAAAGTACTTTTTGTCCCATTGCTTTTTCTTTTACCTTATTTGTAAAAGATTTTGCAGTTTTAAAATCCACATCAGCAGCTAAAAGTGCCTTGCGAATTTCTTTCATTGTTTGGGCTACATTAATCTCGGAAATACTTCCTTGCCCTTTTAATATTTTAAAAGCCTTATCTAGTTTTTCTGATAAATTTTCAAACATTTCTTTAAACTTTACTATATTATACAAATATAGTTCTTAATCACTAAACAACTACTCAATACAAATCAAAATGAAAAAATCTCACCTCACCTCTGCTGCTACTTGCTCTTTAAACGATTTTATTAATTTATCCATTACCTTATCTACATATTTATCGGTTAATGTTTTGCTTTCATCCGCCATTGTAAATGACAAAGCATATGATTTCTTGCCTTCAGGCAAGTTATCCCCTTCATATACATCAAATAAGTTAACAGACTTTAAAATCTTATTATTCGCTTGCTTGGCAATTTTATTTAAACAATCAAATGAAACTGATTGATCAACCAATAAAGAAAGATCTCTTCTTATCTCTGGAAATTTTGATACTTCTTTATATTTAATTTTGATATCTCCTGATAGTTCTAGCACTAAATCCCAATTAAAATCGGCAGCATATACATCAGATTTGATACTAAATGCTTTACAAAGCTTCTTATCTAACTTACCAAAACAAACTAATCTATTCTTTTTAAGCTTATACATCAATCCATTAGCAAAACCATGCGTACAAATTGCCTCTGATTTGAACTTCTTAATTCCTAATCTGCTAAGGATATGCTCCACCTTTTCTTTAATGAAATAAAAATCTACTTTAGAAGATGAAGTATTCCAATTCTCAGATTCAACTCTACCACTAATTAAAATTTGTAAATGCTGATTCTCTTTATATCCTTCTGCTGTTTTGTGATATGTTTTACCAAACTCATAAAACTTAACATTAGCATTCTTTCTGTTTTGATTGTATGCAATATTCTCTAATCCGTTAAATTTCAAAGATTGACGCATAACATTTAAATCCTGAGATAAAGGATTTAAGAGTTCAACATTTTGTGATGTATCCAGCTCAGGAATCATAGCCATGTAATCACCCTTAGTTAAGGAATTATTCATTGTCTCATTAAATCCATCTGTAGAGAGTAGATCAGAAATAGTATTCCTAAGATTCTCAGGGTTTACACCATCACAATGAGAAATTGTAGTATTTAACTTAGCTGGTATGGCAATCGTATTAAAGCCATAGATTCTCAAAATTTCCTCAATTACATCTACTTCCCTTTGTACATCTGCACGAAAGGGAGGAACTAATAAACTTAATCCCTCATCAGTAGCTTTATTAACTTCAATCTCTAGATTATTAAGAATTGACTTCACTATTTCCCTATCAATCACTTCACCAATAAGAGCATCCATCTTAGCATACGTAAGTTCTACTTCAAAATGCTTAATCTTTCTTGGATAAATATCAGTAACCTCAGATGTAATTTCTCCTCCACAAATCTCAGTAATTAAAAGAGCTGCACGTTTAAGTGCATAAATAGTAATATTAGGATCACAACCTCTCTCAAAACGAAAAGAAGCATCCGTACTAAGCGTATGTCTTTTTGCTGTTTTACGAATGCTAACAGGATTAAAATAAGCAGATTCTAAAAATACATCAGTAGTGGTATTAGAAACACCAGAATCAATACCACCAAAAACACCAGCAATACACATTGGAGATGTAGTATTATTAATCATTAAATCAGATGATGAAAGTTCTCTCTCAACATCATCTAAAGTGGTAAACTTAGTTTTATCCTTGGCAGGTGCAACTATTATCTTATTGCCTTCAATCTTAGCAATGTCAAAAGCATGTAAAGGTTGCCCAGTCTCGTGCAATACATAATTAGTAATATCCACAATATTATTGATAGGTACTAGGCCAATAGTTCTAAGTTTGTTTTGTAACCATTTAGGAGACTCAGCAATAGTAATAGAACTAATACTTACTCCAGAATATCTAGGGCAAAGTTCAGTATTCTTCACTTCAACAGCAATAGTTTTACTAGTATTTGCTACTTTAAACATGTCCACTGATGGCCTACAAATTTGTAGTTTTTTCCCCTTATAGTTGAGTACCGTAAGCAAATCACGAGCAATACCAATATGCCCCATAGCGTCTGAGCGATTTGGTGTTAAACCAATCTCAAATACAATATCAGACTCTAAATTAAAATACGAACTAGCAGGAGTGCCTACTTTTGCAGTAGCATCTAGTACCATAATACCATCAGTATCTTTTCCAAGGCCTAACTCATCTTCTCCACAAATCATACCTTCAGATATCTCTCCCCTAATTTTACTTTTTTTGATTTTAAACTTATTATCTCCATCATATAGCCAAGTGCCTATAGTAGCTACTGGAACTTTTTGTCCAACACCAACATTAGGAGCGCCACAAACAATTTGTATTGGCTCTTCAGCACCTATGTTGACAGTAGTAATAGATAGTTTATCTGCATTTGGATGTTGAATTTTAGTAAGCACCTCTCCAATTATCACACCTTTAAGCCCACCTTTTACACTTTCTACTTCCTCTACTCCTTCTACTTCTAGTCCTATATCGGTTAAAAGTATAGACACCTCTTCAGCAGGAAGTTCAAGATTTAAATAATTTTTAAGCCAGTTGTATGATATTTTCATTTTATGAATCTAACGTTTGAGACAAAAATAAAAATTTGAAGCAAACGAAATTAAGATTATTTAAAACTTTCTTAACTGCTCTGAGTTAAACATAAATGGAAGTAAGTCCTCCACTGAATTTGCAATTAACACGTCATTATTTGGGGAGTGCAAAAGCACTCTAATATTTTGTTTCTGTTTTTGCTGATATTCTGCCATTACTTGTCTACAAGCTCCACAAGGACTCACAACATCAGTAATGTCATAAGTTTTTGATTTTGCTGAAATTGCGATGGTTTTTACAGATACATCAGGATATTTTGCTCCTGCATAATAAAGCGCTACCCTTTCGGCACAAAGCGTAGATGGATAAGCAACATTTTCCTGATTATTCCCACTTATAATCTTATCATTTTCTAAAAGCAGAGCAGCACCAACCAAAAAGCCAGAATAAGGGGCATAAGCATTGGAATATGCATTCTTTGCTTTTTCAACTAATTCTTGTTCTGTAATATCTAGCTCATTAAAATTTGCTTTTATAAAAGTTAGCTCTATTTTTTCTTCTTTCATGGCGTCTTAAAAATCGTAAGATAATTTTCCTTCAAAAATAAACAAAGTTACAGGATTATCGGCATAAAACTCTTGCTGAATTCTATATGCTATTTCAGCATCCAAATCTTTTGTAATGGGATGAAAAAGACCAATTGTATAACGTAATTTCTCTATTAGAATACTTTCAAAAGGTAGAAAATATTCCAAAGCAACTGATGGCTCTAATTTTGTTTTTGGAATATTGTAAGCCATTGCTGATTTGTGTCTAAATATAGCAACATATCCTTCTATATTTCCTTGTGTTTGTAATCTAGCTCGCGTATCAAATAAAAACCTTTTTTTGTATTTGTCTTTATAGTAAATATCAGAATAAAATCTGTTTTTTTGACTTAGCTCTGATTGCCTATTCCAATCATTAGAAAAGCGATAACCAATAGCAAAGCTGAAACGTTTATTGTATTTACTTTTGATTTTTAAATCTGTAAAAACCTTAGAAGAAAGAGACGAATTTTCTCTAAATCGAGCACCTTGTTTTATCGTCAGATTTGTTTTCTTTAGTATCTTTTTACTTGCTAAAATAGAAGTCCAAGTTTGAAAATCATTTTCTTGGGAGAAAACAGAGATTGGTAAAATAAAGATCAGAAATAATATACTCCTCATAATAGAAAATCCGAATGTTGGCTATATCTCTTAAAAAATCAATTCTTCTAATCTCAAAACGAATGATATCAATACCCGTTCTTTCTTTTAAGTCGGCTAATAACATCTCCTTATTTTCAGGTTTAACAAGTTCAATTTTTTCGTAAATAATATTTTTGCGTGTTTCGTGTTTTAGTAGCCAAAGCCGCTCCATCCCAAATGTGACAAATACAATTAATAAATTGGCAAAAACAAGCTCTGCATAACTAATCTTTTTATTTGCCAAAGCATTAACAACTGAAATACCAATCACTAAGAAAAGATAAGTCATCTCCTTAATGGCAATCGGATCAGTTCGATAGCGAATAATACCAAATATTGCAAAAAGCCCTAAAGCAAACCCTAATTGAAGTTTTACATTGTCAAGTAGAAAACAAAGTAAAAATACAGTTAAACTTATTAGTAAATAAGTAAAAAGATAATCCTTATTCTTTGTTATAGGATAATAAATATACCGTACAATTAAAAGTACAACTCCTAAATTGAAAGTCCCTTTTATAAGGAGCTTAAGAAAATCTTCAGAATCCCAAACAGGTGTACCTAAAAACTCTAAACTATCTAATAAAGTCAATAATAATTCCATTATACTTGTTTTAATTTATTAATAAAAAGTTGTTTCTTCTTAAATCTATTTTGTTTTATATTTTTCCATAATTGCATTGTTGAAATACAATATTTACTCAAACGCATGGGCAAGATACTCATTTCTTTTGCAATACGCATAAAATCAGATTTTCTGCTCATTCTTTCTTGCTTTACTTCAGCAATTACAATATCTCTAAAATCTCCGGATTTTCTCTCATTTTTAAACGATAAATTTATATCAATGGTAAGTCGTTCCTTTTGTATTTTATGTACAAATGTAAGTCGGCTAAAATTAATCCACTGCTTTGCATTTACTTGAAGCTGTTTACCAATTATTTTCTCTATATATTCCGTATGTTCCTTAGAAAGCTCTTTGGTAATAGCATCTACTTTCATTCTTTTTTTGATTGTTCTTCCTTTGTTATTTTTCAGTTTGACTTCTAAAAAAGTAAGTCCACTATCCACATATTCTCTAAATCTGATTTTGTTTCTGTTTATTCTACTATTATGATGATCGATATAGAATTTTCTTTCCTCTGTATCATAATAAAGGGATTTGTAATCGTGAATTACTTTCGAATTAATAGTTAACACATTATAAAAAGGTTCAAGTTGTAATAAAAGTTTTGGAAGTTTAGAAAGCTGAAAAACAAATTTTGTGTCTGTTCTACTCATTAGTTTTACCTCATCCATTTCATTTAATGTAATTGGTGAAAAATCAGCAACTATTGGTAAGAAATTACTCACTTATGATGGATCTTTTAATATTACAAAATCATCTAAACTAAAAGTCTTGTTGTTTGCATCAACCTTTATATGCTGAAAAACTGGATAAATACCTTGCACTACTCCAGAGGTATCAAAATTAGCATATGTATAAATTGTATAATCTCCTTTTCTTAAAAACTCAAAACGATATTCACCATTCCAGTGGGTGTCAAACGAATCGTCATAAATATCATTTTCGTTATTAGAATAAATAATATACACTTCCTTTTCAGCATCTAATTTGTATTCCAATGTATCCCATACTCCATTATTATCCCATAATGTGAGCTGATATACTTTTCCTTTAATTACGGAGGATCCACCCTCTCCTGACTCTTTTTTGCAAGCAGAAAATCCGATAGCAAAAGCTAATATAACTATTAAATTTCTCATTTTATTGTTTTATTATTTTAATTGTTTTGTTATTGTTTTTTACAAAATACACCCCAGCATTCCAATTAGAAATATCGACTGAGATCGTATTATTTACATAATCACTAAAGACCTCTTGCCCTATTAGGTTATGAATGCTCAAATCACCATTTGCTCCCAAAATATAAATTCTATTATTGGAAGGGTTAGGATAAACACGAATTTTACTACTAATACTCACATTATTAGTTCCAGAAATATTTTGATTATTTGCTTCATAAGTTTCTCCTTGATGAATGAAAGTTCCTGTTCCATTTGGAACTCTAGCATAAGCCACATCATTTGACATATTCACAAAATGTACAGCATCAATTAAAGTACCAACAGGATTAGATAAATACACTTCCTCTTGGTCAGCAGATAGGCGGTATGTAGTGTGTAAGCCAGCTTGTGTATTTCCAGCAGTATCGCACCAAACAATAAGATAATCATTAGGAGAAATACTTACATTAGGAAAAGACCATTTTTGCAAATCATTCTCAGAATCAGAAAGATAATAACCACTTAAATTCAAAGAAAAATTATTTCCATTATAAAGTTCTACCCAATCATCATACTCTCCACTTTGATCAGCAATAGCAGAAATATTAGAAGCCATAATTTCATTAATTACTAAATTATCTACTACTGCCAATTGATGAAATTCTTTTTCTGCTCTTTCAGGTGAAAAAATACCTGCATCATTATTTTCTGCATAAATATAATACTGCACATCTCTAGCATCTACAGAAATTGTTGCGCTATAATTTCCACCACCATTATCAATCATTGTTACTTTTTTGAAAGCATCATGAAATTTAAATCGATAGCCCAAGATTGCATCAGTAGCATTGGTTATTTGTGCTGAAATACTTATAGTAGAATGAGGAGTTGGATTTGTCGGATTTGAAGTGATATTAGAGATTGTTGGAGGAGTAGCTGTAAATTCTGGTAAGGATTGAATGAATGAAACTCTCGCTCCCATCAACTCTGTAATTCCTATAATGCTATTATTTGCCCCTACTGAAGAATTGATATTTGATAGAAAATCTGCATAGGAATAAAATCCATTAGGATCGGCTGTTACAGAAGAATCAATAATAGCTTGCAGTTGAAGTGCTCTTGTACTATAATTACTATTTATAAATTGTTCGTTTAAAATAGTACGCATATGTGCTACATACATTCTTTTGTACTGATCAGAAGAAAACATCTGAGTGCACATTTTATTGTTATTATTAGTACTTCCATGGAAAATATCTAATTCTTGCAAATCTTGAGTAGTAGCAGGATTAGTCAAGCTCAATCTAAAAGTACCAAACGCAGTGTTTAAATCCCAAATAATTGGTGAGAATCTACCATTATTATCTTTAAACATATAGAAATTATGAGGCATATTATTTATAGGCCCATCAAGAGTTACAGTTAAATTTGAAAGAGACATCATCCAAAGGGTTCTGTCAACATCTAGTACTTTTTCAATATCTGAGAAATGATTATTTATAGTATCTAAAAAATTACCTAACTCAGTCCAATCGTTTGAGGATTGCATCTCATATGCCTTTTGTAAACAATTAGTATCAGCATAATATTTCCAAATCGCATGTTGCCAAACACAATTAGGCACTTGAATACCTGTATTCTCTGCTTTAAAAAATGGCCCTTTTCTTTCGTAAAAATGTTCATTTGTAAAATCATCATCTACCGATTGCACACAAGTATAAAGACCGTTCCAGTTCCCATTAATAAAAACATTAGCATAAGTAGCTTTTGAGGCAGGCATGTATTCTCTAGCTATTTCATAAGTAAGAATCTCTCTTATAGAAGTAGGATCATGAAATCCATTTGAAAGTTTGAGAACATTATAATTATCTATAGATTGACCATTGTGCATATAATCTAGTCTTATATTTAGCGGATTTTTTGCATTGTTTACATTGTACGAACTATTACCCTTATATTTTACGCCCACATCTTCATCCACTTCTCCATCAATAATTATAGAATCAGCAAGTAATCTTTGTCCAATATCATTTGCATAATATACATGAAGTGTATCATCCCAATTTGGTTCTGAAAAGAATATCTCAATTTTTCGAATTCCTATATCAAAAACATCCTGAGAAAAGGATGTGAAAGAAAGTGCAAAAAGTATGATAAATAATAAGGGTTTTCTCATTTTTTATTTTCTACAAAAGTACAAATATTTTTTACTAGATAATAAAAACTTATTTCATTCTTATGTATTCAAATATTTATTCTTTGCCCACCGCCAATATTTGTTCATCTGATCTAAATCCATATCTAACAAATCTTTTTCTTCTTCTTTTAATTTCTTTTCCATTATTTGAAATCTTTTAATAAATCGTTTATTACATCTTTCTAGTGCATCCTCCGGATTTACATCTATAAATCTAGCGTAATTAATAAGAGCGAAAAGGACGTCTCCAAATTCCGATTCTATTCTTTCTTTATTTTTATTTTCTACTTCTGCTTTTAATTCTTCAATTTCTTCCAAAACTTTTTCCCAGATTTGTGATTTATTGTCCCAATCAAAACCAATTCCTCTAACTTTTTCTTGAATTCGGAATGCTTTTACAATAGCCGGTAATGATCCTGGAACACCTTCTAAAACCGATTTCTTACCTTCTTTTAGTTTTAACTTTTCCCAATTCTTTTTCACCTCAACCTCATCATTCACTTTTACATCTCCATAAATATGAGGATGTCTGTGCACTAATTTATCGCATACACCATTAATTACATCACTAATATCAAAATCATTAGTTTCCGAAGCAATACGCGCATAAAACACAATATGTAATAGTAAATCGCCCAATTCTTTTTTGATTTCTGGCATATCTTTATCCAATATTGCATCTGAAAGTTCATATAATTCTTCTATAGTTAAATAGCGTAAACTATCCATTGTTTGCTTTTTATCCCAAGGACATTGTTCTCTTAATTCATCCATAATTACTAGCATTCTTTCAAACGCTTTCTTTTTTGCTTCCATGTAGTTGTTTATTTAATTCGTGCAAACATAACATTTAAAGAATTTTTATGTAAGTTTGTTCCTTAATAATAATTTAAAAACATGCTATTATGAAAAATTTATTTACACTTTTTGTTACTCTATTTTGTGTTCAATTTTTGTTTGCACAAAATTTTGTAAGTACTACAGCAGAAAATAAAAATGTTGTATTAGAGGAGTTTACAGGAATACATTGTGGCTATTGTCCAGATGGTCATGTCGTGGCGCAGAACTTTCATGACGCAAATCCTGGAGACGTTGTTCTTATCAATATCCATACAGGATCTTATGCTGCTCCAAGTCCGGGAGAACCAGATTTTAGAACACCGCTTGGTCCTGCAATTGATGCACAGGCAAGTGTATCTGGATATCCTGCTGGAACAATAAACAGACATCTTTTTGCCGGAATGGGACAATCTGGTGGTACAGCTATGAGTAGAGGTAATTGGGCTTCTGCAGGAGGGCAAATACTTGGACAGCCATCATGTGTAAATGTTGCTGCTGAAGCATCCTTGAATATTAGCACAAGAGTATTAACTGTAGATGTTGAGGCTTATTATACGGACAATAGTACTAGCGCTACTAATAAGGTTAATGTTGTATTAGTACAAAATAATGTAGAGGGACCTCAAGCAAATGGAGCAGTATATAATCCTGGGGCTATATTACCTAATGGAAATTATAATCATCAACATATGTTCAGACACATGCTTACAGGACAATGGGGAGATGATATTACTACCACTACAACAGGCTCTCTCTTTCAAAATACTTACACCTATACTATTCCTCCTGACTTGAATGGAGTTGCATATGATTTGTTTAATTTGGAGGTAGCTGTTTTTGTTTCTGAAGGACAGCAGGAGATCTTAAGTGGTAATATGGGAAATATGACACATGTAGTTCCTCCTGGAGTTAATTTAATCGATTTAAGTGCAACTACAAATATGACTATGCCAATCTCATTATGTGATAATAATATTACTCCTGAGATTACTGTAACTAATAATAGTGCAATAGCTGTAGATACTTTTGAAGTAAGTTATACGCTTAATACTGGAACACCTGTAACACAAGCTGTTTACACTGCTTTAGCTCCAGGTGCAAATACTACAATCACATTTCCTGCTATGACTGTTCCATCTGGAAGTAATACTATCTCCTACAGTTCTGGTACTCTAGCAGGAACTTCATTCATTGATAATATGCCTAATAATAATCTAGCAAGTTCTGGAAGTTTTAATATTATTTCACCTACTGCCTTTGCAACTTCTCATGGTGAAGGGTTTGAAGGCTATGCTAATCAAACACCAACACCAAGCAATTCTTTACTTTTAAATCCTCAAGGACATAGAGTGTTTATTATTGATCCAACATGGCCAGGCCCAAATGCTGGAGGATATGGAAATAGCCATAACACTTTCAGGTGGACATTTGTAGATGGATGGGCTGGTGGAGATTATGCTGAGTTAGTTTTTGCAAAACTTGACTTCTCTGGTGGAGTTGGACATGGAGTGACATATTCACATTCACATGCTCAATCTACTGGATTTGATAATAATAGATTACAAGTTCTGGTTTCTACTGATTGTGGTGCTACATGGAATTTAGAATCTGAACTTATAGGAAGTGCCCTAGCTACTAGCGCTCCAGTACCTACAAGTGCACCTTTTTATCCATCTGCAACACTTTGGGGAACTGATATGGTAGATTTGACTGCTTATGATGGAAATTCTGAGGTAATGATTGCCTTTAAAGGTATGTATGCTGGAGGAAATAATTTATATATTGATGATATAGAGGTTGGACCTGGTATGATCAGTACTGTAACTTGGGATTGCCATCCTTCTGGAACTTGTTTTGATCCACAAAATGGACAAGGTCAATATAGTACATTAAGTGCATGTCAGCAAGCATGTGTATCAACAGATATAAATGAAAATATATCAGAAGGAGATTTTATTCTATTTCCAAATCCAATAACTAATAAAGGAACTTTACAATTAAAGATTCAGAAATCTATGATTTTAGAGATTAGTATTTATAATGTATTAGGCAAAAAGATACAGCAAATTGAGAATACTAAATTTACAAAAGGAATACATAATATTACTTTTGATACATCTAATTTAGAAAGCGGCACTTACTTCCTAAAATATAAATCGGATGATGATGTGAATAATATAAAATTTGTTGTTACTCACTAAACTTTACATTTCTTAAAATGATAAGAGGGCTACTTTTTGTAGCCCTTTTTTTATGTAGTTTTGCAATATGAAGATATTTTTAATAACAATAGGGATGATTGCAATTGCTTTTGCTGGTATTGGAATCAAAATATTAGTAAAGAAGAACGGAAGATTCTCAGGTACTTGTGCAAGCCAAAATCCAATAATAAACAAAGAAGGAGAACCATGCGGATTGTGTGGTGCTATGCCAGATGAAGAATGTAAAAATGAAGAGAGCTAATTTATAATTCTCCTTTGAAAATCAGAAGATATAAAAGTATTCCACTCACCATTCTTATTGCTATAAACAAGATAGATCTCAATTTCAGGATGAGTTTTAACAAATTGCTTGCTTTTCTTTACGCCCATTACCATAAATGCAGTAGCATAAGCATCCGCTAACATACAACTCTCATGAATAACCGTTACGCTCAACAATCGATTCTCTGCTGGAAATCCTGTAAAAGGATTGATGGTGTGAGAATATCTCACCCCATTCTTTTCGTAAAATCTTCGATAGTTTCCAGAAGTGGCTAAGGCCTTGTTTTTTAAATCTAAGATAAACTGAAAGCGTTCATTCTTATCTATATCTTCAGAGGGCTTATCTACTCCTACTCTCCAAGTATTCCCATCTGCATTTTTCCCTTTTACTAAAATCTCACCACCCACTTCAATCAAATAATTACTATCCCCTTTTTCTTGTAGAAAATGTGCTATCACATCTACTGTATATCCCTGTGCAATAGCATTGAAATCTAACTTCATTCCTTTCGGTAGAATTAGAGAATCATCTATTAACTTTATTTTATCAAAACCAATAAAAGGCAAAATATTATAAAAATATGTAGAATCAATAACAATAGAATCACCTAGCTTATCTTGATAAAAACCCCAAGCATCCACAAGTGGAGCAACAGAGCAATCAAAATTTCCTTCACTCTCCAAATACACTTTCTCTGCTGCTAAAAATACCTCATTAAAAAGTAAATCCGTTTTTAAATCTTGACCATTATTCAATTTACTAATAATAGAATACTGCTTGTAAATAGAAAGGGAACTATCTATCTCTCTAAAAATACTATCTATCTGAGATTTGTAATTCACACCACCATCTGATAAATACTGGATGTGATAAAAACTTCCTTGTGCAGAACCGGAATTCTTAACTAAAATTAAATTATCATCTGATGAACAAGATAAAAGAATTAGACACAATAAATAAAGTAAGTTTCTCATTAGATTAAATTGTATGAAAAAGACATTAAAAATTAGATTTTAAAATAATAACTTTTCTTACATCCTATCGGGAACACTAACTCCTAATAATCCCATAGCTACTTTTATTACTTCCCCAACCTTAACTGATAGTCCTAATCGGAAATTGATTAATTCATTACTATCAGCTGTAAGTATAGAAGTGCTTTGGTAGTATGTATTATACTCCTTGACCAAATCATAAGTATAATTAGCAACAAGGGCAGGGCTATAATTATCTGCAGCTTCTTGTATAGTTGATGGAAATTCCATTAATAGCTTTATAATTTCTTGTTCTTTATCTATTATTTCAACTGATTCTGGCATTATTACCTTACCCTTATACTTTCTTTTTAAAGATTGAATTCTAGCGTAAGTGTATTGGATAAATGGTCCTGTATTCCCATTAAAATCTATGGATTCTTCAGGATTAAACAACATACGTTTTTTAGGATCAACTTTCAATAAAAAATATTTTAATGCTCCTAAGCCAACAATTTCATATAAATCATTAGCCTCTTTCTCTGTCATCACCTCTAATTTTCCTAATTCCTTTGCTATACTTTTAGCTGTATCAACCATTTCTTGTATAAAATCATCTGCATCTACTACAGATCCTTCACGAGATTTCATTCTTCCAGAAGGCAGATCTACCATTCCATAGGATAAATGATAACAGGTTTTTGCCCACTCATATCCCAATTTATCTAATATTAAGAACAATACCTTAAAATGATAATCTTGCTCATTAGCAACTGTATATGCCATATGAGAAAAACCAAAATCCTCATATCTTTGTATAGCTGTACCAATATCTTGTGTCATATAAACAGCGGTACCATCCGAACGCAAAATAATTTTCTCATCTAATCCTTCATCTGATAAATCTATCCATACCGAACCGTCTTCTTTTTTATAAAAGACTCCTTTCTCAAGACCAATCTTTACAACTTTCTTCCCTAAAAGATAAGTATCACTTTCATAATAATTTTTATCAAAGTTTACGCCTAATCTTTTATAAGTAGTAGCAAATCCATCAAATACCCATTTGTTCATCTTTTTCCAGAGTGCTCTTACTTCAACATCTTTTGCTTCCCACTTTAAAAGCATCTCTTTTGCTTTTATCAAGATAGGAGCTTCTTTTTCAGCTTGCTTTCTTTCTATTCCAGAATCAACCAAATCAGCAATCTCTTTTTTGTAGCGATTATCAAATTCTATATAATATTCTCCAACCAAATGATCCCCTTTCTTTCCAGAAGATTCAGGTGTTTCATTATTCCCAAATTCCAGCCAAGCTACCATAGATTTACAAATATGTATTCCTCTGTCATTAATAACCTGTACTTTCTTTACTTTCTTACCACTTGCCTTTATTATCTCAGCAATAGAATAGCCCAAGAAATTATTTCGTAAATGACCCAAGTGAATTGGTTTGTTGGTATTAGGTGATGAGTACTCCACTAAATAAGTAGGAGCATTATCATCAATTCTTGCCAAACCATAATCAGCAACATTGTAAACATTAAGAAACTGATTAAACCAGAATTCTTTAGCAATCTCAAGATTTAAAAAACCTTTTACCACATTAAAATTTATAACCTCAGTAACGTTTTCTTTTAAATAACTCCCTATCTCATCAGCAGTTTGTTCTGCACCTTTCTTTGAGACACTTAATAGTGAAAAAACAACTAAAGTAATATCACCATCAAATTCCTTTCTTGTTTTTTGAAATTGAATGCTTTGTCCCTTTGCCGAATACAGTTTAGTGAGTGCTTTCTCTATTTCTATTGATAAGATTTGTGTTATCATTACTTTTTAGGTAAGAATATTTCTGCCATCATACATCTAGCACTTCCTCCACCATATGCTTCAATGGTATCTAGAGAACTATATACAATAGGACAATAATGTTCAATGGTCTTAATTTGATTTTCTGACAAACTATTATAAGCTGAATTTGACATCACAAGATAAGGTTTATTACCCATAACTTGTAACATATTTCCTGCAAATCTATATTTTTGCTCTTCTGTTATCTCAATAATCTCCTTACCAGATTTAATTAGGTTTTCAATAACATTTTCTTTTTCTATCTCATTATCTATAGAATCCAAACAAATTACTGTAAATTTATCTGCTACACACATCATTACATTGGTATGATAAATGGCTAAGCGCTCGCTCCTTACATTTTGGTTTGCCGTAAAGCAAACAGGACGGTAACCAAATTCTGTACAGAATTGTATTACTGCTATCTCATCTGTTCTAACAGAAATAGCTGCATAACAAATCTTGTTTTCTCTATCAAGAACCATACTTCCAGTGCCTTCAAGATACTTTCCATTTTTCTCAAACTCAGTAAAATCTTTAATTTCTTCAATCTTGAAACCGAACTCATCTACTAAAGAATCAAAAACATCTTCTCTTCTTTCATCTCTTCTGTTTTTAGCACACATAGGATAAAGTCCTACAACTCCATTCTCATGAAAAGAAACCCAATTATTTGGAAAAATCGAATCAGGAGTATCAAAATATTCTGTATCATTAATAACAATAACATTTACCCCAATGTCTTCTAATCTTGAAACAAAAGTATTGAATTCTTTAAGAGCATTCACTTGTATTTTCTCAGGAGTCAAATTATCTAATACTTTTTGATAATAATTATTAGTTGCTGTTTGTTCGTTATACCTAAAGCTAACTGGCTTTATCATCATTATATTATTTGTAATTTGCTGCATTATTCTCTTATAAGTGGCATTATTGAGCATCTTAATAACCCCTCCATTTTTGCTATTTCTGAGAAAGATATCTCTTCAACTATAAAACCTCTATTTCTTAACTTATTATTCAATCTTATAAAGCCTTTCTCTGATATTATCACCTTCTCAGACACTGAAAATACATTAGAATTCATATTATACATCTCCTCTTGAGTAACTTCAATAATATTTTCCTCATTAAAGTAATTTAGTAAGAAATCTACATCAGATTGATGTCTAAACCCACCTTTATACATTATTGCCATATTCTTATTAATTGGCTGAAAACAACAATCAAGATGTAAAGCATTATCTTTTGGGTTATCATCTGATTTATTTAACTCAAATCCTTTTACTATTTTATTAGGAAAAAAAGTTTCTAAAAATTCTAAACCAGCCTTATTTGTTCTTGAAACTATATACTTCTCAAAATCTACTTTCTCAGAGTAACCAACAAAAATATATTCATTCCAAGGCATAACATCACCTCCTTCTACTCTAGCTCCTTTTGGCATCTTTATAATATTTTCTTTTACAATTTCGTTAAGTATATTATCAATTGCTTCTATTTCTTTTTTTCTATTTTCAATTATATTTGGAATAATTAATTTATCATCAATCACAAATGCAATGTCACGCGTAAAAATCTGATTTAATCCTTTAATATTCTGTGGACGATATACCTTTATATTGTACTTCTTAAGAACTTTTACCAGTGCATCAATTTCCTTAATGCAATCCTTTTCTTTCGGATATGTGCCTGCCAAAATATTCTCTTTTGATTTTGGATCAAAGCACTTCTCTATTCTAGGTACTCCTCCCATATCTTTAGCAATACCAACTACCGCTACTTGCAATGCAGCTGTTTCATTATGTATATTTGGTTTAATCATTTATCTGCTGGCAAATTTAATTTTTTAATTCTGCTTTTTGTAAAAAACTTAAGAAGGATATTAAGTTATAATTATTAACAATTTATTGCTCATATAATAGTTGTTTTTTTTAATCATCACTATTTAGTATTTGTATTTTTGAAATTCTATGAGTATACGATTAAAAAAATCAAAAAAGAAAAGTAGTTTCAGATTCTCTAAAATTACTGCCCCTTTCAAAAACGAAAAGAATCATAAAAAAGTGGGATTTATTTTTCTTTTGATCTCAAGCTACCTTCTTATTGCTTGCAGTTCATTTCTTTACAATTGGAAAAATGACGTTGATAAAATAAGTGGCAATTGGAGAGAAGTACTTGGAAATACCGAAATTCTCGTGAGTAATAGTTTGGGGAAATTAGGTGCTCTAATTTCACATTGGTTTATCTTTCAAGGTTTTGGAATTTCTTCATTTATAGTAATAATTTTATTAATACTGATAGGACTAAAAGGAATAAAGATAAATACACTACCAATCAGAAGATCCATTAAACACGGACTTACAGCTATGATTTGGCTTTCCTTGAGTTTTGGCCATTTCTTTACTGATAATTTAATTTTAGGTGGCAGTGTTGGTTATGAGTGTAATATTTGGCTCAACACAATGCTCGGAACAATCGGTACAAGATTATTGCTTTTGGTTTCTCTTGTGGTAATCTGGTTTCCATCAATTAAAGTAAGACTTACATTTATAAAAGATTTTATTTTAAAAATAAAACTAAGCGCAAAAGTGCAAGAAGAAAAAGAAGAAAAAAATATTGTTGACACTTCACCGAAAGTAAAAGCTGTGGAAGAGACAGAAGATCCAAATAAAACGAACCCAATTATTGATCAAAAACCAGAAAAGAAACCTGATAATTTGGATATTGAAATAACAGAATATGAGAAAGAAGAAGTGTTAACAGATAAAGAAATAAAAGAAAAATTGGAAGAATTAGACGATTATGACCCTACCTTAGAGCTTTCAGAATATAAAATGCCAGGAATTGATTTACTTAAAGATTATGGTGATAGTGAGATTGAAATTGACAAAGAAGAACTGGAAAGCAACAAAGAACGCATTGTAGGAACACTCGCTAATTATAATATTGGTATTGCATCTATAAAAGCTACAATTGGTCCAACCATTACTCTTTACGAAATTGTACCAGAAGCAGGAATTAGAATCTCCAAGATTAAGAATCTGGAAGATGATATTGCTCTTAGTTTATCTGCTGAAGGGATTAGAATTATTGCTCCTATTCCTGGTAGAGGAACTATTGGGATTGAAGTGCCAAACAAGAAAAAAAATATCGTTTCTATGCATGATGTTATTACCTCAGAAAAGTTTCAAAATAATGAAATGGCGTTACCAATTGCTTTTGGTAAAACCATTTCCAATGAAACCTATGTGGTAGATTTAGCAAGAATGCCTCACCTACTTATGGCTGGTGCAACAGGACAAGGAAAATCGGTAGGGTTGAATGCTATACTTGCTTCATTACTATATAAGAAACATCCTTCTCAGGTTAAATTTGTATTAGTAGATCCTAAGAAAGTAGAGCTTACCCTTTTTAATAAGATTGAAAGGCATTATTTAGCCAAACTTCCTGGAGAGGAAGATGCGATTATTATTGATACCAAAAAAGTCGTAAATACAGTTAATTCTCTTTGTATTGAAATGGATCAACGCTATGAATTATGCAAAAAGGCACATTGTAGAAACATAAAAGAGTATAACGATAAGTTTATAGCGCGTAAGCTAAACCCAAATGATGGACACAAATATTTACCTTATATCGTTTTAGTGATTGATGAATTTGCTGACCTTATAATGACGGCAGGAAAAGAAATTGAGACGCCAATTGCTCGGCTTGCACAATTAGCTAGAGCTATTGGTATTCATTTGATTATAGCTACGCAAAGACCATCAGTAAATGTAATAACAGGACTAATAAAAGCTAACTTCCCGGTTAGAGTTGCTTTTAGAGTAACTTCGTCTACTGATAGTAGAACTATTATGGATAGCAAGGGGGCTGAACAACTTATTGGAATGGGCGATATGCTTATCTCAACTGGTAGTGATTTAACTCGTTTACAATGTGCTTTTATCGACACTCCTGATGTAGATGCTATCTGCGATTATATTGGTTCACAAAGAGCTTACCCTAATGCTCATGTACTTCCAGAATATGTTGGAGATACTGAGAAATCTTCTGGAGATGTGGATTTAGATCAAAGAGATGCTATGTTTGAAGATGCTGCAAGAGTAGTAGTAAAACACCAATCCGGTTCAACCTCCATGATACAAAGAAGATTAAAATTAGGATATAATAGGGCTGGCAGAATTATTGATGAGTTAGAAGCAGCTGGAATTGTTGGACCATTTGAAGGAAGTAAAGCAAGACAAGTTTTGGTAAGGAACGAATTGGATTTGGAAGAACTATTTAATCAACTAAACAACAAAAATGAATCTTAAGATAAAGAGCTTATCTTCTTTATTATTAATACTTTGTATTAGCTTAACTAATGCTGTTTCACAGGACAGATTAGCAGAAGATATTTTAGAAAAACTTAGTAATACCGCACAAACATACACTTCTATTTCTATTGAGTTTGAGTATCTATTTAGCAATAAAAATGCTGGAATAAATGAAAAAAGTAGTGGTAGATTAGAATTGAAGGAAAATAATTTCAGGATTGAGATGCCAAAACAACTCATCATAAATAATGGATCAACTCATTGGATTTATTTGAAAGAAATGAATGAAGTTACTATAATGGATTACGACCCAGAAGATGAGGACGCAATGAACCCCAACAAACTTTTTACTATTTATAATGAGGATTATAAAAATACTTATGTAAAAGCAAGTTCAGTAAATGGAGAACACATGCATATCATTGACCTTTTTCCAAAGAAGAGTAGCTCTATAATGAAAATACGGCTTACTATAAATTCTCTTAAAAATCAAATAAATATATTAGAATTATATGATAAAAATGGAGGAACTTACACATACGATATTAAATACTTTAAAACAAACCTAGAAATTGCTCCTTTTACTTTCGATACTACTAAATATACTCATGTGGAAGTAATTGATTTGCGGTAAGCACCTTACAAATATTACCTGCTCTACTTTTTTTATAAAAAAATAGAAACATATAGCTTCTTCAAAGAGTTTCTAATCAAGTTGTTCTATCTCGTAATCTGTATATTTTACAATTGGAAAATGATAATTTACAAATCCGCCTTTTGAATAATACTTTTTGAACCTATAGTTTCCTTTATTGGAGCAAAAATACATACATTGCTTAAATGCTATTTGCGCATATTTATTAGGTAATGTATTAAATTCTTGGGAAAAAAGAGCGTTAAATCTTTGATTCTCTTTTTTCTGATAATCAAAGAAATAAGGATCTGGAAAATGTACATTCAGTTTCATTAGTGTTGAAATATCTAAATTTTCATACGATTGCCAATTATGCAAACCAAATATTGTCATATTAGTATCAATAATACCTAAAATTGGTATGACTTTTGAAACAAAAGATCTATCTCCAGAAGGTATTAATACTACATATTTATGATCACTTAAAAACTTACAAAGTGTATCTCTTGTTATTGTATTCAGTCCATCAAACAAACATGTTTTTGATTTCCTTTTTTTATTTCTAAAATAATTTTTATAATGCTTAGCATACACTTCCTCTTTTTTCTGAGCAAGAATTAAAATTTTTTCTTTTTTGTATCTTTTTGATATATAACTAGAGATTTTATCAATCTGAATTGAAAATGGAGGAATAATTTGAAATATATTTCCACCATCTTTTAAAACACTACTATTTCTAGAAAGAGGAGAAATAATCTTTTTTTTCTTATCCTTCCCATAAATTCTTGTAACATTTCTAAGATTTCTTGTGAAAACAGGACCAATTATCAAATCAATATCTTTTAATCTGCTGTCTTTAATTATTTCCTGTACTTTAGTAGAATCATTCTCAGTATCATATACAAATAAATTAATATTCATTCCTGTTTTACTTAGAGAATCTGTTGCGATAATAAGTCCTTCCAGATATTGCAATGCCATATAAGAATCTTTATAAATATCTTCTTTCGCTTGTTCAGAATCTGATAAGAAAGATAAAAGAGAATCATTCTTAGAAGAATAAAAAGGTAAAAGTACTGCAATATTTAAGCTATCTTTTTTACCAAAATCATTTAATCCTTTTTCCTTTATAGAATTCTTGGAGAAATACTGATTGAATTCTTTATCTTTGAAAAGTAAACGTTCTGATAAAGTAGATTTAATTGGAATAAATAGCAATTGCTTATAATAAAGTTTTGAGTTTCTGTTATGAAGTTTTAATTCTTCAACACTCACCTTATATTTCTTAGAAATTATATTGTAGGTCTCAGTTGGCTTTACAATATGCTGGATATACATGCTTCCTTTTACAATCAAAGTATCTCCAGTAGTTTGAGCAAGTGTTTGACAAACAAAAAACAATAAAATAATAAATAGTATTTTTTTTATTATTCCCATTCAATTGTTGCTGGTGGTTTGGATGATATATCATAAACCACACGATTAATTCCTTTTACTTTATTGATGATCTCGTTTGACACTTTTGCTAGAAATTTATTAGGAAAATGCACCCAGTCAGCAGTCATGCCATCAGTAGAATCTACTGCTCTTAACGCAACTACATTCTCATAAGTTCTTTCATCTCCCATCACGCCTACTGTTTTCACTGATAAAAGCATTGTGCCCGCCTGCCATACTTTATTATATAAGCCAGATTCTTTTAAAGAAGAAGTAAATATGTAATCTGCTTCTTGTAATATTCTCACTTTTTCAGGAGTCACATCCCCTAGAATACGAATACCCAAACCAGGCCCTGGAAATGGATGTCTCCCTAAAATCTCTTCGTCAATTTCTAAAGAGTGACCAATTCTTCTAACTTCATCTTTAAACAAACTATTAAGCGGTTCCACAATTTTGAGCTTTAGAAAATCTGGCAACCCTCCCACATTATGGTGCGATTTTATGGTTGCTGAAGGCCCTCCTGTTGCAGAAATAGATTCAATTACATCCGGATAAATAGTGCCTTGTGCCAACCATTTTACATCTTTTATCTTATGTGCTTCATCATCAAATACATCAATGAATTTATTACCAATAATTTTCCGTTTTTTCTCAGGATCAGAAACTCCAGATAAAACATTATAAAACCTATCTTTTGCGTCTACCCCTCTTACATTTAATCCCATACCTTTATATTGCTGTAAAACACTTTCAAATTCCTCTTTTCTTAAAAGGCCATTATCTACAAAAATACAATACAGATTCTCTCCTATTGCTTTATGTAAGAGTACGCCAGCAACAGTAGAATCCACTCCTCCGGAAAGTCCTAGAATTACTTTATCATTTCCTAATTTTTCTTTTATCTCAGCAATTGTTTCGTCAACAAATGATACTGAAGTCCAATCTTGTTTGCAGTTACAAATATTAACTAAGAAGTTTTTTAATATGATTGCTCCATCTTTGGAATGATAAACCTCTGGATGAAATTGTAGTGCATAAGTCGGTTCATCTTTAATTTTGTATGCTGCTACCTCTACATCATTAGTTGAAGCAATAATTTTATAGTTCTTTGGCAAAGAAACAATGGTATCTCCATGGCTCATCCAAACTTGTGAGTTATTAGAAACATTATCTAATAATGCAGAAGAACTATCAATAAAAGACAGATTTGCTCTTCCATATTCTCTAGTATTAGAAGGTAAAACCTCACCACCAAAATGATGAGCTAAATGTTGAGCACCATAACAAACTCCTAACAAAGGCAACTTTCCTTTTATTT
>CAYZIA010000008.1:0-27214 GCA_964478325.1 uncultured Weeksellaceae bacterium
TGTTCCAGCAATATTTTCTTGTATTATTTTCCCAACTGAAGTAGACCCAGTAAAAGCAATCTTATCAATATCAGGGTGATTTACTATTTCAGTACCCGTTTCTGCAGCACCGGTTATAATATTTACAACTCCTTTTGGAAGCCGACTATCTCTTATAAGTTCTGCTAATTTCAAAGCAGTAAGAGAAGTGGTTTCAGCAGGTTTTAATACTACTGTATTTCCACAAGCAAGTGCTGGAGCAATTTTCCAAGCCGCCATCAAAAGAGGAAAATTCCAAGGGATAATTTGACCAGCAACCCCAAGTGGCTGTGGCGTTTTGTTTGGGAAAGCATACTCTAACTTATCTGCCCAACCCGCATAATAGAAAAAGTGATTAGCAGCAAGTGGAATATCAATATCTCTAGATTCTCTGATTGGTTTGCCTCCATCCAAACTCTCAATCACAGCAAATTCTTTTGCTCTTTCTTGAATCATTCTGGCAATTCGGAAAATATATTTTCCTCTTTCTTTTGCTTTTAATTTTGACCAACTTTTAAATGCTTTTCTTGCAGATTTTACTGCCTTGTCAACATCTTTTTTATTTGCTTCTGCAATATTAGAAATGACTTCATCTGTTGCGGGATTTATAGTGTTAAAGTATTTTTTTGATTGCGGTTTTACAAACTCACCATCAATAAACAAATCATACTTTTTCTTTAACTTTATATGATTTGTGCTTTCAGGTGCATCCGCAAATTCCCAACTTAATGTTAAATCTATTTTACTCATTTGTTAATCTTTTGAGAAATAATCTGAAGATTGATAAATACCCATTTCTTGTTTTTTGAGTTGCATTAAAACGTCATTGGCTAAACTACTTGCTCCAAATCTAAATAACTCTTTATTCATCCATTTATCTCCTAAAGTTTCTTTTAGCATTACTAAATACTGAAGTGCAACCTTAGAAGTTGAGATCCCTCCAGCAGGTTTCATCCCAATTTTAATTCCAGTCTTTTTATAATAATCTTTTATTGCATTTAACATTGTATAAGTTACAAGCATTGTTGAGGCAGGAGTTATCTTACCTGTAGAAGTTTTGATAAAATCTGCACCTGCATAAATTGCAATATCAGATGCTTTTCTCACATTATCCAATGTATCTAATTCACCTGTTTCCAAAATCACTTTTAGATGTGCCTTATCACACTCCTGTTTTACAGCAGCAATTTCATCAAACACAAAGTTGTATTCCCCTGCCAAAAACTTCCCTCTTGAAATTACCATATCTACTTCATCTGCACCTTCATTTACTGCAAATTTTATGTCCTCAAGTTTTACTTCCAAAGTAGATTGTCCGCTAGGAAATGCGGAAGCAACTGAAGCTACATTAATTCCGCTTCCTTTTAATTCTTTTTTTGCAACAGCAACCAAAGTCGGATACACACAAACAGCAGCCACATTAGGTAATCCTTCCATAGAATCATCTAAATGGTGTGCTTTATAACAGAGTCTTTTTACTTTTTCAGGAGTATCTTTCCCTTCTAAAGTAGTCAAATCAATCATGCTTAAAATTAAATTTAATCCATGCTTTTTTGCAGAATTTTTGATGCTTCTCTTGCAAAATCGCTTTACTCTTTCATGCACACCAACTTTGTCAATATGTACAATCTTTGTTAAATCTGATAAGCTCATAATAGATTCCAAAAATACAAAATAAAATTCTCTTTGTTTTCTGAGAAGAAAAAACAAAAAAAGGGGAGTAACTCTCCCCTTTTTTTATTTTTAAAATTGTTTTATTAAAGTTTTATTTCGGTTTCTAGCAAATATTTTTCTACATCTGATTGAATTGACTCATCCACCAAAGTTCTCCAATCATTATTTCCTTCTTTTATTGAATTTCTGATTCCAGTTGCTGAAATCCATCCAATATTTTCTGGAGGTGTAAACTCATTAATCTCATACCCAACTCCTCGTCCAAAATTTATACTTTCCATATCTGGAATGATAATTACTTGGACATCATGTCCTTTTGCTGTATGATATTTTTCAATCATTTCAACCGTTTGCTCAGTACTAAAAGGGTTTTTTGCATCAGGAGCAATGTCTCTGACCATAATTAGTGCTGGAATCCCTGCATTGATTTTTTGCATGATTAAAGAAATATGCCCTTGATGATATGGTTGAAATCTTCCTACAAAAATTGCATATTTTTTACTGTCGTTAGTGGTAGGATTGCCACCATGATTTTTTACATCCCATTTTGCTACTGCCATTTCTTGTTTTTATTTAAAGTTATACTAATGTCTTACTAATAATGTTTTCTTGTACCAAATAATCAACTACAATCTGAGCACAAGCTTCAATATCATTTTTATCTGTTTCTACAATCAATTCTGGATTTAAAGGCACTTCATAAGGAGCGTCAATACCAGTAAAACCCTTGATTTCTCCTGCTCTTGCTTTTTTGTAAAGACCTTTTGGATCTCTCAATTCACAAACTGATAAATCTGCACTAACAAATACTTCAATAAAGTCATTCGTAGAAATAATTTCTCTTGCTTTGTCTCTATCTTCTCTGTAAGGGGAGATGAATGCGGTAAGTACAATTAATCCAGAATCAGCAAATAATTTTGCTACTTCAGTAATTCTTCTAATGTTTTCTGTTCTGTCTTCTGGAGAAAACCCTAGGTCTTTATTTAAACCCATTCTTACATTATCACCATCCAAAATATAGGTTTGTAACCCCATATCATGCAAAACTTTCTCGGTTGCATTTGCTACTGTTGATTTTCCAGAACCCGAAAGCCCTGTAAACCATAATACTCTTGATTTATGTTGATTTCTTTTTTCTTTTTCTTCCCTAGGGACTCTATGCTCGTGAAAGTGTAAATTTTCTGTTGCCATTTTCTTTTGTTTTTAGGGCGGCAAAAATACACTTTTATTAAGAAAAATAAGGTGTAAGTTAGGAAATTAGTTTAAACTTAATTAAGTGTAAAATTAATAGGAATAGTATACTGCACATTTACAGGCTTCCCTCTTTGTTTACCTGGTGTTGTGTAGGGTAAAAGTTTTACAACCCTTACCGCTTCTGCATCTAAATATTTATCTACGCTTCTTGCCACTTTTACACTAGTAACTTTTCCTTTCTTATTTACCACATAGCTAACATATACTTTGCCTGTAATGTCATTTTCTTTTGCGATGGGTGGATATTTTACCGTTTTCTGAATAAACTTCATCAACCCTAAGTCTCCACCAGGGAATACAGGCATTTGTTCTACCACCATAAATACTTCATCAGAATCTTCCTCTTCCTCTTGTTCTATAAAATCATTTTCATCTGTATCCGTATCTTCTACTTCTAATTCATTTTCAATCTCAACTTCATCTTCAACAATCTCAATAATTTCTGGAGGTGGAGGTGGAGGTGGAGGTGGTTTCTCTTCTTGTCGAGTAATTGGAATCATTTCATCTTCCAAATCATCCATCTGCAATTGCCCTAAACTATAGTCTGTTTTTTCATAGCTTTTCCATTCAAATGCAATTAATACTAAAAGTAGTGTAACTACTAATCCTATTTGGAAGAACATACCTTTTTTATGTTCTATGCTGATTTTTGGATTTTTTTTGGCTTTCATAACTTATCGTATTTCTTAAATATTAACGAAAATAATTCTTTTTATTTTACTCACTCACCATTTCCTGATAAGACGAACTACTTATTAAATCTTCCAATTCATTTACATTACTAATTGAAATTTTTACTATCCAACCATCGATATAAGAGTCCGTATTGATTAATGCTGGGTTATTATCTAATTTAGCATTAAATTCCAACACTTCACCACTTACTGGCATAAACAAATCAGATACAGTTTTTACAGCTTCAATAGTCCCAAATACTTCATCTTTATCAAGTGTTTCCCCTTCAGTATCTATATCCACAAAAACAATATCACCCAATTCTTCCTGTGCAAAAGCAGTAATGCCAATATAGGCAATATCACCCTCTATCCTTATCCATTCATGATTTTTACTATATTTCAAATTCTCAGGAAAATTCATCTTTTAAAAATTTTTCAAAAATACATTTTTTTATTAGTCAACAAAATTATCCTGCTAAAGTGAATCTTATGCTAAAGCCGGCATTGGTAATTGATCCTGGAAAAGTAGTGGACAAAAAAGGATTTGTAATTACTTGATCATAAAATGCCTTTACATTCAGACGTTGATTGATTACATAATCAGCTGAAAATTTAATACTAATAATTTGCTGTCCTGCCGTAATTTGCTCCACATCCTCAATTATTTTCCTAATAACAGTTCTGTTATTTCTGATATTTAAATCTAATTTTAAGTCTAAATCACTATCTAATTTTCTGCTTCTTCCAGCAGCTCTAAAATTAAAAGATACATTCTTAATCCTGTAACCTGTGCCAATTACATATTCATTGCTTGCAATTTCAGTAAGCTGATTATTAGAAAGCGAAAGAGAAAGCATCCTGCTTTTCTTAATCTCAAAACGAGCAATCAAAGAATTCTTCCAAGTCATATCTAATTTGAAAAGTGGGCTGAATTGCTCATTAATTGAAACTTGATTGATATCGTATTTGCTATGATAACTCATATTATTTAAGTTCATTTGCACATCTCCATTTTGATCTTTATAGTCTAAATTGGATGAGAAGGACCCAACACTATAAGAACTTCTATAAGCATGTCCTAGAGTGAAAGTCTCAAAATACCTCTTTATGAATTTTATTTTGGTAAGCCCATCGTAAGTGATTCTCCAATTAGGAAGTGGAATTTTTGGGAACTTATTTAAAGAAACACCTATTGCATCTTTTCCTGTATAAGCAGCAATAAAAGCTGGAATTATTACATCCTGAGAAGATTGACCATAACCACCAGTGTAAATAGTGTCTCCGTATATATCAATATAATATTCTATTGGAAAGCCGGTCAAAGGGTCCAGTCCTCCTTTAAAATCAGGATTTTCTGCAGCTAATCTTTTAGCAATCTCATTTCTATAATTTCTAAATCTGGCAAAAGTTTTGGAAGAGTATTGCTCATCATCTTTTAAAAATGCTGTACTCCAAGAAATTATTGATACGCTAAACCCTCCTGTTTCAATAGGGCTAAAAGATTGGAAGCTTCCTGTACTATCAGCTCGCCAATATTCCTGACTATTTAATGATGTTGTTTTATTAGCTGTAAGTTCAATCCGAAATTGTTTAATAGGTTCTATGGTACTTCTTAATGTTAAATTAGAAGAGAAATTAGTTTTAAAAAGGGTATTTAGTGAAGGATTAGTGGTTAACCAGTCCTCAGAAGCTGCCATATATCGAATATCATTCTGACTTCCAAAAACAAAAGGAAGCCCTGGAGCCATCATGCTCCATTGCTGACCTAAAAAATGAGGTTTTGGCATAAATCCTGGCAAAAAAGTTCCTCTGTTTTCTGAATAATTAACTGATATATTTTTAACTCCCAACATAAATCTGGTCAAATATTTAAAAAATTCATATCTGTTTTCTTCATCTTCTTCTTGCTCCGCTTGTTGGACATTTCTTCTATTTCTTCCTCCTCTTGCCGATTGATTTATTTTTTTAAAATAGGGAACTTTATTGTAAAGGGTATTCATATTTATTTGCCCATTATATTGCCTTGTGTTAGAGTTTTGAATACTGTTACCTAAATTCTGTAAAGATTTAGGAGCTCCTGTCCAATCATAATTAGCGCTATAGCGTGTATTAAGAGACATAAAATCCAAGAACGGAATCTTATTTATTGGCACTTGATAATTAATATTTAGGGTTTGATGATACATAGTTGCTCTTCCAAAATCCCAGAAATTTTGCCATATGGTATCTCTTTTCTCTTTATAATTTGGATCGGTTTTTGACAAACTCCCAGCTGGCTCATCAATAGTCGCTTTGTTATTTACAGAAAAATCAACTTTTAGTGTTCTTGTCAAATCATATTTTAACTCATACATCCTATTCCAATTGAAAAATTTATTATAAGTAGGAAAAATAAGCATATTAGAATTGTTGATGTTTCTGAGCTGTGTTTCATTATAATGCCTATCTAAATCTGTTCGAAAAGAGAAAGATTTTGGCATAGTATTGAAATTAAAATCTTTTATCAAACGCATATATTTTGATTTTCCAAAATTCATCTTTGAGAAGGGTTTTATGTTTTTTGGAGTGGTGTGAAAATTATAAGTGAGTGCTCCACGATATATTTTTGTGCGATTGTATTCTGTATTAATATTTCTAATGAAAGTTTCATTAAAGGAATAGGAAAGTGAAACATTTTCTATATCATATATTTTTGGTTCTTTTGGTTTTTCGTTTTTCCCTTTATTTTTGTTAAAAGATGTCATCTTTCGAACATTTGTAAAATTGATACTTTTTCGTTTCACATAGTTCTGAGCAATATGTTTTAATGAGTCTTTTGCTGCCTTGGAATCAAGTGTTTCTAAGGTTGTTTTGAACAATATATCAGGGTCAAGAGGATTGTATTGTGGGTTTTCAATAGCCTCTGAGACACCAATATACATTGGGATTTTCATCCCATAATCTTCAGAGAAAAATTTACCTAATTCAAAGGTCGAGGAAATATCATATTGATATGCATTTACCCTTTGTCTTTCATTAATTTTTTTCTCAATACTTCCAAATCCAATAGTGCTCATACTTCCTGCAAAAGTTACTGTTCCAAAATCAGCAAGGCGAGTGGTAAGACGCGAATTGGCAGCCCATCCACCATACTCATCAAAATCGGTAAGCCGTAATTCATTCACCCAGATCTCTCCACATTTAGAAAGTCCATCATCTGCAGACTGAATATTTAATTTTTTAGGATTCCTAATCCCAATCATTATGGTTTTTACTCTTGCCAAATTCGGATTTCCTACAATTTGAATTTTCTTTCCATTTGCTAAATACTTAATAAACGGATTAGAAACATTGCTATGTGAGCCATCTCTAATGGCGTTATTTCGCTTCTGTTTTGCTTTTTGAAATTCTTCAAATGCAATATCAATTTGATTGGAAGATGGCCAAATGGCATTTGCTGAAGTTACTCCATGAGCAGTTGCTTTTAAGGAAACTTCATATTCGTAATAGTTGGAAACAAAATCGGTCCCTAAACGAATGAAACAAGAAAAGTCTCCGTCATTTAAATCGTCATTTTTCCCTTCTGCATGCACAAACATTTTTATTCGTTTATAAGAACGAACATCCAAATCGGAGGTTTTATAAGCAGCTCTAGAATCGCCATCTTTTAAATCACAAACTTTCAAAACCAAAGATTGCTCATTTTGTCTTCTAAGAGTAGTTGTGGTGTTATCAACTTCTTGCTCAATTCCTGGCGGAACGACATAATTAATCGGGCTTCTTTTCCCATTTTCTTCAACATTTACTGCTGTAACATCAAAAAGAGTATTATCCTCATCATCAATTGGTAAATACTCTCCTGGAGAAGATAAATCAAAATTATATCTTCTCCACTCTCCTCTTACTAAATCTAGACTAGCAAAACGGCAAACAATAGGCTGCTGAAAATCAGCAAAAACCATTCGCATAAAACGAATAGATTTAAAATCTTGAATGCCGCCAACTATTTTATCTGGCTTATAAATCGGCACTCTAAACTGATACCATTTTACTGATCGTGTATTGCCATTTTCTGTTTTTACATTTGCAGAAAACACATCTGAGATATAACCATCTCCTACATCCATATTTGGGAAAAGCGAAACTTTATACTGAAAATAATTTTCCGATTCGCTTAAAGTATTGTCTTTGTTGATGTCCTCCGTATTTGGAATTGTTGTAGAAGAAGTAGGATAAGATTCAGGAGATTGATCAGTAGTTACAGAATTTCCATCCATATTATTAAAGTTCAAATATCTATCTAAGATTTCAGTTTGATTATTGTCGAAATCACTACCTCTATAATAATGGTAATTATCACCTGAAGGATCTTTTTCTGCATTTTGATAAGCAACAGATACCGTCCCTAAATTAGGATTATTTGCAATTGCCTGAACATAATCATTATCAAAGAAAAGTTTTTCATCAGAAGTTCGTAACCCATCCAAACCAACATCTTGGAATTTTCTGGAATCTTGATCATTATCAAAAGCATTTACAATTGAAAAATTGGTTGGAACTCTGCCCCAAACAGTAGTATCTACATTTTCTACAGTTGTTGAAATAGGCAACCCGTTCTCAAAACTTTTATAACCATCTTTCAAAATATCTTCTGAAATATTTCCTAAATGAAAATATAAATCACCACCACTATGATTAATATCTCCATCTTCAGTATTGAAAGGGTCCATCATCCAAAATTCAATAAATTCTATATTAGCCGCTTCAAAATCATTAGTTTCTACTTTTCGCATCATTCCTGCCCACTTATTAGAAGGGTTTTGCATTGTCCCATCCGAATTTAGTTCTGAAACATTATAATTATATGGACCTCTTTTGTTAGGGTAATAGGCAACATCCAAAAGCGCTAAATTAGAAATCTGACTTCCCAAATCTGGGTCTTTATTTGGATATACTTCTTTCTCTAATACTTCGCGGGAATAATGATAGGATTGTTGAGCAATGGTATTCCCATTAGGTAAAGTAATGGTTTTGTTCACTCCCGGAGGAGTTAAAGAAGTAGTTCTATAAAATAAAGGATCAATGGTGTACCATGCTACTTTTGCCCTTTGAAATCCACTAATCAAATTATCGTTTACACTAGCATTCTCAAAAAGTGACTCTTGCCCTTGAGGGATAGAAGATAAAAACCAAGCACCCATATTTTTCATGTCAATACCAGTTTTACTTGCCTCAAAATCATCAATATAAGATACTCCAGAATTTCCTAAAGATTTATGATGGCCAGGAATTAAGTGCGCAAATTCAGCAGTTGCCAAAAAAGTTGATTTCGCTTTAGTTTCCAAAAAGGGAAGTTTGTCAATCATTTTTGTAATAAAAGGGGAAGATTTTTGATAACTACCATCCAGGCCCCAAATGGTATTGGAAATCGGCTCATCTCCAGTATTAATTTTTACTGTATATGGTCGTTCAGTAAGGTTAAGAAAAGTCCCCCCAATTATGAAATCTTTATTAATTTCATAATCAATATGCGTACCGATCAATGTTTTGTTCTGAATACCATAAAGGGCATTATTCTCTAAGGAAATTTTTATTGGAACACCAGAATTTAGGATTCCCTGATTAATAATAGTAACTCTGCCAAGCATATAGTCTACTGTATAATCTTGGTTTTCTATTAATTTTTGTGAACCGGCCGTAACGGTAACCGAACCCTCCGGCACATTCATGGCGTTAAGAGAAATCTCTGCCCCAGAAGACGCCTGATAACTCCCTTTCAACCTAAATTTATTGAGTTCAGGGTATTGCTGAGCAATGGTTAGGGTGGAATCATACAAGACTTGATAGACATATTTTTCCGCTAGGATTTGATCTGAGAACTTACCTCTCAAATAATTCCCAAAGGGCTCACGAACAGGAAAAATAATCCTTCCATTTGAGGCTTTTGCAGTTATACCTTCAATAAAATCAAAAACTCCATCTGATTGTTTGTCTTGTTGAGAATTCAAATTATCCAAATTCAAAACTTTTATAAGCGGAATTCCATCTAAGACTCCTTCTGGAATATAGTTAGTAATTCCTGCAGATTCTTCGGTATTTTCATACACAACATCTAAAATAAAATCATTACTGCTCATCTGATATGCCCCAATTGCATAGATATTCTTCATCATTAAATCCCAATTAGGAAGTTGTGGAGTAAAATTAGTGCCTTTTAATAGTTTTACAAAAAGTGCATCTGGTGTGATTGGGCCTGTTGTACTCAGTTCTCCTACTTGAAAAATATTGTTGCCAATGGTATACTGAAAAGCAACCGCTAATACTTCATCATTATTAAGCGCTTGATTTAGGGAAATATAACCAAGTTGAGAATTTAAAGTGTATTCTGAAGAAGTTAATTGCCGAGCTCTTTCTAATTTTTCGTAATCTTGAGAAGCCTTGAAATACTCATTATAGGGAGGTCCAAAAGTATTATTCACTTGATTGATATCTCTTGCCGCATTGAAATTATTTGTAATGTTCAAATACAAATCATTTGCTTTTTCATTATCTGGGAATTGACTAAAAACATTATTGGCAAAATCAGGGGAATTATTATAAATTTCGGTTTCCCCTAAATCCAGAAAAGCAACAATATTTCTTGTGTTTTCGGTTGTTCCTGTTTTATTGGTAATCCATACCTCCATTTTTGTAATATTTATCCCAGAGTTTACAAAAGGTAAATTAGCCAGGGCTAAATCATATTGTTCTTTAAAATAATGTGTTAAAAAAAAATGCTTGTTCGCCTCATAATCATCTGCATAAATATCAAACTCTGTAGTTTGTGCTCCACCGCTTACTTCCACTTCTGAAGTTTTGCTTTTTTGTTGAGATAAAATACTTGTAATTGTAGTTTTTCCAAATTGCAATTGTGCCTTCATTCCAAAAAGGGAAGTGCTTCCCGTAATAAGCGTCCCATTTAGAGGTAAAGAAACGTTTCCTACTTCTAATTTCTTGATAATTTCATCTTCACTTCCTGTATATTCCAGCTTCATTTGATTTTCAAAATCAAAAGTGCTTTCAGTATTATAATTGGTAGTGAGTTTAAGTTTCTCCCCAATTTTCCCTATTACATTCATTTGTATTTTCTCTACAAAATCAAAAGAAGTAGTTTTTCTTTGTTCTTCTGGGAGGGAAGGATTATCAAGTCGATTTACCCTGAGGGAAAATATAAGTTCGGCTGAACCTTGTGGTCGAATATCCACTGTATTTCCTCCAAAAAGCCGATCAAATGCTTGTCCTCCAATATAGAGTTTTGGTAATCCAAAAGCAGAAGTTTGTTTTATTTTCCGCTCTCCTTTTCTTAAATCCCAATAAGTAGTGTTTGATTTTTCAAGCTGATACTGCTGGTATTCTTGAAAACTCATTATCCTAGGAAGCCCTATATTTCTATTCCCTATTCTTTTCCACTGATAATACTGATTTGTAGCAGGATCATATTCAACAAAAGTGTTAAAAATACTAGGATTGTTCATATACAAGCCTCCATTTTGATTGCTATTAAATGGATATGCCAATGAACTATCATTTTGAGAAAATGATTCCATAGAAGACAGTATAAATACTGCTAATAGTATATATATATTTTTTCTGCTCAAATCTAGTAAATCTTGGATTACATTCCGCTTAAAGCAGATTTCACCAAAGCTTCTACAGATATATCTTCAGAGCTTTCTCTTAGAGTATTATCCACTTTCTGCTCGGCTACTTTTTTGCTAAAGCCTAATGCAACTAATGCAGATAACGCTTCTGATCGTAAATCATTGTTTTGATATAAAGGAATATCAGCAGTAGTAATTCCCTTGCCTAATTTATCTTTTAAATCAATAATTATCCTTTGTGCTGTTTTCCCTCCAATTCCTTTCACGCTTTGCAAAGCTGCGACATCAGCAGAAATAATATACTGACAAGTTTCCTGTGGAGTAAAAGTAGATAAAACTACTTGTGCAGTACTTGGTCCAACTCCTGAAACAGATATTAAGTTTCTAAAAAGTGTTCGTTCATCTTCATCTGAAAACCCATAAAGCGTATGAGAATCTTCTTTTACAGATAAATGCGTAAAAAGAGAACATTCTTCTTCTTTAATATTGGAGTAAGTTTGCAAAGAAATATTTAGTTTGTAACCTATACCATGACAGTCTATCACTACATAAGTTGGTGTTTTTTCTATTAATCTTCCTTTGATGTGAGTTATCATTTGATTGTTTTTAAAAAACAAATGTAACAAATTGAAAGATCTGTATTTAAAACAAAACCCTATACTTTTAAGGCATAGGGTTTTCATAACTATTGTAAATATATTCTATCTTTTATAATGAATTATTTGTTTGTCGGATTTTCTTCAATACCTGTAACAGCATTAAAGGTTACTGTAAAGCATGTCTCATCTGTAGGGTTAGCATCATCATAAAAACAGTATTCGATTTTCCCTGTACTAGGCAAGCCAAAAGTATCATAATAACCAGAATGCGCTGGCAGATCAGGATATACCACAAATTGGCCAGAAGTAAGAGTTGCTAGTTGCCCTGAAACTAATGTTCCTACTCCATAGCAAACGCCTCCCCAGCAAAATGAAAACTCAGCTGGCGGAACATTACTAGTTCCAGTATTACTAATTGGATTTATTCTGCAACGCACATCTATTGTTTTATTAGAAATATTAGCAACATTAAGATATGATGCTAACTGTGCATTAGGATCTCCAGTAACAAGGGTATCTCCCGTAACCACTAGACTTGAAGAGTAAGTACAAGAACTATCATCACAAGTAGCATTTATATCATAGTTAGTTGCTAATGGGTCTGTACAACCGTATACACAGTAAATACAAGAACCATCATCTTCTTCAGCATCAGCATTATAATTAACAGCGATTGGGTCAGTACATCCTTCTTCCTTCTTGCAAGCAGAAAAAATGATTGAGATTGCTAAAAGAATGTAGGCGATTTTCTTCATAATTTATTTTTTAGCAAATATACACATTTTAAGCCTAAAATAATTTGTTTTCGTACATATAAAGAAAATTATAAAAAGCCTCTTTTTCTTTATTTAGAGCTCCTTTTAAACTATATTTGTATTCTAAAAATAATTTATCGTGAAACGAATCTTATTAATTGCAATAGTAATTTGTCTATCCATACACAGCTCATTTGCACAATTACCTAACGGAAGTTTGGCTCCCGATTGGACACTAACTGATCTCAATGGAACTACACATAATTTATATAGCTACCTAGATAGCGGATATACTGTCTTTATTGACTTCTCTGCTGTGTGGTGTGGCCCTTGTTGGAGTTATCACACTTCTGGAGCTTTAGAAAATTTATATATAGACCATGGTCCTGCAGGATATCCAAATGTTAGCCCAACCACTACTAATGATGTAATGGTGTTCTTTATTGAAGGAGATGGAAATACAGTTGCTAATTTAGGAGGAAGTGGTGGTGGAACAGCAGGAAATTGGATTTCTGGAACGCCATATCCAATCATTTGTACTGATGGAACAGTAAATAATGCAGCTGTCACTAGTGCTTATTCAATAGGCTACTGGCCAACAATTTACAGAATCTGTCCTGACAGAGTGCTTATAGAGTCCGGGCAAAGCTCAAATCCATATAGTTTTGTAAGCTCATGCCCACCTCCTACTACAAATATAAATGACGTGAAAGCAATGGCTTATGAGGGAATAACCGAAACTTGCTCAGGTAGCTTAAGCCCTGAACTTAAAGTGCAAAATTATGGATTAACTACACTTACCTCTTTTAATATTGAGGTTTTAGTAAATGGTGTGCAAAATTCTATTACCCCATGGACTGGTAATCTTGCTACGTATCAACTTACTACTATTCCGCTTCCAGCTATTAATGGAATTACTGGGACTAGTCAAATTGAGATAAAAACTACGAATCCAAATGGTGGTACTGATGATGATATGTCAAACAATGATATTAACTTTACAGCTACTTTAGCTTATCAAAATACACATGTAGATGTAACTGTTGCAATAACTACTGACGCATATGGATCTGAAACTACTTGGAACATTAAAAATTCTACTGGATTAACAATAGCAAATGGCGGTCCATATAATGATTTGTCTGCATCTGGAACTACTATTCAAACTCCTTTGACAACAACTCTTTTACCAGATGAGTGTTATACATTTACGATGTATGACTCTTATGGAGATGGTATTTGTTGTAATTATGGACAAGGAAGTTATTCAGTAACAGATGGGAATGCTTATCCCTTGGCTTCTGGTGGTCAGTTTACTGATGAGGAATCAGCTCAATTTAGAACTGGGATATCAAGCCCAAGTTCAATTGAAGAAACTAATATTGTCGAAAAAATCTCTATTTATCCTAATCCAGCAAATAATATTGCAACATTATCTTTTACTACCACTGAAAAAAGCAAAACTACAATAACTATTACTAATGTCTTAGGAAAGATTGTATATAGTAATGAAATTGGTTCACTTAACGTAGGTCAGCACATAATGCCAATCTCTATTTATGAAATTACTGAAGGAATGTATTTTATAAACCTGATAAGAAACAATAAAATAATCACTAAAAAGATTACAATTGTTAGATAATAATTAATTGGTTAATACAATAAAGCCAGCATGTGCTGGCTTTTTTATTGGCTAGAGATTAATTTAGATGAGATAAAATAATTAATTTAGCAACCCATTAAAAGCCAAAAAATGAGAAAACAAATTTTAACTTTATTAACAATATTGCTTACTACCATTCTTAGTTTTTCGCAAGAGAGCAGAAGTTTGCCAAATGTAAAAGTAAAAACCTTAGTAGGAGATGCTTTCAATATCTCAGATCTAAATAATGATAGCAAACCAATGGTGATTTCTTTTTGGGCAACATGGTGCAAACCATGCAAAAAAGAATTGAATAATATCGCGGAAATATATGAAGATTGGCGAGAAGAAACAGGTGTAAAATTGATAGCTATCTCTATTGATGATACAAGATCAATGTCAAAAGTAGCACCTTATGTAAATGCTTCTGATTGGGAATATGAAGTTTACTTAGACCCGAACAAGGACCTTTGCCGCCTACTTGGTGTCTCTACTGTCCCTCATACTTTTTTATTAAATAGTAAAAAAGAAATAGTATGGCAACATAGAGGATATGTTGAAGGAGATGAGGAGGTATTGTATGATAAAATTGTAGAGTTAGTAAGATAAAACTATGAGAAAAATAATTGCTTTTCTTTTTGTATTGCCTTGTTTTGGCTTAGCCCAAAACAATAATGGAGAAATTCACGGCGATTTTAATCTCAGTTTGCAAACTTACAATGAGGATCAAAGTATCGGTGCGCTTGCAGCAGATGAAGTTATGCTAAACAATGCTTATTTTAATCTCCTTTACACAAAAGGTAAATTTACAGTGGGTGTGCGCTATGAAAGCTATTTAAACGCCTTAAAAGATTTTGATCCAAGATATAATGGAAATGGAATCCCTTACCGATTTGCACAATATAATAATGATGGATTGGAAATTACTGCTGGTAGTTTTTATGAGCAATTTGGAAGTGGTTTAGTCCTTAGAAGTTATGAGGAAAAAACATTAGGAGTTGATAATGCTATGGATGGGATAAGGTTGCATTATAGACCATTCTCAGGAGTATATCTCAAAACTTTTATCGGCAGAGAAAGAAAGTTCTTTGAATACAGCAATGGTATAGTTAGAGGTGCGGATGGAGAAATAAATATTAATGATATGCTGAAATTAACTATAAAAACAAAAGCAATTCTAGGAGGATCGGTAGTTAGCAGATTTCAAAATGCTACCAACCCTAATTTTAATATTCCTGAAAATGTAGCTGCTTTTGCAGGGAGAATAAATATCATTAATGGTAAGCTAAATTGGTATTCTGAATATGCTTACAAAATAAATGATCCTATTGGGAGCTTAACAGAAAATAATTATGCAAGTGGAAATGCCATTACATCAAATTTAACTTATTCTGATAGAGGAATTGGAGCTTCATTAGAGGCGCATAGAGTAGACAATATGGTTTTCAGAGCAGATCGTGATGCGGTTGGGAAAGACCTTCTACTAAATTATATCCCAGCCATTTCAAAACAACATACCTATACATTAGTTTCGCTTTATCCATATGCCACTCAACCAAATGGAGAGGCAGGATTTCAAATTGATTTGTTTTATAAATTAGGAAAAGGCAATTCGATAGGGGGAAAATATGGCACTAAGATTAATGTTAACTTTTCTAGAATTAATTCTTTAAATGGTGGAAATTCTTATTTAAATGATAATATAAGCCATCAGCCAATGTTAATTAGTCTGAAAGGGGAAGAGTTGTATTATCAAGATTTTAATATAGAAATTACAAGAAAAATAAACAAAAAAGTAAAGATCGCAGCAGTATTAGCTAAACAATCGTATAATAAAGACGTAGTGCAACAGCAAACAGGCTATGGAATAATTCAATCAGATATTGCTGTTTTAGATCTTACCTATAAAATAAAAAAAGGACACTCCATTAGGGTAGAACTGCAAAAGTTAAAAACGGAACAAGATGATGGAGACTGGAGTATGGGTTTGGCAGAATACACGATATCTCCACATTGGTTTTTCACCATACAAGATATGTATAATTGGGGGAATGAAAATATAGACAAACAAATACATTATATAAATTTAACTGCTGGTTTTATAAAAGGAGCTAATCGTTTTGAGATTGGATATGGAAAGAAAAGAGAAGGTATTTTTTGTGTGGGAGGAGTTTGCAAAACGGTTCCTTCTTCTAATGGAATAACCTTAAATATTTCTAGTAGTTTTTAAAAAAATTGAAAATGAAAGATTTAGTCCTTCTTTTAATAATCGTCTCTTCTTTTGGAGCATGTGATATTGTGGAAGAACCTTTTGCAACAGATGGAGGAGGTCCTGTTGACACTACAAACTCTACTACTTTTATCAAAAAGATTTTAATGGAAGATTATTCTGGGCACACTTGTTCTAATTGCCCAAATGCAGCCAGAGAATTAGATGCCCTTATTGACATTTACAGCAAGAAGATTGTGCCTATTACAATTCATGTAGGCAAAACTTACGCAAGGCCATATCATATAAGCCAAGCCCCAAAATACCAATATGATTTCAGAACTGAAACTGGCGAAAGCTGGAATAATTTCTTTCAGATCACAAATTTAGGGTTACCAAAGGGAATGATAAATAGATTGGGATATCCAAATTCAACCCATGGTAAAGAAGTAACTAATTGGAATACTATTGTGCAAACTATTATAGAGGAAAGTCCTGATTTTGGAATTACCATTTCTCCGAATATCAATTCAAATGTTGGAGATATTGACATCGACATAAAAGTACTCAATCATATTCAAGGCGATTTTAATCTTTTAGTATGTCTTACGGAAGATAGTGTTATTAATTGGCAAAAAGATGTGGAAGCCTCGCCTAATGTAGACGTGGAGTTTTATGTTCATAAACATGTGTTAAGAACCTCAATTAATTCAGCTTGGGGAGAGGCTCTGCAAACTAGCAGTGTTTATAACAAAGACGAAGAAATTAACAAAACATACAGCATTAATTTAGATAATTTAGAGCAATCCAATATTGATTATTCAGCAAATACTCTTGAATTAGGGAATGGAAATGCTGGAGAATGGGTAAAAGAAAATATGTATATTGTTGCTTTTATTTATAACAGTGCTACTTTTGAAGTTCAACAAGTAGAGGAAGTGCATTTAATAACACCATAAAATATTTGCTTTGAGAAAAAAAATACTTACAATTTTTACAATTAGTTGTTTTAGTTTTTATTCAGTGGCTCAAACTTCTACAACTGCTGAAATGAGTGACGGGAGATCGCTTATTGAGGCTTATATCTCTCCTTTGGGAAATAGTTTAGGGGCCGCCCTAAACAATGGATGGTACAATACCGCAAAACCCCATCACTTAGGCGGTTTTGATGTTACTATTACAGCCAACCTGGTACTTGTGCCTGCAGATGCAAAAACATTTAACATTACGAGATCTAATGCTGGTACATTTAAGGGAGAAGATACTCCTACAATCTTAGGGAGTACAGCTATTGGGGAAGCGACTTATGATGGAAATAAGTTTGATATGCCTAAAGGATTGAATATTCCGCTTCTGCCCATCCCTATGTTGCAAGCTGGAATTGGGCTGATAAAAAATACAGAAATAGATGTTCGCTTCATGCCAGAGATTGAAATGAAAGGCGTTAGTACTGACTTATTTGGAATTGGTGTCAAACATGATATTTTACAATGGCTACCTATTGTTGATAAAATACCAATAGACGTTTCTTTTCAGGCTGGCTATACTAAATTACATTCTCAAGTCATGCTTGAATATGATGTAAATGGAGTTGGGAAAAATGCAAAAGCAGCTTTAGATATTAGAGCAACAACATTTAATATCTTACTTTCCAAAAAGATTGTGATGTTTACGGCTTATGCAGGTTTAGGGTATAATTTTACAAAAACAACATTCAATATAGATGGAGAATATAATATTGCGGGGCTGAATTTTGATGTAAACGAATTAACTGAATTTGAATTTGAAAGCAATAATAATCTAAGAGCAAATATTGGGTTTCGGCTTCAGTTAGCAGTTTTGGCTTTGCAAGCCAATTATACTTTCTCAGAATATCCTGTAGCAACAGTTGGCTTAGGGATTAGCATCCGATAATATGAATTTACATAGAATTCTTACCGTACTTTTTTTTTGTGGAATTCTAACTTACAATACTAATGCCCAAAATTTTGGTGGTGGAATTATTGGGGGAGTAAGTACAAGCCAAGTAGCTGGCGATTTGTTGGGCGGATTTAACAAAATTGGATTGCTTGCTGGTGCCTACACCAATCTGAATATTAAAGAAAATATTAGTTTTCAATTTGAAATAATTTATATAGAAAAAGGAAGCCAAAACCCTAATATTCATAAAAATAATATTGCTGAGATTATGCTTTCTTATATGGAATTGCCTATAAGTATTAATCTCCAACAAAAAGAAAGTCTAGGAATTGAAGCTGGAATCTTGCCTGCTTTTTTAATAAATTCGGAAATGACTGATTATTTTTCAGAAATTGAAATTGCTCCTTCTTTTAAAAAATATGATTTTGGTATTTTTGCTGGAATTAATTATCATATAATGAATAAAATAATCCTAAATACAAGAATTAGCAACTCTATTATTCCTATTCGCCCACATGTTTCTGGCGCTACAAATAGGTGGAATAAGGGACAGTACAATACCGTCCTTGGTTTTGCAATACATTACAAAATAAGATGAGAAAAAAACACAAAATAATAGTTGCAGTAACTGGAGCTAGTGGTGCTATTTATACGAAAGTTTTGTTTGATAAGTTAATGCAAATGAAAGATCAAATTAAGGACGTTGGCATATTGATGAGCGAAAATGCAAGATTTGTTTGGAAAACAGAATTAGGTGATAAAGCTTTTGAAAATTTACCTTTTCCCTTTTACGAGAAGCAAGATTTCACTGCTCCATTTGCATCCGGGTCTGCAAATTTTGGAACAATGATAATTTGCCCTTGTTCAATGGGGACAATGGGTAGAATAGCTTCAGGAATTTCTAATGATTTAACCACAAGAGCTGCTGATGTAATACTTAAAGAACGGCGAAAGTTAATATTAGTAGCCAGAGAAACTCCTTATAATTTAATCCATATTAAGAATATGAAATCCATCACAGAAGCGGGAGGTATTATTTGTCCTGCAACTCCTTCATTTTATAGTAATCCAAAAAATTTTGAAGAACTTGCTTCCACAGTTATTGATAGGGTATTAACACTCTCTGGTTTACAAAATGATGCATATAGTTGGGGAAACAAACAATAATTCTTGTAGGTTCGTGTTATTATATAGATAAAAATAAGTTATGTTAGAATTCAGTAAAAAAGTACTCAATAAAGTTAGTTTCGATAAAACACTTTTTAGAAAAGAATTACAAAAAAGTCTACGATGGCTGAGCAAAAAAGAAATGACTCATCTAAAAATTTGGGCACTTGCTACTTTTAGTCAATATAAAGAAATTATTCTGGAAGTATTCGATCAGATTTCTTAATAAATTTTATATTTCTTTTTAGTCCCTGATATCCTGTCCTTTTTACTGCAGACCCTTCAAAAATTTCGTCAAATTTGTCTTTCGATAAATCTTCCCAATCTTCTTTTGTAAGTGTCAATAATTCTTTCTTTGGTATAAAATCAGGTTCATTATGAGCAACTGAAAATTTATTCCAAGGACAAACTATCTGACATATATCACATCCAAACATCCAATTTTCAAATTTGCCTGTCGTATGTTTTGGAATAGGATTTTTCAGCTCAATGGTAAAATATGAAATACATTTACTCCCGTCTACAACATAGGGCTCAGTAATGGCATCAGTTGGGCAGGAATCAATACATTCTGTACAAGTCCCACAATAATCTTTTATGGGCAGATCATAATTAAGCGGAATATCTACAATAATTTCCGCTAAGAAAAAATAAGATCCTTGACTTTTAGAAATTAAATTGCTGTGCTTACCTATCCATCCAATACCACTTTTCTCTGCCCAGCTTTTTTCCATTACTGGAGCAGAATCTACAAAGAAACGACCATTTATATCTCCTATTTCTTCTTGCAGAAAATTGAAAAGTAATTTTAACTTTTGCTTAACCACTTTATGATAATCTCTTCCAAGAGCATACATTGAAATTTTAGGGGCATCTTTATCTTCTTGTCCCTCAGTGGAATAATAATTAAAAGCCAATGAAATTATTGATTTTGCATCATCCACTAATAATCTTGGATCAAGTCTTTTGTCAAAATGATTTTCCATATAGCTCATCTCTCCATGATAATCTTTTGCAAGCCATTTTTCTAATTGTAACGCTTCTTTATGTAAAAACTCTGCTTTAGAAATTCTACAATAAGCAAAACCTAATTCTTTTGCTTTTTCTTTAAGTAAAAAAGTATAGTGAACAGAAGACATCTTTAATCAAACAAATCTGTTTGCTTTGTCGGTCCTATTTTCCCTAAGTGCTTAAAGGATTTTTCAGTCGCTTGCCTACCTCTTGGGGTACGCATCAAATATCCTTCCTGAATTAAAAAAGGCTCATATACCTCTTCAATAGTCCCCACTTGCTCTCCAACAGCAGTAGCAATGGTGCTTATTCCAACAGGTCCTCCATCAAATTTATCAATAATGGCCGAAAGAATTCTGTTGTCCATTTCATCTAATCCATTGGCATCTACATTTAGTGCTTTCAATGAAGAATTAGTAATCTCTAAATTAATACTCCCATCACCTTTTATTTGTGCAAAATCACGAATTCTTCTCAGTATTGCATTTGCTATTCTTGGTGTTCCTCTACTTCTTTTAGCAATTTCATTAGCAGCATCTTTTGTGATACTAAGATCTAATATAGAAGCAGAACGATTCACAATCCCTGATAATAAATCAGATGGATAATACGATAGACGAGAGTTAATTCCAAATCTTGCTCTAAGTGGTGATGTAAGTAGTCCTGAACGAGTAGTAGCGCCTATAAGAGTAAAGGGATTTATTTGTAATTGTACCGAACGTGCATTCGGACCAGATTCAATCATAATATCAATTTGAAAATCTTCCATTGCAGAATACAAATACTCTTCAATGATTGGATTCAATCTGTGGATTTCATCAATAAAAAGTACATCCCTTTCTTCCAAGCTTGTCAAAAGTCCAGCTAAATCTCCTGGCTTATCTAAAACTGGACCAGAAGTAGTTTTGATATTTACATCTAATTCATTGGCTATAATATAAGCTAAAGTAGTTTTCCCAAGCCCCGGAGGGCCATGCAAAAGCGTATGGTCAAGTGCGTCATTTCTCTCGCTTGCTGCCTGAATAAATATCTTCAGATTTTCTACAATTTGCTCTTGTCCAAAAAAATCATCAAATTGTTTAGGTCGTAGAACTTGTTCAAATACAATTTCTTCTTCTGAAAGATTCTCAATATTAGGATCTAATTCTTCATTCATTACAAAAGCAAATGTACTAAAAGTAATGCAAGAAAAAAATGCCTAAAAGAGCATTTTGTTTGTTAGTGGTCCTGCTCTCCTTCTTTCAATGGTTCTGTTTGTGGAAGAAAATCTTCATCCGCACCAGGCTTAGAGTAATCATAAGGCCAGCGATGAACATGTGGTATTTCTCCTGGCCAATTACCATGTATTCGTTCAATAGGAGCGGTCCATTCTAAAGTATTAGATCTCCAAGGATTTTGTGCTGATCTTGTTCCTTTAAAAATACTATAAAAGAAATTAAATAAAAAGATTAGTTGAAAAATAGCACCAGTCAAAGCAAATAAGGTGATAACACTATTAATATCAGTAAGCCCATCAAACATTGGAAAAGCACTATTCGTATAATATCTTCTTGGTAATCCAGCTAATCCTAAAAAGTGCATTGGGAAAAATACCCCATAGGCAGATATAAATGTCCCCCAGAAATGAATATATCCGAAATTTTTATTCATCATCCTACCATACATTCTAGGGAACCAATGATACACTCCGGCAAACATTCCAAAAATAGCAGAAAGCCCCATTACAATATGAAAATGCCCCACCACAAAATAAGTATCGTGCACATTAATATCCAATGCTGAATCTCCTAATATAAGTCCCGTTAGCCCTCCTGTAATAAAAGTTGAAACTAAAGCGATTGCAAATAGCATGGCAGGTGTAAACTGAATATTCCCTTTCCAAAGAGTCGCTAAATAATTAAATACTTTAATAGCAGATGGAATTGCAATGAGCAGAGTTGTGAATGTAAAAACAGATCCTAAAAAAGGGTTCATCCCAGTCATAAACATATGGTGCCCCCAAACAATAAATGATAAAAATGCAATTGCTAACAATGCGCCAACCATAGCTTTATATCCAAAAATTGGCTTTCTTGAGTTTACTGCAATTATTTCTGATACAATCCCCAAAGCAGGCAATAAAATAATATAAACTTCCGGATGACCTAAGAACCAAAAAAGGTGTTCAAATAAAATGGGAGAGCCTCCTACATTATGTAAAACTTCCCCATTTATTATAATATCGGATAAAAAGAATGATGTGCCGAAACTTCTGTCCATAATTAACAATAAAGCAGCCGATAATAATACAGGAAAAGATAATACCACCAAAATAGCGGTAATTAAAATTGCCCAAATAGTAAGTGGTAGTCTTTGCATGCTCATCCCTTTAGTTCTTAAATTTAGAATGGTAACAATATAATTTAAACTGCCAAGTAAGCCGCCAACAACAAATAATGCAATACTGACAAGCCATAATGTCATTCCTGTTCCAGAGCCAGGAATAGATTGAGGCAAGGCAGATAGCGGCGGATAAATAGTCCAACCAGCTGAGGCAGGACCGGTTTCCACAAATAAAGACCACAGCAACACAACAGTCGCTAAAAAGAAAAACCAATAGGAAAGCATATTTAAAAACCCAGAAGCCATATCTCGTGCTCCAATTTGAAAAGGAATAAGGAGATTCGCAAAAGTTCCGGAAAGACCTGCTGTTAATACCCAAAATACTAAAATTGTTCCGTGCATGGTAACTAGCGCCAAATACATACTTGGATCTAATACCCCGCCTGGGGCCCATTTCCCAAGAAGCATTTCTAATATAGCAAAAGATTGTCCAGGATTAGCTAATTGCAATCTAAAAAGAGCCGACATAATCATTCCAACAACTGCCATAAACATGCCTGTAATAAGGAATTGCTTAGCAATCATCTTATGATCTTGCGAGAATATATATTTGGTTATAAATGTTTCTTTATGATGTTCGTTCATTTTGTACTTATTTTAAAGTTAAAGTATTTTTTAAAGTTTTTTGTTGGGCTAACCAAATATCATGTTCCTCCTTAGTTTCTACAACAAATTTCATTTGCATATTGTAATGTGCTACCCCACAAATTTTGTTGCATAATAAGATATAATCAAAATCTTCTCCTTCTGTTTCTCTCATTTCAGCAGTAGTTTTGGTTGGAGTGAAAGCAAATTGAGTAGTCATTCCTGGTACACAATTCATTTGCACACGAAAATGAGGCAAGTATGCCGAATGGATAACATCTTTAGATCTGAATTTTAGTAAAACTGGCTCATCTTTTATTAAGTGAACTTCTCTAACTACAATATCATCTTGAGCATTTTTGTCACTTAAATCTACACCTAATTGATTTCGACCTTGTACTAATTTATAATTGGATTCTCCCAACTGATTATCAACTCCTGAATATCTGGCAGTCCAATCGAATTGCTTGGAATATACTTCTATAACTTTAGAATTACTTGTGTCAGGATTCATAGCTTTGTTCCAAGTTTGTAGACCATAAACTATAACTCCAGATAATACAATCGTTGGAATAATTGTCCATATAATCTCTAATTTATTATTATGAGAATAATAATATGCAGTATTGGTTTTTTTACCTCTGTATTTGAAAGTATAGTAAAATAAAAGTGGACTAAGAATAAAAAACGTTACAAGAATCAAATTCATGGTAAAACTCATCAATCCATCAATAATTTCTCCATGAACCGAACTAGCCCCTGGCAATAACAAGTGATTCCAACTAATCATCTGCCAAATTACAAATCCTAAAAAAAGAAAACCAACAACAAGATAAAGTTTCCCTTGTGTATCATTATCCTCATCTGTAATTTCATTTACATCTGTATTATTTATCTCAGATAATAATTCTGAGACCCTTAATATTTGAACCAATGTAACGATTATCAGAAATACAACTATTGCAATTAAAATATTTATCATGGTTTTGTTTTTTTATCTGATTTTATGTATGTAAGTGTTTACTTTCATCTAAAAAAGGATGATTCTTAGCTTCCATTGGCACTTTCTCAAGGGCGTTTAATGTAAGATAAATCAATAAGCCAGCAAATCCTATACCTATTCCTATTTCTGTAAACCCAATATGTCCATGCGTATTTAATACTCCTGGCGTAACTAATAAATAGGAGTTCAACCAATGACCAATTATAATAAAAACGCTTACAAAAATCAATCTTCCCTTATGTCTTTTTGCATCTCTACTCATTAGTAATATAATAGGAAAGATGAAGTTAATCAGCATAGAGAACCAAAATAAGAATCTATAATTATGCGCCTCTAATCTGGCTGTATAATAAGTTACTTCTTCCGGAATATTAGCATACCAAATAAGCATAAACTGGGAGAACCACATGTATGTCCAAACTAGTGAGAAAGCAAAAATCCACTTTCCTAAATCATGAATATGATTCTCATTTACATCCTCTAAATATCCTTGCTTTTGCAGATATAACGTAAAAAGTAAAATGGTAGTAAAACCAATTGCTGCCCATTCTGCAAATATATACCATCCAAAAATAGTAGAGAACCAATGCGTATCGATAGACATGATCCAGTCCCAAGAAGCAGTTGCAGATGTTACTGCAAAAAATACCATAAACCATGCTGATGTTTTTACTCCTAAGTTGTGGTAAGAAGTGCCTCCATTTGCATCTTCCAAAATAGAAAGTCTTCTTAATTTTTTAGCAAAATAATTCCAAATTAAGAGATAAATAATGGTTCGTACAATAAAGAAAGTTGCATTTAAATAAGGTTCTTTCCCCGCAATTATTCTGTCGTAATGCTCGCTTGCAGGATCCATAATCCCTTCATGTAACCAATGATAAATATGATTCCAATGCATGATGCTGGCAAAAACAATAAACAACATTATAATACTAAAAAATGGCAATGCTGCCATAATGGCTTCCGGCACTCTTTTAAGCACAATAGACCAACCTGCTTCTGCTACATATTGCATGGCAACAAAAAATACGGCAAAAACAGATATTCCCAAATAGAAATAAGTATTAAAAAGTAATGCTGGCCAAGTGCCATGAGCATCTGTGACAAAACCAAAAATTAAGGCAATAATTCCAATAGACATAAGTGCGATTGAAAGATTCTTTGCTTTTTTATTTATTGTAAACATGCTAATTTATTTTTTTATTCTAAACCATAATGTTGTAATTCCTCTTGCACATAAAGTACAATTTGCCATCTTTCTTCTTCTGTAATTTGGCTCGCATGGGCCCCCATAGCATTAAGTCCAAAAGTAATGGCATGAAAAATATGTCCTGCTTTTAAATCACACATTGGGAGATTACATCTCCTAAGTAATTTAGAGTCGTTATAATGTGGTACTGCTGAGTAAATTGCGTGTTTTATTGTCCCATCTCCTGTTCCAGTAGCGCCATGACAATGCTCACAAAACATACCATATAATGCTTTCCCGTTAGTCAAATTTTCTTCCGTATTTTCCATAGGATTTACAGCCTGCTTTCCTGCTTTTAAATAATCCTCTAAACTTTCATCATAATTAAAGGATGAAAGATGCCCTCTAGCAATTGTCCCTTCAACAGGAGTTAAAGCATTCATCCCGTTTATATTATTTTCTCCATAAGTTTCATGCGATGGAGAGCGATACATATTGGGCATAAATTCATACCCTGGATTCGAATCTCCTGAGCAAGAAGAAAGTGAAATAACTCCTACAAATAATGCGATTTTTAAAATACTTTTATTCATAACTTAAGCGTCTTTTTCGTTTATTTCCGTGGCTCCTGTTTTAGTCAATATTTCTTTAACGGATGATGTGTCTCCATCTGCATTTATAACTATTAAAAATTTGTCATCAGTTGTTCTTACATCAGGACTATCTGATTTACTTCCTGGAAATAAACCACATCTAATTAAATAAGTAATTGACATCAAATGTCCTGCAAAAAGCACAGTGCATTCAAAAAGAATAGGAACAAATGCTGGCATATTGTGGTAAAAAGTCCAATTTGGTTTTCCGCCAATATTTTGTGGCCAATCCACAATCATAATAAAATAAATCATCAATGCTCCTAAACTCAACCCAATACATCCATAAATGAAAGCCATAATAGCCATTCTTGTTTCTTTAAAGCCTAATGCTTTGTCCAATCCATGAATAGGGAAAGGAGAAAAAACCTCTTCTATTTCGATATTATTAGAACGAATTTCTTTTACTGAAGAAAGTAAAGTCTCTTCATCATCAAATATCCCGTATAGTGTATTCTTATTCATTATTTCTTAATTTTTTATATTCTGAACCAGAAGATTTAAGAATAGTTTTTAATTCTGCTTGTGCTATTACTGGGAAAGTTCTGGAGTACAATAAGAAAAGGGTAAAAAAGAATCCAATCGTTCCTAAGAAAATCCCGATATCTACAAAAGATGGAGAAAACATAGTCCATGCAGATGGTAAATAATCTCTGTGCAATGAAGTGACAATAATTACAAAACGCTCAAACCACATTCCAATATTTACAAATATTGAAAGTATAAAAGTTGCTACAAATGATGTTCTGATTTTTGTAATCCAATACAACTGTGGGGTTAAAACATTACAAGTCATCATAATAGCATAGGCCCACCAATAAGGACCTGTTGCTCTATTCAAAAATGCATATTGTTCA
>CAYZIA010000009.1:0-14547 GCA_964478325.1 uncultured Weeksellaceae bacterium
CTTTCGTTGATCGTTATTTTCTAAAATTTTATGAACTTGCATAGGCTCCATTATGGCATTTCCAATAGTCATTCTTGGGTTTAACGAAGAGTAAGGGTCTTGGAAAATAATTTGCACTTCTTTACGGAAAGCCCTTAGCTCATCTGTAGTCATTTTTGCAATATCATTTTCTTTGTAAATCATCTCCCCTTCAGTGGGCTCCTCTAATCGTAGAATAGTCCTTCCAATAGTTGTTTTCCCACAGCCACTTTCTCCCACAAGACCCAGTGTCTCACCAGGGAACACATCAAAATTAACTCCATCTACCGCCTTTACATGTCCCGTAACCCCACCAAAAAAGCCATTTTTTATTGGAAAATAGGTTTTTAAATTTTTGATTTTCAAAATCGGTTCTTTTGCAAATAATTTTTCTTGTTTATTTTTTCTTTCACTATCTGATATTGTCAAATTTTTAGTGAATTCTTCTACAGAAATCTTATTATCAATAACTTCTCCATTTTCATTCTCTTGCATAAAATTAGAAACCGTTGGCAAAAAAGTATAGCGTTTATTAAGTGGAGGCCTACAAGCTAACAACCCTTTAGTGTAGGGATGTTGAGGCTTAGTAAAAATATCCCAAACATTTCCTTGCTCTACAATTTTCCCTTTATACATCACCACAACTTTATCTGCTAATTCTGCAATCACCCCTAAATCATGCGTAATAAACAGAATCCCCATATTTCTTTCTCGTTGTAGTTTTTGCATCAACTCTAAAATAGTTTTCTGAACTGTTACATCTAGTGCAGTAGTAGGCTCATCTGCAATAAGTACAGATGGTTGGCAACTCATTGCCATTGCAATCATTACTCTTTGTTTTTGTCCTCCAGAAATTTGGTGAGGGTAGGTGCTAAATATTCTTTCAGGAGTTGGTAGTTGTACTTCTTCAAAAAGCTTGATGGCAAGCGCTTTTGCAGCTACTTTGTCTAATTCTTGATGTAACATAATTGCTTCCATCACTTGATCTCCGCAAGTAAAAACAGGATTTAAAGAAGTCATAGGCTCTTGGAAAATCATTGCAATATCATTTCCTCTGAACTTACGCATTTCTTCTTCCGATATTTTTAGTAAGTCAATAGTGTCATCATTATCTTTATGAAAGATAATTTCGCCGCTACTAATAATTCCTGGAGGACTAGGAATTAATCGCATAGAAGAAAGAGCCGTAACCGATTTTCCAGAGCCAGATTCTCCAACTATACCAATTGTTTCTCCTTTATTTAGAGTAAAACTTACTCCATTTACCGCTTTAACGATAGTTCCTTCAGTATGAAACTCTGTTACTAAGCTTTTAAATTCTAATAATGTATTCCCCATTTTTTGTTCTTTTTTTGTGCCGTTAAAAATAAAGCTTTTTATACAAACTTTATGTTTTTTGTTTTGATTTGTTTTAATCTCTAAGGGTACATTTCAAGTGCAGCATCGATAAATGAATAAAAATCATCATGATGACCATCTTCTAGATAATTTCCAAAATGTCTTCCTAAACGAACTATAATCATATTTTTTTCAGGGATACAAATTACATATTGCCCGAATAAACCTCTTGCGTAAAAAATAGATAATCCTTGTCTTTCTGCCAACCAAAATTGATAGCCATAATTCACATTTTTATTTCCATTTTCATCTATTAAATCTGCAACTGAAGTAGCTTCTTTTACATAAGAGCTATCTAAAATTTGTATTCCATTCCAATTTCCATTATGCATATATAATCTCCCTAACCTTGCAAAATCTCTTGCATTAGAATTAATACAACAAAAAGCTTTTTCATCACCACCTTCTGTATCTGTATTCCAAAGCGCAGGGTGTTTCGCTCCCATTGGTTTCCAAAGTTTTTTAGATGCGTATTCGCTTAGTGTTTGCCCAGTTGCTTTTTCCGTAATAAAAGCTAAGAGTTGAGTGCATGAACTATGATATTTAAAAACCTTTCCAGGGGGCTCAATTGATTTTAGATTAGTTATCAAAGATCTTAAATCGTTTCCATAATATGCCTTTGCTGTTTGCCCAAGAGGATTATAATAATTTTCATCCCAATCAAGCCCAGAACTTTGAGTTAATAGATGTTTTATTGTAATTTCTGAATTTTTACTATCACAAAATTCAGGTATAAAATCACAAACTTTTTGATTAACACTTTCAATTTTTCCTTCTTTGATAGCCACTCCAACTAAAGTTGAAACCCAACTTTTTGCCATAGAGTAAGAATTGCTTATTGTATCTGCAGAATATCCGTGCCAATACTCCTCAAAAATAATACTATCACTTTTTATGACCATAAAAGCAACGGTTTCTAATTCCTTATTTACTTCATTAATAAATTCTGGCAATTCTGCTTTGTTGTAGTTATTTGCAATTTCCCATTCTTGATGTATTCCAGTTTCAATGGTGTTTGCAGGGAAGTGCACAAAATCACTAATGTATGATGAAGTGTAGCCTTTTAAATAAGTAATAGAAATTGCTTTGTACATCCAACCGTTAACACTTAAAATAATAAGTAAGTTAATCAGAATAAAAATAATAAACAAGTACTTAAATGCCATTTTCATAATTAAATGATTTCCATTTCAAATAAGTGAACTAAATATGATTTTAGTTTATTTTTTACCCTTTCGATTTCTAACTTTTTACCTAGTTCTTTTTCTAGAGAAGTTACTTTTTTATCGACTATTCCACAAGGAATAATATTTCCATAATAAGATAAATCAGTATTTACATTAAATGCAAAACCATGCATAGTAACCCATCTGCTATTTTTTACACCAAGCGCACAGATTTTTCTCGCCTTTTCTGTCCCAACATCAAACCAAACACCAGTTTCTCCCTCAGATCTTTCTCCATGTAGTCCGTACTCTTTTAGGGTGAGAATAATCGCTTCTTCTAAAAACCGCAGATATTTATGTATATCTGTAAAAAAATTATCCAAATCTAAAATGGGATAGCCTACTATTTGGCCTGGACCGTGATAAGTAATATCTCCCCCTCTGTTTATTTTGTAAAAAGCTGCGCCTTTGCTTTTAAGATATTCTTCATTAACCAATAGGTTTTTTTTATCTCCACTTTTACCTAGTGTATATACATGAGGATGCTCGCAAAAAAGCAAATAGTTATTGGTTTTATTTGTTTTCTCCTCCTTCCTATTTGATGATTTTATTGCTAGAATTTCTGCAAATAGTTTTTCTTGATAATCCCAACATTTTTTATAATCAATTAGTCCTAAATCTTGGAAATTAACTTTTTTGTTCATCAAATCTTCCCTAATTCTTCTTTCAAAAAATTGATTACATCAATTTCTATTGCATCCACATTATTCATTTCTGATAAATACCAACTTGCCCAATCACCTAAGTTAATATGATAAAGCGAGTTCTCAATTAAAGAATCTCCTTTACTCCAAATTTCAGAAATATTTTCAGTGTATTCTGAAATTACCTTTTTGTTGATGTCCATTCTGATCTGGTTTCTTTCGTAATCTGATTTGTTACGAAAATAAATTACAGCCAAATCATCTACATTTGTCCTCCAGCCCAAAAGCTCATTATGATTCATCTCAGGAATTACATGGTGCCAACATAACATTTTACTATTTTCATTTATTTGCTGACGGAAACGAACAGCTACTCCTTCAAAACCAGTTGCCACATAAATTACAGGTGTTTTTTTGTACATTTTTTTAGCTAATTCCATTGCGTTTTTTTGAATATCAGATTTTTCAATATCTAATAAGCTGATTGCTTTTTTAAAGTCAGATTTGAAAGAATCATCAATTATTCCGTAATGATTTAATACATAAAAAAGTTCGGTAAATGCGTAGCCAAACATAGCTCTCGGCGGTTGTCCGCTAGGAATAATAATGTGGTTATAATTATTTTCTTCTGCAATAGTTTTTAGTTTCCCTCCTGAAGTAAGCACTGTAATTTCTGCTCCTTTTGCTTGGCATTTTTCTAAAGCAGAAAGCGTTTCTTCCGTATTTCCAGAGTATGAATTGGCAATAACCAAAGTGTTTTCATTTACAAAATTTGGAATATTATAATCTTTGGTTGCGGCAATAGGGATTACTGCTTTTGGCGAAATAATATCATTTACAATTGTCCCTCCAATTCCAGAACCTCCTAGCCCACAAATAAGAATATTACTAAACTTTTTGTCTTTTTTATTCAAATTTACAGAACTTCCAATCTCCATTGCCTCTACTAAATGATTAGTAAAATCATTGATATAATCGCTCATTTTCATTTCCATACTTTTGTTAAATTTGAGTTGTTAAAAGAAGTCGAAAATACGAAATAATAGGATAATAGAATTCCTATCTTTGTAAAAAATTTATAGTATGACAAGAATACTTTCGGAACAAGAAAAAGTTAGGAGAGAATCTTTACAGAAATTAAGAGAACTAGGAATTGAGCCTTATCCAGCAGAAATGTTTGATGTAAATATAACATCAAAACAGATAAAGGATAGCTATAAAGATGGAAACGAGCTAGATGTTATTATTGCTGGCAGATTGATGAGTAGAAGAATTATGGGGAAAGCATCTTTTGCAGAGCTACAAGATGCCGAGGGAAGGATTCAGCTTTATGTAAATAGGGATGAAATTTGTGAAGGAGAAAACAAAACAATGTATAATATAGTTTTTAAAAAGCTTTTAGACATAGGAGATATTATCGGCATTAAAGGCGTTATTTTTACCACAAAAGTAGGTGAGATTTCAGTAAAAGTTAAGGAAATAGTTGTACTCACAAAATCATTGCGCCCATTACCTTTACCGAAGGAGGACGCAGAGGGAGCGATACACGATTCGTTTACAGACACTGAAAAAAGATACAGACAAAGATATGTAGATTTAGTGGTAAACCCTGAGGTAAAAGAAGCGTTTATTAAGCGCACAGAGCTGACAAATTCAATGCGATCCTACCTGAATGAAAAAGGATATTTGGAAGTGGAAACTCCAATTCTACAGCCACTTTATGGTGGTGCGGCAGCTCGTCCTTTTAAAACATATCACAACACTTTGGATATAGAATTATACCTAAGAATTGCAAATGAACTTTATCTTAAAAGATTAGTTGTTGGCGGTTTTGATGGAGTGTATGAGTTCTCAAAAGATTTTAGAAATGAAGGAATGAGTAGATTCCATAATCCAGAATTTACCCAAATGGAACTTTATGTTGCTTATAAAGACTATTCTTGGATGATGGACTTTGTTGAGGGAATGGTCGAAAAAATAGCTATAGACTTACATGGTAATACCGAAGTAAAAGTTGGAGATAATATAATTAATTTTCAAAGACCATGGAAACGCTATACTATGTATGAAGCAATTACTTATTTTACAGGAATTGACATTTCAAAAATGTATCAAAACACACTGCCAGAAACAGCTAAAAAAATAGGAGTAGCAGTAGATAAAAGTATGGGTAAAGGAAAATTAATTGATGAAATTTTTGAAGAAAAATGTGAAGGACAGTTAATACAACCAACATTTATTACTGATTATCCTATTGAAATGTCGCCACTTGCGAAAAAACATAGGGAACATGAAGGATTAGCCGAAAGGTTTGAGGCGATTTGTAATGGAAAAGAAATCTGTAATGCTTTCTCAGAATTAAATGATCCTATTGATCAAAGAGCAAGGTTTGAAGAGCAATTAGCCCTCGGGAAAAGAGGTGATGAAAAAGCAATGACTCTAGATGAAGATTTTCTTAGAGCTATTGAGTATGGAATGCCACCTACAGCTGGTTTGGGCATTGGAATTGATAGATTAAGTATGATTATGACAAATTCAAATTCTATACAAGATGTATTATTCTTCCCTCAAATGAAGCCAGAAAAAAATACAGATTCAGAAGACGCCAAATAATTATTTGAAAAAAAATTCTAAAATAGCAGTAATTGGAGGAGGAAGTTGGGCAACTGCTATTGTAAAAATGTTGGCGGAAAATGTAGAATCTATATTATGGTGGTTGCGAAACGATGATATAATTGCTCACATTCAAAAATTTGGACACAACCCAAATTATATTAGTTCTGCCGAATTAAAAAGATCCAAAATCAAACTTTCATCTGACATAAACGAAATTGTAAAATCTGCTGATTGTTTGATTTTAGCTGTTCCTTCTGTATTTGTAAAAAAGACCCTAAAACAAATTAACATTCCTATAAAGAATAAATTCATTGTTTCTGCAATTAAAGGCATTGTGCCAGAAAATAACACAATTATTGGAGATTTTTTGCATAATCAATATAAGTTAGAGTTTGAAAATATAGGTATTTTAACAGGCCCTTGTCATGCAGAAGAAGTTGCTTTGGAGCGTCTTTCTTATCTAACTGTAGCCTGCGAGAATATTGAAAAAGCGGATTGGTTTGCAAATAACATTTCTTGTAGATATATTAAAACTAATATTTCAGATGATATTTATGGGACAGAATATGCTGCAGTGCTCAAAAATATTGTTGCATTGGCTGGAGGTATTTGTCATGGGTTGGGCTATGGAGATAATTTTCAAGCAGTTCTGATTTCTAATGCCATAAGAGAAATAAAACGATTTGTTGATGGCGTTCACCCTATAGAAAGGGATATAAAAGAATCGGCATATTTAGGTGATTTACTCGTGACTGCTTATTCTCAATTTAGCAGAAATCGAACTTTTGGGGAAATGATTGGAAGAGGATATAGCGTAAATTCAGCAGAGATGCAACTTAAAATGATAGCAGAAGGTTATTATTCTGTAAAGTGCATAAATGAAATAAATGCAAAACAAAAAATCGATATGCCAATTTCTGAAGCGGTTTATAATATTTTATACGACAAAAAATCTCCTAAAAACCAAATGAGATTACTGGCGAATAGGCTGAATTAGTAAAGTTTTACTTTCTCCAATCAAGCTTACTAACTCCTCTTTTTTTGCATTTTTTACTTTTTTAACAGAGCCAAAATGAGAAATTAGTAGCTCTACAGTTTTTGGACCAATTCCTCTAATATCATCTAGTGAAGTACCTAGACTATTTTTATTTCTTTGTTTTCTATGGAGGGTAATACTAAAGCGGTGAGCTTCATCTCGTAATCGCTGTATCAGCTTCAAACTTTCGGAGCGTTTGTCCAAATAAAGCGGCACACTATCTCCTGGGAAATAGATTTCTTCCAAACGTTTTGCAATTCCAATTATTGAGATTTTATCTATCAAATTAAGTTTTTCTAAACTCTTTACGGCAGAACTTAACTGGCCTTTTCCGCCATCAATTACAATAAGCTGAGGCAAATCTTTTTCCTCCACTAAAAGACGCTTATATCTTCTGTACACTACTTCTTCCATAGACGCAAAATCATCAGGGCCTTCAACAGTTTTAATGTTAAAATGTCGATAATCTTTTCTGCTTGGATTGGCATTTTTAAAAACTACACAAGCAGCGACAGGACTTGTTCCTTGTATGTTAGAATTATCAAAACATTCTATATGTCTTGGGCGATTCAAAAGGGCTAAATCTTTTTGCAATTGTTCTAAAATACGCTTATTATATTGTCGAGCTCTGATAGTTATTTTTCGTTTTTGCTTATCCAATTGCATGTATTTTGCATTGCGCAACGAAAGATCAATAAGCTTTTTTTTATCACCAATTTTTGGAATTACTATACTTAAGTCTTCCCATATATTGTCAAGTGAATGGGAACAAAAAATGGTTTTTGAAGTACTATCAAATCTTTGTCTTAATTCAATAATAGCTAATTGTAATAGAGCCTCTTCGGATTCCTCTAATCTCTTCTTCAACTCCATTGTATGTGCTTGAATAATTGCCCCAGAAGTTATTTTTAGGTAATTTACAAAAGCCGAATCATCATCAGAGATAATTGTAAATACATCCACATTATTTATTTTAGGATTTACAATAGTTGATTTTGATTGATAGCTGTTTAGTAAGTCAATCTTTTCTTTTATAGATTGAGCCTTTTCAAACTCCATTTTATCAGAAAAAGTTAACATTGCTTCTTTCAAATGTTTAATGACAGATTTAATATCTCCTTTTATTATTTTCTTGATATGTTCAATCCCAATTTGATAGTCGGTAGTTTTTTGTTCCCCAACACAAGGGCCTAAGCAATTTCCCATATGATACTCCAAACAGACTTTAAATTTTTTTGCAGTAATATTTTTTTCAGATAAATTATAAGTGCAATTTCTCAGAGGATAAAGCTGATGAAAAAATTCTAAAAGTGTTTTTACTAAACGAACAGAAGTATAAGGCCCAAAATAAACAGAGCCATCTTTTATAATAGTTCTTGTTTGAAAAACCCTAGGGAAAGGTTCATTTTTCACACAAATCCAGGGGTAAGTTTTCCCATCTTTTAGCATCACATTATATTTGGGCTGATGTTTTTTGATAAGATTATTCTCCAAAAGCAAGGCGTCCATTTCAGTTGCTACAACTACATATTTAATATCCTGTATTTTACTTATTAAAACTCGTATTTTGTTGCTCTTTTGCTTTTTAATAAAGTAGGAGGAAACCCTTTTTTTAAGATTTTTAGCCTTACCTACATAGAGTAAATTCTCATTTTTATCGTAATACTGATAAATTCCAGCTTTGTTAGGAATAATTTTTATGAGCTCTGCTATATTGTTTGGGGCTGACATTATTGATTTAGAATTGTCACTTCTTTAACCCTCTCTACAGTACTATTTTCTGAGAAAAATTTCATCCAAACAATATCATTTAAGGGCAATTTAAACGCAGTATTCACTTCAAAATTATCAATATAACCAATCCAATTATAATTATTTGTAAAATTGGCATTAGAAAACTCATCAGTAAATTGTAAAAATCCTACTAAGGATTGTGCTAAAAATATAAAAGTAAGCAAGTGTTTCCCCACAGTTTGTAAATATACTATTTTTGGGGTGTAAAAAAAAGAAAAATGATTTTAGGAATAGTTGGCGTCACAGGAATGGTTGGGAGAGAAATGTTGGAAGTTCTTGCAGAAAGAAGTTTCCCTTTAACAGAACTGATTCCTGTTGCATCTGAAAGCTCATGGGGACAATTTATAGATTTTTCAGGAAAGTCTTATGAGATTATTTCACTGGACGCCCTGTTAGAAAGAAAAGTTGATTTAGTACTTTTTTCAGCTGGAGCAGAGGTTTCTAAAATATGGGCGCCAAAATTAGCAGAAAAAGGAATAAAAATAATTGATAATTCTTCATACTGGAGAATGCGCTCAAAGCATAAACTGATTATTCCTGAGATTAATGGAAGTGAGTTATTAAAAGAAGACAAGATTATTGCAAATCCGAATTGCTCGACTATTCAATTGCTAATGGCACTTGCACCGCTTCATAAGAAATTTGGAGTAAAAAGAGTTGTTATATCAACCTATCAATCAATAACAGGAACAGGGAAAAAGGCAGTTGAACAATTAGAAAATGAAGAAAAAGGGAAAAATGGGGAGATGGTATATCCTCACACGATATATCAAAACACACTGCCCCATTGTGATGATTTTACGGGAAATGGGTATACCAAAGAGGAGATGAAGCTCACTAATGAGACCAAGAAAATTTTAGATGAGAATATCGATGTTGTTGCAACAGCAGTTAGAGTTCCAGTTGTGATTGGGCATTCAGAAAGTGTAAATGTTACTTTTGAAAATGAATTTGATTTGGATGAGGTGAGGCTTGCATTAAATTATATGGATGGTGTAGTTGTAGTAGATAATCCAACAAAAAATGAATATCCAATGCCAATAAGTTCGCATAAAAAAGATGAAGTTTTTGTAGGCAGAATAAGAAGAGATTTCACACAAGAAAAAACACTTAATATGTGGATTGTTGCCGACAATTTAAGAAAAGGAGCTGCAACAAATACAGTTCAAATTGCAGAGTATTTAGTACATAATAATTTACTATAAATGATAATAAGCCATAAATATAAATTTCTTTTTATTGGCTTACCATTTTCGGCATCTTCTGCTATTTCAAAAGAATTACACCTTCAATATAAGGGAAAACCATATTTAGGCAAACATTCTTTGTATCATGAGTTTGAAAAAGTAGCGACAAAAGAGGAAAAGAAATATTTTGTTTTTGCTGTCCTTAGAAATCCTATGGAAATTGCTGTAACTGTTTATGAAAAAATGCGAACAAATGCCGGTCTCTATAAAGAAAATGGAGGGCAGATAACAAAAAAAAACAGAAAAAAATTTAATTTTATTTCTAATAACAACGCATCCTTTCAAGAATACTTTCTTAGGTTTCATACTAAACCATATGATAATTTATCAAGCATTACTCTTGATAATTGTGATTTTGTAATTAGGTATGAGAATATTGCTGAGGATTATGTAATAGCGTTAAAAAAAGCAGGAGTGAAAAGCCCAAGAGCCCTACCAGTTGCAAATAAAACTATAGGGAAAAAGAAAGAGTTATCAGAATATTATACAGAAGAGATTAAACAGCAAGCAATTTGTGTGTTTGGGCCATTTTTGGAAAAGTATAATTATTCTTTTCCTGAAAATTGGGGGACGATAAAAGTGCCATATTTAAGTATTTTAAAGTTTAAGCTTTTTGGAGTGCTTAGAAAAATTAATGAGAAATATTTTAAGAAAAACTCTAAACAAAAAAGTATAAAAGGCAGTATTTACGGAGATATGCAAAAGAGAAAATAACTAACTAAAGTCTTTTCTGTAAAAAAGCAGAATCATAAAAATACCAACAGAAATTCCGGCATCAGCAATATTAAAAACAGGTCGAAAAAAGATAAAATGTTCGCCAGCCCAAAATGGCATCCAATCAGGGAAATGACTATTTATTAAAGGGAAATAAAACATGTCTACCACCTTTCCATGGAGTAATGGGGCATAACCCCCAGATTCTGGTAATAAAGTTGCAATAACATTATAACTATCATTAAAAAGCAATCCATAGAATGAGCTATCAATTATATTCCCCATTGCACCTCCTATTATCAGACCAAGCGCAATTAAAACACCATTTGAGAAATTAGGTTTTATAATTGACTTTACATAGTACACTCCTACTATTACCACAATTATTCTAAAAAGTGTTAAAAGAGCTTTCCCAAAAAAGCCACCAAACTCCATCCCAAAAGCCATTCCATTATTTTCGGTAAAATGAATAATAAACCAATCAAAAATTGGATATTCTTGACCTAAAAACATATTAGTTTTTACCCAGAATTTTAAGGTTTGGTCAAAAAGGAGAAGAGTAATGGATGTTAAAAAGATTTTTCTCAAAGGAAATTATTGCATTTTCTTGGCCTCAATACTTAAAGTAGCATGAGGGACTAATTTTAGCCGTTCTTTAGAAATTAATTTTCCAGTAATTCGACATACCCCATAAGATTTATTTTCAATTCGGATAAGCGCATTCTTCAAGTTATTTATAAACTTTTCTTGTCGCATTGCAAGTTTCATATTTTCTTCCTTTGAAAGAGTTGTGGACCCTTCCTCAAAAGCCTTAAAAGTAGGAGAGGTATCCTCTGTTCCATTATCGGCATCATTGGCATAAGCACTTTTTAAAAGAGATAAATCTTTTTCTGCTCTTTCAATTTTTTCAAGAATTAAATTTTTAAATTCTTTTAACTCTTTATTAGTATAAGCATTTTTTTTTGCCATAATTCCTAATCTTTAATTATTTTAACCTTTACGCTTATCTCGTTTATTAAAGCCAAGTTTTCCCCATCAAAATCCTCTGCATCACTAAAGACAAGTGTATTTGTTAAAGTTTCACCACAAATATAGTTTAAATTATTATTAATAGCAGTTGTTATTACTTGATTTTTTGCTATTTCGATTTTAATAGTGTCGGTCACTTCAAATCCCTTTTCTTTTCTAAGGACTTGAATTCTATTTATAAATTCTCTTGCCAAACCCTCCTCTTTCAAGTCTTTTGACAACTTAATATCCAATGCAACCGTTATGCCATCATTTGTCGCTACACTAAATCCAGGTATATCAGCTGAACTTATTTCAACATCAGCAAGATCTATAATTATTCCGTCTGCTATTTGATAACTATTGTTTTTTTCTATTTCTGAAATATTATCAGCTGAGAATTGTGCAATCTTAGCCGCAATAAGTTTCATGTCATTTCCAAATTTTGGCCCAAGAGTTTTAAAATTAGGTTTTATCTGCTTTGTTAATACAGCTGAATTTTCTTCCAAAAATTCGATTTCTTTAACATTTATTTCACTTTTGATAATTGCAGAAATTTTTTCAATATCTGTTTTCATTTTTTCATCAAGAATTGGAATCATAATTTTTTGAAGTGGCTGACGAACTCTCAATCTCTCTTTTTTTCTTAAAGACAAAGCAAGTGAGGTTACATTTTGTGCTAACGCCATTTTTCTTTCTAAACCTGTATTGATAACTGAAGAATCAGATTTTGGAAAATCAGCTAAATGAACAGATGAAACAGAATGTATATTACTTATATCATTTAAATCTTGGAATAATCTATCCGCAAAAAATGGAGCAATAGGAGATGCAATTATTGCAATGACCTCTAAACACTCATAAAGCGTTTGATACGCTTTAATTTTTTCTGAATTATATGCTCCTTTCCAAAATCGTCTTCTACTTAACCTAACATACCAATTACTTAATTTATTCATTACAAAATCTTGGATTAATCGAGCAACACGAGTGGGCTCATAAGCTTCATAATTAAGCTCTACTTCTTTAATAAGAGAATTTAGCTCAGATAAAACCCATCTATCTAATTCAGTTCTTTCAGAGATAGGGGTTTTATTTTCAGAATATTCAAATCCATCAATGTTTGCATAAAGTGCAAAGAAGGAATATGTATTATAAAGTGTACCAAAGAATTTTCTTTGTGCCTCAATAATGCCGCCTTCATCAAACTTTAAATTATCCCATGGTTGTGCGTTAGAAATCATATACCATCTTGTGGCATCTGCTCCATACTTGTCAATTGTACTAAATGGATCAACAGCATTCCCTAACCTTTTAGACATTTTGTTTCCATTCTTATCCAAAACTAATCCATTAGAAATTACATTTTTATAAGCGACTGAATCAAAGAGCATGGTTGAAATAGCGTGAAGCGTAAAAAACCAACCTCTAGTTTGATCTATACCTTCAGCAATAAAATCAGCAGGATAATTTTTTTTAAAAATAATCTTGTTTTCAAAAGGGTAATGTAATTGAGCATAAGGCATTGATCCTGAATCAAACCAAACATCAATTAAATCAGATTCTCTTTTCATTACCTTTCCAGTAGAACTCACCAACACAATGCTATCCACATATGGTTTATGCATATCAAAAATATTATAGTTTCTGTCAGAAAAATTCCCAACTTTAAATTCTGCTAAAGGATTAGTTTCCATCACACCAGCATCAATAGACTTATCAATTTCAGATTTTAATTGTTCGAAAGAACCAATACAGATTTCCTCATCATCTTCTTCGCTTCTCCAGATAGGGATAGGAATTCCCCAAAAACGAGAACGAGATAAATTCCAATCCACCAAGTTTTCTAACCACTTTCCAAAACGTCCTTCACCAGTTGATTTTGGCTTCCAGTTGATAGTGTTGTTTAGCTCTATCATTCGGTCTTTATAGTTAGTAGTTTTTATAAACCAACTATCCATAGGATAGTATAATATTGGTTTGTCAGTTCTCCAACAATGAGGATAAGAGTGTTTGTATTTCTCAGCTTTAAAGCATAGGTTTCTCTCTTTTAACATAATTACAATTTGTATATCAACAGAAAGTTTTGGCTTTTCTTCGTCTTCAGAATAATACTCATTTTTTACATATCTGCCTGCAAAATCAGTGACAGCATCAATAAACTTTCCTTGCTTATTTACAAGCGTCAAACTACCGATACCATTTTGTTTACATAATCTATTATCATCTGCTCCAAAACTTGGGGCTAAATGTACAACTCCAGTTCCATCTTCAGTAGTAACAAAATCCCCAATAAGCACTTTAAAAGCATCTCCATCTTCAGGCTGAGCATAAGATAAAAGCTGCTCATATCTTAAATTTTGAAGCTCCTCTCCCTTAAATTCTGTAATAATTTTATAAGGCAAATTCTTTTCTCCAACTTCATAGTCATTGAAACTTAAATCAGCATTTTCTGGACTAAAATATTTCGATGCCAAGTCTTTAGCTATAATAACAGTAATTGCTTCACCTGTGTATTCATTAATCGTTTCTATTAAAAGATAATCAATCTTTTCTCCAACAGCTAAGGCTGTGTTTGAAGGTAAAGTCCAAGGAGTTGTAGTCCATGCTAGAAAGTAAATGTTATTTGAAGTTTTTCTGAATAAAAATTCAGAATCTGAATTTTTTATAACTTTAAACTGAACAATTGCAGAAGTATCTTTTACATCACGATAACATCCAGGCTGATTGAGCTCATGAGTGCTTAAGCCTGTTCCTGCTTTTGGAGAAAATGGCTGAATCGTGTGCCCCTTATAAAGCAATCCTTTTTGATGCATTTTTGATAGTAACCACCACACGCTCTCAAT
>CAYZIA010000009.1:14557-26737 GCA_964478325.1 uncultured Weeksellaceae bacterium
AGTTACATAAGGGTTTTCCATATCAACCCAATAACCCATTGTTTTAGTTATATCTTCCCATTTGCCTTTGTATTTCATTACATTGGTACGGCAAGCCTTATTGTAATCTTCTACAGAAATTTTATTACCAATATCCTCTTTGGTAACTCCCATTTCTTCTTCTACACCTAGTTCAACTGGCAAGCCATGAGTATCCCATCCAGCCTTTCGGTTTACTTGAAATCCCTTAAGTGTTTTATACCTACAAAACAAATCTTTAATGGTACGAGCAATGACATGATGAATCCCTGGCATCCCATTTGCTGATGGAGGGCCTTCATAAAAAGTAAAAGTTAAATTTCCTTTTTTGCTTTCAATACTTTTATTAAAAATATCAGATTTCTTCCAAGTCTCTAAAACATTTTTGTGAATTTGAGATAAATTTAACCCTTTATATTCTTTGAACTTGTTCATTTCTTATGCTAATATATAATGTGTGCAAATATAGTTTATGCTTTTTAGAAAATAACTATCCAACATAATAAGATAAAATATTTTTTACTTGATTAAGATATCTTCCTCCGAACAAATTTACATGTACGAGAAGAGGATATAAATTACAAAGATTAATTCTTTCTTCCCAACCATTTTCTAAAGGGGACTCTTCATTATAAGAATTATAAAAATCAGTATGAAAACCGTTAAAAAGCTTGCACATTGCAATATCCATTTCTCTATTTCCAAAATAGATTGCGGGGTCAATAAGCACAGGAGTATTTTTATCTTTAACTAAAAAATTTCCACTCCATAAATCTCCATGTAAAAGAGACGGGAGGGTAGTGGGGAAGATATCAGGAAGTTTTTTAAAAAGCTTTTCAAAATCGCGCTTTAAAGATGACGAATAGTCCCCTATATCTAATTGAGCAAGTAAGCGATTCTGGACAAAAAAATCTACCCAATTTTTGTTTTGTCCATTATTTTGAGGCAAAGAGCCAATATAGTTATCAAAATCTAATCCAAATTTTTTATCTGTTTGTTGATGCATCTTCGCCAAATTTCTTCCGAAATTTCTCCAAAAAAAATCATTAGGACTAGATGGTTGAATAAATTCAAGAATTAAAAAATTATTTTCAAAAGCAATTATCTCAGGAATATAAAGAGCACTTTTCCTCTTCAAAATTCTTAGCCCGTCATATTCTGTTTGAAACATATTCAATTTAGTATTTGTGTTATACTTTGCAAAAAACCTCCCCTTATTTGTTTCAAGTTTTATTGCATTATTGATACATCCGCCAGAAATAGAAAAACATTTTTCTACAATAATTTTAGGATGAACTTTTTCTTTAAGACAAAGCTCTAAGCTTTTTATAATTTGAGTGGAAATCATTGCTCAAAAGTAAGGAATTTACTTTAGATTTGCGAAGTAGATTCTGGGGGTATAGCTCAGTTGGCTAGAGTGCTTGCATGGCATGCAAGAAGTCGTGGGTTCGAATCCCACTATCTCCACAAAACAAAAATAGAAACAGAAAATATGCCAGACTCTTTGCAGAAAGATTTAGAACTTTTTAACTTAATTGTAGAAGACTTATTAAAAGAAGAAAAGAAAAATCCAGTTTCTTGTCTAATAAACGTGGAGGACTTATATGATAAGGTTGATTTTTCTCTCTCAGAACAGGCATGTGTGACTCAAGAATTTACACAAGCACTTAAAAATTTAGTACTAAAAACTCCAAAAACAGCTACTAATCGATTTTTTAATCAGCTTTGGGGAGGCAGAAATAGTAAAGCAGTTTTGGGAGATTTATTGGCTGTTATGCTTAATACAAGCATGTATACCTATAAAATTTCAGGACCTCAGATTGGTATTGAAAAAGAAATAATCAGTAAGATTTGTAAGCTTATTGGTTATAGCAATGATTCTGGAGGGACATTCCCAACTGGTGGATCAATGGGGAATTTTATGTCATTAGTTATGGCTAGAGACAAAAAGAACCTAAAAATTCGAAATCAAGGGATAAATAAAAGGATGATAGCTTACGTTTCTGAAGAATCACATTATTCAAATGCTAAAAATGCATCTTTTGCAGGTATAGGACGAGATAATATGCGTTATATTTCAACCAATAGTAGAGGGGAAATGCTGGCTGAGAAACTAGAGGAAAAAATTCAAGAAGACATATTAAAAGGATATTTGCCATTTTATGTAAATGCAACAGCAGGAACAACTGTTTTAGGTGCTTTTGATCCTATTGGGCGATTAAGCAAGATTTGTAAAAAATACAATATTTGGTTACATGTAGATGGGGCATATTGCGGAGCAGTTATTTTTAACTCACATTATAAAAATTTACTAAAAGGTCTGCAAAATTCGGATTCATTTAGTTTTAATGCACATAAAATGATGGGGACACCCCTAACTTGCTCTTTACTTCTGGTTAATAATAAAAAACACTTACTAGACTCTTTTAATAATGATGCTGATTATTTGTATCAAACCAATTCAGATGATTATAATTTAGGAAGAGTTTCTTTTCAGTGTGGAAGACGAAATGATGCATTGAAGTTTTGGTCGCTTTGGAAAGCAGTAGGCACAAATGGATTAGCAAAAATTGTTGATCATTTATTTGAAACTGCAAATATTGCAAGAGAGTACATTAGAAAAAATCCTGACTATAAGCTTTATAGTTATGACAATTCATTATCAGTTTGTTTTAACTATAAGTTGTTTGATGCAAAAGATTTATGTACAAAGCTGTACCAAGCTAATGAGTTATTGGTTTCTTATGGCTCTTTTAAAGGGGATGTTTTTGTCAGATTAGTAACAGTAAATCCTGAAAACAAAAAAGATGATATCCTCAACGTTTTTAAAATTCTAGAAAGATTTACTGAAGTAAATAAGTGTAATTTATTAAGGAAAAAAATGCTAAAAGTGTCTTAACATCTTATCTTATTATCTTTATGTAGCCAAAATCTTGATGTTTCCACCCCTCAAAATCTTGAAAATAAATTTCATAAACATAAGTGCCAAATGGGATTTCTTTGCCACTTTCTTTGTGAGTGCCATCCCATCCATTTTCACAATTTAAATCGTAAATATTATTGGTTGAATATACAATTTCCCCAATCCTATTGTATATATTAAAGGCAAAAGTTTCTTCTCTAATCGCATGATAACTGATACAGAATCTATCATTTATTCCATCCAAATCTGGAGTGAAAGAGTTTGGAATATAAAGCCAATATTCATCTTTCACCCAAAGCTGATTAAAGGTAGTGTCCTTACAACTATTTTCATCTTTTACAATCATAGTAATTTGGTATAAGCCTACAGAATCCGCATATGTATGATAAGGATTAATGCTCAAACTATCAAAGGAATTATCTCCAAAATTCCACCACCAATTTACAATATTCCCAATAGAAGCGTCTACAAAATGTGCTGTAGGATAATTTATTGTTAGCACATCAGGGCTGATGTTGAATTGTGCTGTAGGAGATATATTCTCTATTACAAATACAGATCCGCTTGTTACTCCAACTCCTGTTGCATCTGAATAAGAATGTAGCGTATAAGTTCCCGCCTGCTTAGTATAAATGATATAAGGATTATTTGAAGTTGTAATAGAGGATTGAGCTACTCCATTAATCTCATATATAAATGTAAAAGGTGAAATCCCACTAAAATTAACAGATACTTCTGCTAAAATATTTTCATTTCCACAAAGGGTGTCGCCGCCACTAATAAAAGATGTTATCGTTGGCTTTAAGATAGTATGTAAGCGAATTGTATCAGGAGAATTAGCATAAAAACTCACTTGCTCTGTATTTGTGTTTGGTATAATAACACTGCTATCAGCCTCCCAATGACTGAAATAATAAAGAGGATCAATAGTTGGGATTAAAGAAATTGTATCACCAACGACATAAGTTTCAGTGGATGGGAAAGCATTTAAAATTGTACCATTTGCGTCAATAGTTGAATTTGTTCCTGTTGGGCTGACTTCATAAACGATATCTTTGTATTCTGTAGGCGGAGTAAAATGAGCTGTTATTGTCACATTTCCTATTAAACTTAAAGCCAAAGTGTCCACTAAAGAATCATATACATAAGTATTGATTGGATCTACCTCCCAATAATAAAAAGTACCACTTTTCACCTCAAATGGCAGAGTAACTCCACCAAAATACTGCCCTGTCCAACCAGAACTATTTTGGTCAACTGTAATGCCGCTCACTTTTACTTCTCCAATTCCATCAATAATAACCGTAACATTATATGGGCCTAAAAGTTGTGGATAACAAGGATTCACAAAAGAGGCATTTATCGTACTACATCTTTGGTTGATAAAATCCCTTAAATCTTGTACATTTTGTTGCCAATCAATATAAGTCCCTCCACCCCATTGGTTTATTTGGTCTGGCATTTCCGGATCAATAATATTTATCAAGCTATCAAGATAATTAATCATATAAGCACAATCAAAATAAGTGTTTTTCATATCACACCAGCGATTAATATAATCGTCAAAAAATTCTTGATTATTTAATAGTGCGTTCCAAATAGGGACATGTCCTTGGCTTCCAGGATCATTCAAACTGCTTGGATCGCAAGGGTCAGCAGCAGGAGTAGTATTAGGAATGTTTGTATAATTTATATAGTGTCCAAAAGTGGCATCCATATCCCATAATGTATAGCGCCATTTTTTCTTATCTCCATTAGGATCCATTCCTCTCCACCAACCAGTATTCCAATTGAGCCAATCCATGCAAACAGTATACATATTTATTAGAAAATAATCAATCAAACTTCCGGTGTTGAATTGGCTTTTTACTATTTGATAATTTGCTTGATTAGACATAGGGTTACTTAAGACAAAATTTTTGAAAGCATCCCAATCGTTTTGAGCGGTAGGACCTCCATATTCCGACCAAGTTGCCCCCCAAGTTTTTAAGTATTGTAAATTGTTTTTATCCTGATCGTAATAATAATCGGTAAAATCATGGTCATCTACTTTTTCTCTTAAATCGTATACTCCCCAATATTGACCATTTAAATAAACTATACAGAAAGCAACAGAACGCTCATCCATTCTTAAATCAGCAGTTTGCGATAATGCATGGACGTAGGCATCTCTTATATGGGCCCCATCTTCAAAAGAAAAATTATCATTTGCAGCAGCTTTTAGGATTAATCGTTGAAATTTATCACGTGACTTGTTATGAAAAATTTGATCTTTAATAGCGTAATTGTAACCAAACTGATCACGCATGATATAATCAAAGCCTCTTTGATCATAAGCCCACGAATCATTTCCATGTTTATTATATTCTCCTACTCCTTTGTCAATTAACTGACCATTAGCGTCAAACCATTCTATAGTTCCAGTAGGCTCAAGGCCACTTACAGCCCATGACGGTTGTCCCGACAATAAATCATCTACTTCATTTCCTGAAATAGATAAAATAGGGATTGTATGCGTAGCATTAATAAAGTAGGTGTTAAACGCTATAAAACTTTGCGGGATATTTGTATTTGTACTATATGCAACAGCCTTAACGACTTGAGTGGACCCTATTGTAATTGGGCTAGTATACTGAGTGGCAGTATTGTCCGGAAAATCACCATTTGTAGTGTAATAAATAATATCATTCGGATTAGCAGGCGTAATACTTAAACTGATAGCGCCAGCATAATAGCCAGAAGTTTGAGAGAATACAGGTGTAGAAGCATATTCTTGTATTGCCCCAACATTGCTATTCCCTGGTGTTGGTGTTTGAAAAACAGACCATGTATTTGCCCCATTTGTTGTTCTTCCCCTACTATCCCCTTTCTGATTAGGGAAAACGGTTAAAGAATCTATAACTACCGCACCTGTTATGTCAGAGAGAATAATTTTTTCATTTCCCTTTGTTTGAGTGAGCTTAAAATTAGAATGTGCATTCCCCCCCAAAATCTCATCTCTCCCTGAGCAGTATACTAAAACCGAATTTCCAGCAGGGACAATAAAAGAAGAAGGGAATTGCCATTTGGTAAAATTTGTAGCTTTATCAGATAAATACCAGCCATTCAAATCTACATTAGCTCCTGATGTGTTATATATTTCAATCCAATCTTCATACTCCCCATAATTATCTTGAAAACTATCATAGTTAGCAGCAGAATATTCGTTAATTACAACTTGGCTTTTTGCAATAAAAAAGACACAAAAGGCAAGCAAAAATAATACATATTTTTTCATGCAAATTGAATTCATACAACAAAGATAACACATAAACAGAAAAAGCAGCAAAAAAAGAAAATGAAATCTTGTATGTCCAAAACAACTATTTGAGGAAAAATTGCTTAATTGATTTCAATTATTTGTGTTATTTTGCAGCTCCAACATAAGAAAAAAAGTATAAAATGAAGATTAAAATATATGGAGCCGATTGGTGTATTGACTGTGTAAATGCAAAAAATTTTCTCGCCTCAAAAGCAGTCCCATTCGAATACATTATCATAACTGATAACCCTGAGGCTATTGCTTATGTAGAGAAAATAAATGATGGCAGAAGGGTAATCCCGACCATTGTAATTGATGGAGAGGCTTTTAGTAATCCAGGAATTAACGGATTAATAAAGATATTAGAGAATAAAGCTTAATTTTGCACTTCCAAATCCAGCCCTATGAGTGATGCCATAAAGCATGAATGTGGAGTAGCAATGCTCCGACTATTGAAGCCACTTTCATTTTATCAGGAAAAATATGGAACCTCTCTTTATGGTTTGAACAAAATGTATTTGCTGATGGAAAAGCAACATAATAGAGGGCAAGACGGAGTAGGTCTAGCCAATGTAAAATTAGACGTTCTTCCTGGCAAAAGATACATTAGTAGAAAACGATCAATTACTGCAAATCCTATTCAAGATGTTTTCAAACAAGTAAATAAAAAGTTTGTCACATTAGAGGGGAAAGATCCTGAAAAACTTAAAGATACCAATTGGCTGAAACAGAATCTTCCATTTACTGGAGAATTATTTTTAGGGCATTTGCGTTATGGCACTTTTGGCGGCAATACTATAGAGCAGTGTCATCCTTTTTTAAGACAAAACAATTGGAAGACTAGGAATTTAGTGCTTGCCGGAAACTTTAATATGACCAATGTAGAGGAGCTTTTTCAGCAATTGTTAGATCTTGGCCAGCACCCCAAAGAGATGGCAGATGCTATTACTATTTTAGAAAAAATAGGGCATTTTTTAGATGAGGCAAATGATGACATTTATTACAAAAACAAAGATAATTTTAGCAAAAAGGAGATAACAAAGATTATTGAGAATGAGTTGGATATTCAAGATATTTTAATACAATCGGCTAAATATTGGGATGGTGGATATTTGATGTGTGGATTGTTTGGTCATGGGGATGCCTTTGCCCTAAGAGATCCAAATGCTATTCGTCCAGGATATTATTATGCAGATGATGAGGTTGTAGTTGTTGCATCTGAACGCCCAGTTATCCAAACCTCTTTTAATATAAAAACTGATAAAATTCAGGAAATAAAAAGAGGGCATGCACTCATTATTAAAAAAGATGGGAGTATTCAAGAAAAAAAAGTACGGGAACCACTTGAAAGAAAGGCATGCTCTTTTGAAAGAATATATTTTAGTAGAGGAAATGATAAAGATATTTACAATGAAAGATTAGCATTAGGCAAAAGGATTTTTAGTAAAGTTTTAGTATCTATTGATAATGATGTAAAAAATACAGTTTTCTCCTACATCCCAAATACTGCTGAGGTTTCTTATTTTGGACTTTTGAAAGGATGTCAAACTTATTTAAATGAAGTAAAAACTAAGAAAATCCAAGCGTTGGGAAAGAATCCTTGTCATGATGCAATAGCTGAAATAATGAAGATTTCACCAAGAGCTGAAAAGATTGCGATAAAAGATGCAAAGCTCAGAACTTTTATTACTTCTGATCAAGCAAGAGATGATTTAGTAGCGCATGTGTATGATATTACTTATGGCACGGTAACCTCTTCTGACAACTTAGTAATTATTGACGATTCTATTGTTAGAGGGACGACTTTAAAGCGGTCGATAATTAGAATTTTAGATCGTTTAGATCCCAAAAAGATTGTGGTTGTTTCTTCTGCTCCACAAATTCGTTATCCAGATTGTTATGGTATTGATATGTCAAAAATGGGAGATTTTATAGCATTTAATGCAGCTGTAGAATTGTTGAAAGACACAAAACAAGAACATATATTAACAGATGTTTACAATAAATGTAAGCAACAAGAAAATCTTCCAAAAGAAGATCTGCAAAATTATGTGCAAGAAATTTACAAACCATTTTCAGCAGAAGAAATTTCTAAAAAAATATCTGAGCTGTTAACACCAAAAGAAATTAAGGCAGAGATAGAAATTATTTATCAATCTATATCTGATCTACACGCTTCTTGCCCCAATCATTTAGGGGATTGGTATTTTACTGGATACTACCCAACTCCAGGAGGAGTGAAAGTAGTGAATAAAGCTTTCATCAATTATATAGAGGGGAAAAATGAGAGGGCTTACTAACTTTTTTTCGCAAATAATTTAAATCCAAAAATAGCGGCTGGCAAATATAAAACGGCCTCAATATTAAACCATATTGGGTGCGGTAATAAATAGAGATTCCATATTCCTGAAATTGTAAAGAAGCCACCAACAATATAGGCAACAATTATTTTTTTAGAAAGTAAAGCTGTGGATAATCCTGCAATAAATGTTCCTCCAATATGCGCGAGCATTACCATAAGTAAAGAACCTAATGGCGCAATTTTCACATATTCTGCAATAGCAGTCATATCACTCATATCAACCCCTTCAGGTAAAGGATAAAAATATATCCCTAAATAATGCAAGCCCATTATTGTAATGTTCCCAATAATTAATCCTAAAATTACGGATAAAATATTTTTTATCATTTTTCTATCAAATAAAATTATCTTTTTTCGGTAGTGTAAATATTCCCTCTCCAAGAAAAGAAAGTATCACTTCCAGAACCAAATTGAGTTACCGCCATACCAAAAGCAGAATTAAAAGATGCAATATTAATGATTGGAATCTCTTGCCCATTAAAATCGCGTATTTCTAATTTTTGTACAATTGTATAAGGATCTTCCTCTTGCATCTTTTTTTCTTCTTCTACTTTTAGATCTTCTTCCTCTTCAGCCGTTAGTGGTTTTGGATGAGGCGGGGCAATGGTCATTTCATCAATTAGATGAGTTGCGCCAGCAAACTTATCAATGATAAACATGATGTAGCGAATATCTACAGAAATGGTTCTTTGTACCTGATTTTCAAAAGCAATATCACCACTCATTGCTTCCCAATTTCCATCAAAAGCTGTGCCTACTAATTCTCCCCAAGCATTGATAACTGGAGAACCAGAATTTCCACCAGTTATATCATTATTAGAGATAAAGTTAATTCTCAAATTTCCCTCTTCATCTCCATATTTTCCGTAATCACCAATTTTGTACAATTGCTTTAATTTTTCTGGGACAATAAATTCCTCATTTGTAGGGTCTTCTTTTTCCATTATTCCATCAATAGTTGTGAAATAATCATACATCATAGCATTTCCTGGCTGATAATCTCCAACATTCCCATAAGTTAAACGCATGGTAGAATTAGCATTAGGATAATATTTTATCTCAGGATTCATTTCTCTTAATCCAGCAATAAAAAGGCGATTTCCTTTCTCTAAATCTGCTCTAATTTGTGTACGTATAGGATAATGATTCGACATCCAAAAATTATGAATCGATTTCAGTGTTTTGTAAGCCGGATCCTTTTCAATTTTCTTTATTGAAGCACTATTTAAGAAATCATAAAATTTTACACGATTTGAAAAAACAGATTTTTTAAATACCTTTTTAGCATAAAAATCAAAGTCCAATTTTTTTAGTCCAAAGTGTTGTTTTTCTATTTTTTGCAAAACTTCAGGGTGCTGGCTTTTTGGAATGTTGTAATAATACATTTCTAGCATTGCAGAAAGCAAATTTTCATCTAGTTCCGGATTGTAGTCTTTATAAAAATCTTTCCCAGTACTTTTAATAGCGTTAATTTGTTTCCTTCTTTCCTTGCCGTCTTCTTTTGGCAAACGACTCACCATATTGTTTATAGTAAAAGAAAAATACAAAATTTCTGCTCCTCGAAAAATTGCTTCATTAAGGTAAGTTCGCGGAACATTAATTTTTTTGTTAGTAAAGTATGCGTCCTCAATCAAATCCAATGCTTTGCCATATTTTTTTTGCCTTTTTTCATCTCCACTTGCTACCCAAACTCTAAAATTATCCTCAATTTCTTTTTTCTTCTCATAAACCCGCATTCTTTTTAAGCCCTTACTTTGTCCAATAAAGTATTTCCAATAGTTGGATGTTTGAGCATATTTTGCCGCATATTGAATTTTAATTTTACTACTCTTATCCATAAAAGATTTCATAATAGCCAATTTTTTACTTCTAATATCAACAATTGTTGGTCCTGATTGTTCAATAGCTTCTTTTACCCCATAAGAAGTCAAATATCTATCGGTTCTTCCAGGGAAGCCATAAATCATAGTATAATCGCCATTATTCACGCCATCTAAAGAGATAGGCAAAAAGTGTTTTGGTTTTAAAGGAATATTTTCTTCCGAATATTTCGCAGGGCTTCCATCAGGAGCCGTGTAAACACGGAAAAGCGCAAAATCACCAGTGTGTCTTGGCCACATCCAATTATCAGTATCTCCACCAAATTTTCCAATGGATGATGGTGGTGCGCCTACCAAACGCACATCCTTAAAAATTTCATACACCAAAAGATAATACTCGTTTCCACCAAAAAAAGATTTGATTTTGGCATTGTAATTATTATCTTTAGTAGTTTCTGCTATAATATTTTTTATAGCTTCTGCTATCTTTTTTTTTCTATCAGGCTCTGAAGTCGTTAATTCATCAATTTCAGCTAATACCCTTTCGGTTACCGACTCAACACTTATCAAAAAAGTAGCAGTAAGCCCTTCATTTTTTAACTCAGCAGATCGGCTCATAGCCCAAAACCCATCTTCCAAATAATCATTTGAAACGGTTGAGTGTGTTTGAATGGCATCAAAAGCACAATGATGATTGGTTAGCATTAGCCCTTCATTTGAAATCATTTCAGCAGTGCAAAAACCTCCTAACGAAACGATAGCATCTTTAAGAGAAGATTCATTGATGCTGTACAAATCGGCTGCTGTAAGTTGTAGGCCACTTGCCTGCATATCTTCTTCATTTAAGCTTTGTAAAAGTTGTGGCAACCACATTCCTTCATCTGCTATTGCAGAAAAAGAAAAGATGCCAACCAGTATTGAAAATAAGAATTTTTTAAACATTTTTTTTGAGTTTTACTTTCCGACAAATTTAATAGAATTCTTTAGCTATTTGCTTTTTTTAAATGGAATTTGATTAAAAATTAAAACGTATTTTTGCGCTTAATTATGAGCAAAGTAAAACTTACAAGAATTAATAAATTTCTTTCAGAAATAGGACACTGTTCCAGAAGGTCAGCCGACAAATTAATTGAACAAGGGAGAATAACAATTAATGGTAAAATACCAGAAATGGGGACTAAAGTTTCTGATGAAGATGAGGTGCGTGTGAATGGAAAAGTAGTTTCTCAGCTTAGAAAGAAAAAAATGGTTTATTTAGCTTTTAACAAACCAGCTGGAATTGTTTGTACAACCGATCAAAACCGAGAAAAAAATAATATTATAGATTATATTAATTATCCAACACGAATTTTTCCTATTGGAAGATTAGACAAGCCATCAGAAGGGCTTATTTTTCTTACCAATGACGGAGATATTGTAAACAAAATTTTACGTGCCCGAAACAATCATGAAAAGGAATATGAAGTAACGGTTCACAAACCAGTAACCAAAGAATTTATTGAATCTATGAGTAATGGCGTTCCTATTTTGGATACGATTACCAGAAAATGTTTTGTAAAACAAATGGATAAAAAAAAATTCAGAATTATTCTTACCCAAGGCCTAAATAGGCAGATTAGAAGAATGTGTGAATACTTAGAATATGATGTAAAAAAACTAAAAAGGGTCCGAATTATGAATATCAAACTGGATATCCCATTGGGAACTTATCGTGATTTTACCGCCAAAGAATTGAACCAAATCAATCAAGCAGTGG